>NZ_PGTB01000066.1 GCF_002786325.1 Pseudooceanicola lipolyticus | reverse complement strand
GGTGCGCCACCCGGTCTCGCTGAAACCGGCCGAGGCGCAGGCCGAGTTCGCCGCGCTCAAGGCCGATGTCGCGGTGGTGGTGGCCTATGGGCTGATCCTGCCGCAGCCGGTGCTGGACGCGCCGCGCCGGGGCTGCCTGAACATCCATGCCAGCTTGCTGCCGCGCTGGCGCGGCGCCGCGCCGATTCACCGGGCAATCATGGCCGGCGATACCGAAACCGGGATCTGCATCATGCAGATGGAGGCCGGGCTGGACACCGGCCCGGTGCTGTTGCGTGCGACCACGCCGATCGGTGCCGAGGACACCACCGCCGCGCTGCATGACCGGCTGAGCGCGCTGGGCGCACAGCTGATCGTCACCGCGCTGGACCGGCTCGACAGCCTGGAACCGCAGCCGCAGCCCGAGGCGGGCGTCACCTATGCCGCCAAGATCGACAAGGCCGAGGCGCGCATCGACTGGACCCGCCCGGCCGAGCAGGTCGACCGGCAGATCCGCGGCCTGTCACCGTTTCCCGGCGCCTGGTGCGAGATCGGCGGCGAACGGGTCAAGCTGCTGGCCTCGCGCCTTACCCATGGGCAAGGCCGCCCCGGCGAAGTGCTGGACGCGGCCCTGACCGTGGCCTGCGGCACCGGCGCGGTTCAGCTGACGCGGCTGCAGCGGGCGGGCAAGGGCGCACAGGATGCCGACACCTTCCTGCGGGGCCACCCGGTGGCGCCGGGCACGCTGCTGCCGGGGGGCGGGGGATGAATTTCACCCTGTTCGGCACCCTGGTGATCGCCGCCGCGATTGGCTATGGCGCCGAGCGCAGCGGCTTTACCCGCAACGGCTATCTCGCCTCGGTGATCATCTGCATCGGCGGCGCCTTCCTGTTCTTCTTTCTCCGGCGGATGTTCGGTTTCGGGTTCGGCGCGCCGGGGCTTGATGCCATACTGTCGGCGATCGGGGCGCTGATCATCGTGCCGTTTCACTGGCGGAGGTAGACCATGCCGATCCTGGGGCTGATCATCATCGGGGCGGCGGCGGGGTTTCTCGCCACCCGGCTGATGCGGATCGAGGCAAGCATTCCCGCGACGCTGCTGATCGGCATCGCCGGAGCGCTGATCGGCGGGCTGATCCTGCGGGCGCTCTGGGCGGTGATGGGCCTGGCCTCGGGTTTGATCGGTGCGGTGCTGGGGGCGATGTTGCTGCTGTGGCTGTGGCAGGCCTATCAGCGGCGCAAGTGATCGCGGCGGGGCATTCCGTCGCCGGAATTTGCCCCCGACCCTCAGCCCTTGAACGGTTTCATGCCCGCGCGCGCCAACTCGTCGGCGCGCTCGTTCTCGGGGTGGCCGGCATGGCCCTTAACCCATTCCCATTTCACCCGGTGGCGCGCCTGGGCCGTGTCCAGCCGCTGCCACAGCTCGGCATTTTTCACCGGCTTCTTCGCCGCCGTCTTCCAGCCGTTTTTCTTCCAGCCGTGGATCCAGCCGGTGACGCCGTTTTTCACATATTGGCTGTCGGTGATCACGGTGATGTCCGAGGGCCGGCCCAGCACTTCCAGCGCGTGAATCGCCGCCAGCAGTTCCATCCGGTTGTTGGTGGTCTCGGCCTCGCCGCCGCTCAGCTCGCGCTCCTTCACCACCTCGCCGGCTTCCATGGCGCGCAGCAACACGCCCCAGCCGCCGGGGCCGGGATTGCCGGAACAGGCGCCATCGGTATAGGCAAACAGCTCAGGCATGGGCGGTCAGCGTCACGAAAGTTTCGGGCTTGCCGGCCAGTCCGGCGCCATTGCTGCGGCGGCTGGCGGTGACGGTGAATCCGGCCTTGGCCAGCAGGCGCCGCAATTCGTCCTCGCCGTAATAGGTATAGAACCGCCCCAGCGAATCGCGCGCCGCGCCGCTGCCCAGCTTCATGCCCAGATGCAGCGCGCCGCCCGGTTTCAGCGCCTTGCGGAGGCGGGCGAGGTGGCCGGGAAATTCGGCGCGCGGCGCGTGCAGCAGGCTGAAATTGGCCCAGATGCCGTGGTAATCCGCCTCGGCCGCCAGCGCCTCGAATGCTTCGACCCGCACCTCCAGGCCGAAACGCTCGCGGGCGAGATCGGCCATCGCCTTGGTCGCGTCGGTGGCCTCCACGGCATAGCCCGCCGCCTGGAAGGCCGCCGCCCACTGGCCCGGCCCGCAGCCCAGATCGAGGATGCGCCCGCCCGCGGGAATCAGCGCCAGAAAGGCCGCCATGTCGGCGGACTGGTCGACATCCTTGCTGCTGGCAAAGCAATTGGCATAGGCCTCGGCGGCCTCGGTGTAGACGTCGAGCGTTTCGCGGTCAGCGGTCATACCTGCGGTTCTTCGATGATGGTGCCCCGGTTCTGACATGGCGGGGATGAGGAGGCAAGGCAGGGCGGGGCGGGTTTGGACGAGGATCTGAACACCGCGCATCTTGCCCGTCGTCAGGGCCGCTGTTTGCGGCTACGCCGGTTCGCGCAGGACGCGGGGCACCTTGAACTCGACACGTTCCACCGCCGTTTCGACCATCTCGACCGTCACCTCGAACCGGTCGCGGAAGGCGTCGATCACCTCGTTGACCAGCACTTCGGGGGCCGAGGCACCGGCGGTGATGCCGACCGACCCGATGCCGTCCAGCGCGCGCCAGTCGATATCGCCGGCGCGCTGCACCAGCTGCGAATAGCCACAGCCGGCACGAGCAGCAACCTCGACCAGGCGGCGGGAATTGGAGGAATTCGGCGCCCCCACCACCAGCATCGCCTCGGCCTTCGGCGCGATGGCCTTCACCGCCTCCTGCCGGTTGGTGGTGGCATAGCAGATGTCTTCCTTATGCGGGCCGACGATCGCCGGGAACCGCGCCTTCAGCGCCGCGACGATATCTGCGGTGTCGTCGACCGACAGGGTGGTCTGGGTGACATAGGCGATGCGCGCGGGGTCGCGCACGGTCACCCCGGCGACATCCCCGACGGTTTCCACCAACAGCACGTCGCCGGCCGGCAGCTGGCCCATGGTGCCGATGGTCTCGGGATGGCCGCGATGGCCGATCATGATCATCTGCAGCCCATTCTCGGCATGGCGCTGTGCCTCGATATGCACCTTCGACACCAGCGGGCAGGTGGCATCGACATAGACCATGTTGCGCTGCTGCGCCTGCGCGGGCACCGATTTCGGCACCCCATGCGCCGAGAAGATCACCGGCCGGTCGTCGGGGCAATCGTCCAGCTCTTCCACGAACACCGCGCCCTTGGCGCGCAGCCCGTCGACCACAAAGCGGTTGTGCACGATCTCGTGGCGCACATAGACCGGCGCACCCCATTTCTGCAGCGCCATTTCGACAATCTTGATGGCGCGGTCGACACCGGCGCAGAACCCGCGCGGCGCGGCCAGGTACAGGGTCAGGGGCGGTTTGGTCATCGGCATACTCCTGCGGCCACAGGTAAGCCGCCGCGCCGGGAAGATCCAGAGTCCGGGCGCAGGAAACCGGCAGGAGCCCGCAATCGGGCCCCTGTCCGGGCAGGAAACGTGGTGACGCCGCGCTGACGCGCGCCGCAGGATGCGACCTTTGGGCGCGCTGGCGGTCGCGAACTTTAGCGCGCGCCGGCTGCCGCGACGTTGCGGCTGCTGCCACCGTCCTCGGACTGGTCGCGCGGCGGCCGGCCGATCACGTCTTTCAGCTCTTCGAGTTCGATGAAATTATCGGCCTGGCGGCGCAGCTCGTCCGAGATCATCGGCGGCTGGCTGCGAATGGTGGAAACCACCGAGACGCGAACGCCCTGGCGTTGCAGGCTTTCGACCAACGGCCGAAAATCGCCATCGCCCGAGAACAGCACGATATGATCGACCCGCGGCGCGAGTTCCATCGCGTCGACGGCCAGTTCGATATCCATGTTGCCCTTGACCTTTCGCCGGCCCATGTTGTCGGTATACTCCTTGGCGGGCTTGGTCACCATGGTGAACCCGTTATAGTGGAGCCAGTCGACAAGGGGGCGGATCGGCGAATATTCATCGTTCTCCAGCAGCGCTGTGTAATAGAACGCCCGAAGCATCTTGCCACGCCGCATGAATTCCTGGCGCAACAACTTGTAGTCGATGTCGAACCCCAGCGCCTTGGCGGCCGCGTAAAGATTCGAACCATCGATGAACAGCGCGAGCCGTTCGTCTTTGTAAAACATATAGTCGTCCTTCCGGTAGTCCGCTCCGCCAGAGTTCCGTGAGCAATAATAAATTCGGCGAAACAGTGGACCCAAAATAAGTCAACATGCTTTGGCTGCAAGTGTAAAGAATTTAGGAAGAGAGCGCGGATGTGAGCGATATCAACTCACTTTTTCTTGTGGCACTGGGCGGCAACCTGCCTTTTGGCGGGCAAAACGTTGCGTCAAACCTTGTCTCGGCGGTGCTTCGGCTGGCCGAAAAGGGCCTGCGCCCGCGTGCGATCAGCCGGTTTTTTGCCACGCCCTGCTTTCCGCCGGGGGCCGGGCCGGACTACGTAAACGCGGCGATTTTGGCGGAAAGTACCCTGCCGCCCGCCGCGGTGCTGGCGCTGTTGCATGAGGTGGAGCAGGAATTTGGCCGCGAACGGCAGGCCCGCTGGGGCGCGCGCGGGCTGGACCTGGATCTGCTGGCCTGCGGTCAGAGGATCTGTCCGGATCCGGCGACGCAACGTCGCTGGATCGACCTGGCACCCGAGCGGCGGTCACGCGAGGTTCCCGGCGCGTTGATCCTGCCACATCCGCGGCTGCAGGAGCGCGCCTTTGTCCTGGGCCCGCTGCGGGATATTTATCCGGACTGGCAGCATCCGGTGCTTCAACAAACCGTTGAACAGCTGTATGATTCCCTGCCAAAGGCGGATATCGCGGCGATCCGGCCGCTTTAGGCCCCGGATCCGGCTTGTCAAGCGCCAGATTCGGCACTAGATAACACCCTTCTTTAGGAACAGATCCTGATTGGAGTGCTTTTATGGCCCGCGTGACGGTTGAAGACTGCGTTGACAAGGTTCCGAACCGGTTCGAACTGGTGATGCTTGCTGCCCACCGGGCGCGCGAGCTGTCCTCGGGCGCGGCGATCACCGTGGACCGCGACAACGACAAGAACCCGGTCGTGGCGCTGCGCGAAATTGCCGACGAGACCCAGCGCGCCGACGATCTGCGCGAGCGGCTGATCGAAAGCAACCAGAGCCAGATCGAGGTCGACGAGCCCGAAGAAGATTCGATGGCGCTGTTGATGGGGGCGGAATCGGACAAGCCGGTCGAAGACGACATGTCCGAGGAAAAACTGCTGCGGGCACTGATGGAGGCCCAGGGCCAGGGCTGAGTGCCGGATGCGTAGGGTGCGGACGGGATGATTTCTGCTGACGATCTGATTGAACTTGTCCGCAACTACAATCCGAAGACGAATGTAAAGCGCATCACCCAGGCCTTCGAGTATGGCGCGGCGATGCACGAGGGGCAGTATCGCCACTCGGGTGAACCCTATTTCATCCACCCCGTCGCGGTGGCCGCGATCCTGACCGAACAGCGGCTGGACGATGCCACCATCATCACCGCGCTGCTGCATGACACCATCGAGGACACCAAGGCCTCCTACGCCGATGTGGCCGAGAAATTCGGCTCCGAGGTGGCCGGGCTGGTTGATGGCGTCACCAAGCTGACCAATCTGCAGCTGTCCAGCGTCGAGACCCAGCAGGCCGAGAATTTCCGCAAGCTGTTCATGGCGATGTCCAAGGACCTGCGGGTGATCCTGGTCAAGCTGGCCGACCGGCTGCACAACATGCGCACCATCAAGTCGATGCGCCCGGACAAGCAGGTGCAGAAGGCGCGCGAGACGATGGATATCTATGCGCCGCTGGCCGGGCGCATGGGCATGCAGTGGATGCGCGAGGAACTGGAAGACCTGTCCTTCCGGGTGCTGAACCCGGAAGGCCGCCAGTCGATTATCCGCCGTTTTATCACCCTGCAGCGGGAATCGGGCGATGTGATCCCGCGGATCACCCGCGACATGCGGCGCGAGCTGGAAAAGGCCGGGATCGAGGCCGAGGTGTTCGGGCGGGCCAAGAAACCCTATTCGATCTGGCGCAAGATGCAGGAAAAGGAACAGGGCTTCTCGCGCCTGTCCGACATCTACGGCTTTCGCATCATCACCGGGTCGGAAGAGGATTGTTACCGCGCGCTGGGCGCCATCCACCAGCGCTGGCGCGCGGTGCCGGGGCGGTTCAAGGATTACATCAGCCAGCCCAAGACCAACGGCTATCGGTCGATCCACACCACTGTGTCGGGGCGCGACGGCAAGCGGGTCGAGGTGCAGATCCGCACCCGCCAGATGCATGACGTCGCCGAAACCGGGGTGGCGGCGCATTGGTCCTACCGCGACGGCGTGCGGGCCGAGAACCCGTTTGCCGTCGACCCGGCGAAATGGATCGCCTCGCTGACCGAACAGTTCGACGCCGAGGAGGATCATGAGGATTTCCTCGAAGCGGTCAAGCTGGAGATGTATTCCGACCAGGTGTTCTGCTTTACCCCCAAGGGCGACGTGATCAAGCTGCCGCGCGGGGCGACGCCGATCGACTATGCCTATGCCATCCATACCCGCATCGGCCATGCCTGTGTCGGCGCCAAGATCGATGGCATCCGGGTGCCGCTCTGGACGCGGATCAAGAACGGTCAATCGGTCGAGATCATCACCGCCGAGGGGCAGAGCCCGCAGGTCAGCTGGCTGGAGATCGCCACCACCGGCAAGGCGCGCACCGCGATCCGCCGCGCCCTGCGCGAGGCCGACCGCGAACGCTTTATCCGGCTGGGCCGCGAACTGGCACGCTCGGCCTTCGAACATGTCGGGCGCAAGGCCACCGACAAGGTGCTGGACACCGCCTCGAAACATCTGCGCATCAGCGGCGGCGACGAGCTGCTGGCGCGGCTGGGCAGCGCCGAGCTGACCGCGCATGACGTAGTGCAGGCGGTCTATCCCGATCTCGCCCGCGACGAGGGCGACCAGATTTCGCCGCGCCGCGCGGTGATCGGGCTGTCGCCGGGCCAGTCCTTTGAACGTGCCGCCTGCTGCCAGCCGCTGCCGGGTGAGCGGATCGTCGGCATCACCTTCCGCGGCAAGGGCGTGGTGGTGCATGCGATCGATTGCGAGCGGCTGAGCGACTACGAGGACCAGCCGGAACGCTGGGTCGACCTGCATTGGCATGGCGGCACCCATCCGGCGGTCTATGGCGCCACCATCGATCTGACCATCGGCAACGATGCCGGCGTGCTGGGACGTATTTGCACATTGATTGGCGAGAAGAAGGCCAATATCTCCAATTTGGAGTTTGTTGACCGCAAACCCGACTTCTACCGCCTTATGATTGACGTGGAATTGCGGGATGCGGAACAACTTCACTCCTTAATGCTGACACTGGAGGCAGATAGCGATGTCGCCGCTGTCGAGCGTTTCCGCCGCAAGGTCAGGGTACACGCCCGGGCCAGCTGAGTTTTAACCGGGATCAAGAAGGACGTCCCATTGGTATTCAGACGCCGTGACCGACGCTCGACCTGGCGCGTGATCGCGGATTTGGTTTATCCCCGGGGCGGCTGGGCCCGCGCCTTTCTGTATGTGCAACATCGGGTGCGGCGGCTGCCAGACACGCCGGAACGCATCGCGCGCGGCATCTGGGCCGGCGTGTTCACCACCTTCACGCCGTTTTACGGCATTCATTTCGTGATCGCCGCGCTGCTGGCGCTGGCGATGCGGGGCAATATCTTTGCCGCGCTGATGGCGACGTTTTTCGGCAATCCGCTGACCTATGTGCCGATCGGCATCATCTCGTTGCAAACCGGCCACCTGCTGCTGGGCGATGAATTGGACGCCGGCACGCAGCGGTCCTTCGGCGGCAAGTTCGTCGATGCCGGGCGCGACCTGAAGGACAATTTCTTCGCGCTGTTCAACGACCAGACCGCCGATTGGCACCGGTTGGCGGTGTTTTACGACGAGATTTTCTTTCCCTACATGATCGGTGGCATCCTGCCCGGCATCCTTGCCGGCACCATCGCCTATTACCTCAGCGTGCCGGTGATCCGCGCCTATAAGAAGCGCCGCAAGGGCGCGATCAAGGCCAAGTTCGAGGCGATCAAGGAAAAGGCCGGCGCCACCGGCGATATCCACCGCAAGGCCGACTGAGCGGCACCGGTGCCGGGGTGTTGCCGCCCGGCGCTTTGTTCTAGGATTTGATCAAATCCCGATCAGGAGATTCGCCATGACCGATCTGCCCCGTCTGCGCCTGGGCGTGAATATCGACCACGTCGCCACCGTGCGCAACGCCCGCGGCGGCGCCTATCCCGATCCGCTGCGCGCCGCGCAGCTGGCCGAAGAGGCCGGTGCCGACGGCATCACCGCGCATCTGCGCGAGGACCGGCGGCACATCTCGGATGCCGATATCGACGGGCTGATGCAGGTGCTGAACGTGCCGCTGAATTTCGAGATGGCGGCGACGCCCGAGATGCAGGCCATCGCCCTGCGCCACAAGCCGCACGCGGTCTGCATCGTGCCGGAAAAGCGTGAGGAGCGCACCACCGAGGGCGGGCTGGAAGTGGCGCGCGAGGAAAACCGCCTGGCGCATTTCATCGCCCCCCTGCGCGACGCCGGCTGCCGGGTGTCGATCTTTATCGCCGCCGACCGCCGCCAGATCGAGGCCGCGCACCGGATCGGCGCCCAGGTGATCGAGCTGCATACCGGCGCCTATTGCGACGCCCAGGCCGAGGGCCGCCTGGCCGAGCGCGACCGCGAGCTCGAGGCGCTGCGCGAGATGGCGGCCTTTGGCCATGCGCTGGGGCTGGAGGTCCATGCCGGCCACGGGCTGACCTATGACACGGTACAGCCGGTGGCGGCCTTCCCCGAGCTGCGCGAGCTGAACATCGGCCATTTCCTGATCGGCGAGGCGATTTTCCGCGGTCTGACCCCGGCGGTGCAGGAAATGCGCCGGCTGATGGATGACGCCCGCGCCCGGCGGGTCGCCTCGTAGACGGCGCCGAGAATATAGCCTGAACCGCGCGTTTGCGTTACACTCGGCCCTGCTCGACTCTGTGACAGGAGTTGCGTTTCAGGCTGCGAGTGACCGACATGACGCCAGACAAGAAGACCAGGGCGGCCAAGCCAGCGCCCGACCGGAAACAGCCCGGACCGTCCAAGGCAAGCGAAAGCCAGCGTGTCGCCAAGGCGGATGAAAATTTCGAACATACGCTGCGGCGCGCCGCCATCGAGCGCGAGAACCAACGCGCCCGATCACCCGGCCTGTACCGCTAGTCGCCGGACCGCGACCGTCCCGGCCGCCGCGCCGGGACCGCGCGGCGGATGGGTCAATAGGGGTCGCGCGGGTCGCGCTGATCCGACAGCGAGTCCTGCCGCCGCGCCACCAGCGCCTCGATGGCGTCGGCCAGGTGCTCTTCGGCGATGTTGTAATCGCCGCGTGCTACCCGCAGCCGGTGCGCCTCGATCATCACGTCGGCATGGCGGCAACCCTCGGGCGGTTCAAAGCGATAGCAGGCCAGTTCGATCAGCAGGCCCATCGGATCGGTGAAATAGATCGAATCCATGAAGCCCCGGTCCTTGGGCCCGGAATGGTTGATGCCGCGCTCGTCCAGGCGTTTGACCGCCTGGCTGAACGTCGCCTTGCTGACATTGAAGGCCAGGTGATGCACGCAGCCCGGCTCGGTCGGGGTGCGGCGCCGGTCGGGGGTACGCGATTCGTTGGTGAAGACGGTGATCAGCCGCCCGTCGCCGGGATCGAAATACAGGTGGCCCTCGTCGGGGTCGTCCAGGTTGGGCTGGTCGAAGATAAAGGGCATGCCCAGCACACCCTCCCAGAAATCGATCGAGGTCTGCCGGTCGGCGCCGGTCAGCGTGATGTGATGCACGCCCTGGGTTTGCAGTTTCCGCATGGTCCTCCTCCTTGCCGTGGCACGGCCTAGTTGAACATCTCCAGTTTCAGCGCCGGCATCGAACCCATCCACAGCGCGTGGTCGCGATGGTCCTGCAACGCTTGGCCGGTTTCCGGATGCACGAACACCGTCAGCCCGCGCCGGTGCAGCGCCAGCCAGGTCACCACTTCGGCAAAATCGTCGCGGCCGAAGGCCAGCTGGCAGCTCCACATCGGGTGCGGGCCGACCGGCTTTTCATGCAGGCGGCCAACCTCCACCGGCAGCGCCTCACCCGCCGCATCCCGCACCGCGCGCGCGGTGCCGAGGCTGTCGGCGTCGTAATAGAGATGGGCGTGAAACCCGGTGATCGTGCTGTCCATGGTCTTCCTTTCCTGTCCTCAACCTTAGGTGCCTGCGACCGGGCGTAAACCGGCCTGCGGTCACAGCCGCTGTGCGCTCAGGTAGGGCGGTGATGCATCACCCGGCCGATGGTGTTCAGCAGCAGCTGCGCCGCCAGGATCTGGGTGCTGCCCGACGGGTCGTAATCCGGCGCCACCTCGACCAGGTCGAGGCCAACGATTTCGCCGCGCCGGGCCAGCCCGTCGATCAGTTCCAGCACCTCGTAATAGAGGAACCCGCCATGGCTGGGCGTGCCGGTGCCGGGCGCGATCGAGGGGTCGAAGGCGTCGATATCCACCGTCAGGTAATAGCGCATCCCGGCCGGGATCCGCTCGAGCAGCGCCGCGGTGCCCATCGCCCGCACCTGCCGCACCGATTGGATATCCGAGCCCATCTCGCGCGCGGTGACATAGCCTTCGCGCGCGGTGGACGAGACGTTGCGGATGCCAATCTGGGTCAGCCCGGTGACATGCGGCTGCTCGGCCGCGCGCCGCATCGGGTTGCCATGGCCACAGCGCACGCCGTGACGTTCGTCGACGAAATCCAGATGCGCGTCGATCTGCACCAGGTGAATCGGCGCCTGGTCGTCAAAGGCGCGGATGCAGGGGATGTTCACCGAATGATCGCCGCCCAGCACCACCGGCAGCGCACCGGCGGCCAGCATCCGCCGCACCCCCAGTTCGATATTGGCATGGCTTTGCGCCGTGTCGGTATGGATGATGTCGGCATCACCGATATCGACGACCGACACCTGCGCCGGGTCGAGATAGGTGATGTCATCCTCGAAATCATAGGCGCCGGCATGGCCGAAGGCGAACAGGGTCGAGGCCTCGCGGATCGCCCGCGGCCCCATGCGTGCCCCGGCCCGCCACTGCGTGCCGCCATCGAAGGGCGCGCCCATCACCGCCACATCGGCGGCGATAGCGTCCCAGTCCGGCTGGTAGGGATATTTGCCGAAGGTGCAGATGCCGACGAAGGGCAGGTTCAGCCGCCCGCTGTCATATCCATGTGTGGTCATCTGGTCCCCGCGTCGCCCCGTTTTGCCGCGATCATGGCAACCGGGGCCGCGGATGTCACCTGCTTCACAGGCGCCGTGCGCCGCGGGACGTCCGGAATTTCAGCCCGGACTATAGCCGCGCGCGGTCTCCAGCAGCTCTTTCAACGCCGCCACGTCGCCGATGCGATTGGCCATCAGCAGCACCAGCCGCGCGTTCAGGGCGTGGCTTTCGTCCGGGTCAAGCCCGTCATGGGCCTGCATCAGCGCGGCGTAAAACGCGTCTTGATGCGGGCTCAGCCGGTCGATTTCGCAGGTCATGCCACCATCTCCTCTGGCGCGGCGCCCAGGGCGCGGTCGCGGGCCGCCAGCACCTCGGAGGCCACCGGCTGGGTGAAGCTGGCACAGACATGGCCGTCGGGGCGGAACAGGTAGGCGCGGTCGCTGCCATAGCGGCGGAGGGCGTGGCCATGGGCGGCGGTGAAACAGGGATAATCGGCGCGCTGGTTGATGCCGATGCGGCGCAGGCCCGGCAGGTCGGGCAGCACCACGTCGCCGAAGCCGACCAGGGTGAAGTCGCCCTGCACCTCGGAAATCAGCCAGCTGTCGCCGTCCGGCCCGCTCAGCGGCGCGTCGGGCATCGCGGTGCCCGGCGGCACCGGTGCCGGGCCGGGGGTTTGCAGCGCGAAGCCTTCCAGCGAACAGGGCTGCGACAGGCGGCCCGAATTCAGCAGCTTCTGCGCAAAGGCCTGATCATGGGCCAGGCGCAGCGCCTCGGCACGGAACAGCGCCTCGACCGGGGTCTTTGGGGTCATGAAATTGGTCGAACGGGCCGAGTTGAGGATATTCTCGTCGGCGGCGAAGCCGCGTTCGGCGTCATAGCTGTTCAGCAGGTCGGGCGCGGCCGACCCGGCCAGCACCGCCGCCAGTTTCCAGCCCAGGTTGTCCACGTCCTGGATGCCGCCATTGCCGCCGCGCGCGCCGAAGGGGCTGACCACATGGGCGCTGTCGCCGGCAAAGATCACCCGGCCATGCAGGAACCGCTCCAGCCGGATGCAGCGGAACTTGTAGACGCTGACCCAGTCCAGCCGGAACGGGGTGTCGCCGACAATGTCGCGGATCCGCGGGATCACCCGGTCTTCGGCCGCCTCGGCCTTGCCATCGGCATCGGCATCCAGCTGCAGGTCGATGCGATAGATATGGTCGGGCTGCATATGCAGCAGCGCCGACTTGCCGGGATGGAAGGGCGGGTCGAACCAGAACCAGCGCTCGGGCACGCCCTGGTCGAAGGGGCTGTCCTGCATCTCGATATCGGCGATCAGGAACTGTTCCTGAAAGGTCTGGCCGGTGAATTCCAGACCCATCCGGCCACGGGTGGGCGAGCCGGCGCCGTCGCAGGCGACCAGGTACTGCGCCTCGACCTGATAGGTCCCGTCCGGGGTCTCGACCGTCAGGTGCACATGGTCGCCCTTGTCCTGATGCCCGGTCACCTTGTTGTTAAAGCGCAGGTCGATCAGCTCGGGGAAGTCGCGGGCGCGGGCGACCAGGTAATCCTCGACGTAATATTGCTGCAGGTTGATGAAGGCGGGGTATTTGTGGCCGTCCTCGGGCAGCAGGTCGAAGCTGTAGACCTCGTCGGCGCCGTGGAACTGGCGGCCAATCTGCCAGGTCACGCCCTTGGCCAGCATGCGGTCGCCCACGCCCAGCCGGTCGAAGATCTCCAGCGTGCGCTTGGACCAGCAGATCGCCCGGCTGCCGACCGAGACAACGTTATTGTCGTCCAGCAGCACCGAGGCGATGCCGCGCTGGGCCAGGTCGATGGCCAGCGCCAGCCCGACCGGCCCGGCGCCGATGATCGCCACCTTGTGGCGCGGCTCGGGGCCGCTCAGCGCCGGCGGCGGGCTGTAGTCAAAGGGTTGATACTCATAGGCCATGCCGGTTTCCTCCTCCCGCTTGGCAGGGGCCTAGCCCTGCAGCGCCTCCCACATCTTCAGGTCACGCTCGGCGGTCCAGATGCGCGGCGTGTCGATATCCAGCGCCTCGTCATAGGCGCGGGCGACGTTGAAGGGCAGGCAATGTTCGTAAATCGCGTAATCGGCGAATTTGGGGTCGCATTCGGCGCGCACCGCGTCCCAGGCGTCTTTCAGGCTGCCGCCCTTCAGGGCGACGCGGGCCGCCGGGCGATAGGTGGAGCGCACGAAATCCTCGGTCAGATCCAGCGCCGCGTTGACCATGTCGGCGCCCACCAGCGCCTCGCCGCGCCCCGGTGCGATGGCGTCGAGGTTGAAGTTGCGGATCCGGCCCAGGGTGCCGGGCCAGTCGTGGAAATGCCCGTCGCCGCAATAGCAGGCTGAGTGGTATTCGACGATGTCGCCGGTGAACATGGTATTGGCATCGGGCACGTAGACCACGATATCGCCGGCGGTATGGGCGCGGCCCAGATGCATCAGGTCGACCCGGCGGTTGCCGAGATAGACGGTCATCCGATCGTTGAAGGTGGTGGTGGGCCAGGTCAGGCCGGGAATGCTTTCATGGCCTTCGAACAGGCGCGGAAACCGCTGGAATTCGCTGTCCCAATCCTCTTGCCCGCGTTCTGCCACCATGGCGCGGGCCTTTTCACCCATGATCACCTGGCTGGCGCCGAAGGCCGAGGCGCCCAGCACCCGCACCGCGTGGTAATGGGTGAGGGTGACATGGGTGATCGGCTTGTCGGTGACCTCGCGCACCTTTTCGATCACCTTCTGTGCCAGCCGGGGGGTCGCCTGCGCCTCGACGATCATCACGCTGTCATCGCCGATGATCACGCCCGAATTCGGGTCGCCCTCGGCGGTGAAGGCCCAGAGCCCGTCGCCCACCTCGGTGAAGCTGATTTCTTTCTCGCCCAGGTCGCCCTGCGATGCAAATGCCTTGGCCATGTCTGCGCCTTTCTCTGCCGGTCTTGCCGGTGGCGCGGTCGGGCACCTCCGGCGGGAGTATTTTTCAAGAGAAGAAGGCCGGGACGGGGCCCGGCCTTCCCCGCCGCGCCTAGCGCGCGTAGGGGTCTTCCAGCGCCGGCAGCACGGTGCCGCTGCAGCTGCCGAAGCCGATGGTATAGCCGTCGCCTTTGGCGGCGCCGGTCAGGGCCAGCGTGTCGCCGTCTTCCAGGAAAGTGCGGGTTTCGCCGCTGTCCAGCGTCAGCGGCTCCTTGCCGCCCCAGCTGAGTTCCAGCAGCGAGCCGCGCTCGGGTTTGGTGGCGCCCGAGATGGTGCCCGAACCGAGCAGGTCGCCGACATTCATCGGGCCGCCGGCGGTGGTGTGATGGGCCAGCTGCTGGGCCGAGGAATAATACATCTCGCGGTAGTTGGTGCGCGAGATGGTGGTGGCCGGCTGGCCCTGCGGCGCCAGCGTCACCGCCAGGTCGATGTCATAGAGCATCGGGCCGCAATCCTTGAGGTGATCCAGCAGTTCGAATTCGCGCGGCGGCGTGTCCACCCGGAACGGCTCGAGCGCCGCCTTGGTGACGATCCAGGGGCTGAGGGTGGTCGCGGTGGCCTTGGCCTGGAACGGGCCCAGCGGCTGGTATTCCCAGGCCTGAATGTCGCGCGCCGACCAGTCG
Source organism: Pseudooceanicola lipolyticus (assembly GCF_002786325.1). Classification (GTDB taxonomy): domain Bacteria; phylum Pseudomonadota; class Alphaproteobacteria; order Rhodobacterales; family Rhodobacteraceae; genus Pseudooceanicola_C; species Pseudooceanicola_C lipolyticus. The sequence goes on along the minus strand of NZ_PGTB01000066.1, from coordinate 6,104 downwards.
TTCAGCAGCACATAGCCGAAGATGTTGTCATCGGCCTCCTGCACGGTGATCGGGCCGTCGCTGTCGACGCCGACGATGGCGCCGATTTCCAGTTCGAAATCGAAGCGGCGGCAGGGCAGGAAGGCGGGTTTGTCATGGTCGGGCGATTTCAGCTGCCCCCAGGGGCGGCGCACCTCGGTGCCGGAGACATAGACCGAGGAGGCGCGGCCGTTATAGCCGATGGGGATGTGCAGCCAGTTCGGCGGCAGCGCGTTTTCGGGGCCGCGGAACATGGTGCCGACATTGAAGGCGTGGTTCCGCCCGGCATAGAAATCGGTGTATTCCGACACCACGAAGGGCATGTGCAGCGTCGCCTCGGCCATCGGCACCAGCAGCGGTTCGACGCTGTCGCGCTCGGCCGCGCCCTCGGCCAGCAGCGCGGTCAGCCTGTCGCGCAGCGCCGCCCAGACGGCGGGGCCCTCGGCCATCAGATCGTTCCAATAGGGCACATCGAAGAGCGGCACATCGCCCAGGGCGATGAGGCCCGATTCCTCGGCCGCGGCCATGTCGAGGATCTGATCGCCGATGGCGACGCCGCAGCGCGGCTCTTCCTCGCCGATGGAGAACACCCCGTAGGGCAGGTTGTTAAGCGGGAACGGGCAGTCGGCGCTGTTGGCGGTGCGGATCCAGCTGGTCTTGAGCGGCATATTCGGTCCTTTGTCTTATGCGGGCTGTGCGTCGGGCTGGGCCTCGGGGAGGCCCCGTTTCACCGCGTCAATGTCGCGGCAGCGGGCGTCGATCTGCGCCAGCCGGTCGAAGGCGGACATGTCCAGCCCCCAGCGGCGGGCGTTCACCATCTGGCCGACCAGGCAGATATCGGCCAGGCCGATGGTCTGACCGAAACAGAATGGCGTGTCATCGCGGATCAGCGCCTGGAAGGCGGTGAAACCTTCCTGCATCCAGTGGTTCATCCAGGTGACGGTGTCTTCCTGGCTGTGGCCCAGCTGCGATTTCAGGTAGGTCACCACCTTGAGATTGTTCACCGGGTGGATGTCCAGCGCGATGGTCTGCGCCGCCGCCTGCACCTGGGCGCGGCCGACCGGGTCGGCCGGCAGCAGCGCCGGCTCGGGATAGGTGGTTTCGAGATACTCGATAATCGCCATCGACTGGGTCAGGATGGTGCCGTCATCCAGCACCAGCGCCGGCACGCCCTTGCCCGGATTCACCGCCGCGTAGGCGTCGGAGAACTGTTCGCCCTTGGGCAGGCTGACGGTTTCGAGGTCATAGGTCAGCCCCTTGAGATGCATCACGATGCGCACCCGCACCGAGGTGGTGGAGCGCCAGAAGGAGTAAAGTTTCACGGTTGTCCATCCTCCCTGGGGGCCGGCGGCGGCCGGCGCCAGTCTGCGGCGGGCGGCGGCGCGGGGCAAGCCCGCGACCGCGCCGGGCGCCTTACTTCTTGCCCGGGGTGCCGTCGAATTTTTTTTCCAGGCTGTCCCAGCAGTCGATGTAATCGTCCTGCAGCGGGGCCTCCTTGGCGGCAAATTCGGTCAGGTGCTGCGGGAAGCGGGTCTCGAACATGAAGGACATGGTATTGTCCAGCTTGTCGGGGCCGAGATTGGCGTTCGAGGCCTTTTCGAACGCCTCGCGGTCGGGGCCGTGCGGCAGCATCATGTTGTGGAGCGACATGCCGCCGGGGACAAATCCCTGCGGCTTGGCGTCGTACTGGCCATAGATATTGCCCATCAGCTCGGACATGATGTTCTTGTGATACCAGGGCGGGCGGAAGGTATCCTCCATCACCATCCAGCGTTCGCGGAACAGCACGAAATCGATATTGGCGGTGCCCGGCACACCCGAGGGCGCGGTCAGCACGGTGAAGATCGACGGGTCGGGATGGTCGAACAGGATCGCGCCGATCGGGCAGTAATTGCGCAGGTCGTATTTCACCGGGGCGTAGTTGCCATGCCAGGCCACCACGTCCAGCGGGCTGTGGCCGATCCGGGTTTCGTGGAACTGGCCGCACCACTTAATGGTCAAGGTCGAGGGCGTCTCGCGATCCTCGAAGGCGGCGACCGGCGTCTTGAAGTCGCGCCGGTTGGCCATGCAATTGGCGCCGATCGGGCCGCGGCCGGGCAGTTCGAATTTCTGACCGTAATTCTCGCAGACAAAGCCGCGCGCCGGGCCTTCGACGACCTCGACCCGATAGACCAGGCCGCGCGGGATGATGGCAATCTCCTTCGGCTCCAGATCGATAAGTCCCAATTCGGTGGCAAAGCGCAGCCGGCCTTCCTGTGGCACGATCAGCATCTCGCTGTCGGCCGAGTAGAAATAGGCGTCCTCCATCGATTCGGTGACCAGGTAGATATGGCTGGCCATGCCGACCTGGGTGTTGACGTCACCCGCCGTGGTCATGGTGCGCATGCCGGTCAGCCAGGTCAGCCCCTTGTCGGAATGCGGCACCGGGTTCCAGCGGTACTGGCCCAGCGACACCACGTCGTCGACCACATGCGGCGCCGATTTCCAGTAGGGCAGGGCGATTTTTTCATAGCGGCCGGAATGTTTCACCGAGGGACGGATGCGATAACACCAGGTGCGTTCGTTCTGGTGGCTGGGCGCGGTGAAGGCGGTGCCGGAGAGCTGTTCGCCATACAGGCCGTAATTGCATTTCTGCGGCGAATTCATGCCCTGCGGCAGCGCGCCGGGCAGCGCCTCGGTTTCGAAATCATTCCCGAATCCGGGCATATAGCCTTCGGTGGTGCCGGTCGGCGTGGCGGCCTGAACCAGCTTGTGCGGGGCGGTCGGGCGATTCATCGAACAATCCTCCGGTTGCGTCAGCCGCAGAGGTAATAGTTGATTTTGTAACTAACAACCACGAAAACGGGGTCATGAGCAAAACAGACGATTTCGATCTGCAGGATTTCCTGCCCTATCTGCTGAACCAGGCCGCCGAGACATCGAGCCTGGCCTTCCAGCAGGTTTACAAGGGCCGCTATGGCATGTTGCGCACCGAGTGGCGGGTGCTGTTCCACCTGGGCCGCTATGGCCGGATGACCGCGAAAGAGATCGGCCAGCGCGCCAAGACCCACAAGACCAAGATCAGCCGCGCGGTGCAGAAGCTGGCCGAGCGGCGATTCCTGACCCGCGAGCGGGATGAAACCGACCGCCGCCATGAATATCTGGAACTGACGGCGGCAGGGCAGGCGGTCTATCGCGATCTGCGGGCAGTGGCGGCGGAATATGACGCGCGGTTGGTGGCCCAGTTCACGCCGGACGAGGCGGCGCAGCTGCGCGCCATGCTGCAACGGCTGGCCGGAGGGTCCGGAGATGGATGAAACAGGCGACTTGCAGGGCCAGGCGCAGGCGCTGTCGCGGTGGCTGCTGAACGAGGCGCTGGGCAGCATCGGCCAGGCGCCACTGCTGGAGGGCTATTGCACGCGGCTGCGGGCGGCGGGCGTTTCGCTGGGCCGGCTGCACGTGGCGCAGCGCACCTATCACCCGCAATTTGGCGGCTTTGGCTATAGCTGGACGCCGGAAACCGGTCTGGTCTACGAAGAATATGCCCATAGCGACAGCCCGTCGGAGCAATGGCTGAACAGTCCGCTCTATCACATTCTGTCCACCAACCTGTCCGAACTGCGCGAACGGATTTGCGCGCCGGGATATGCCAGCCGCTTTCCCCTGATGGACGATCTGAAGGCACAGGGGCTGACCGATTATTTCGCCACCGGCGTGCTGTTCGACCAACCGCCCGACGTTGCCGTTCTGGACCTGCAGGAGCGGCTGCGCGGGCTGCTGATCTCGTGGTGCAGCTCCGCGCCCGGCGGCTTTTCCGAGGCGGAGCTGGACGTGTTCCGGGCGCTGCTGCCGGAACTGGGGCTGGCATTGAAATCGGCGTCGAACCGGCGCATCGCCGATGACCTGCTGCGGGTCTATCTGGGCCAGGATGCCGGGGCACGGGTGCTGTCGGGCGAGTTCCGCCGCGGATCGCTGCGCAAGATCAGCGCGGTGATCTGCTATTTCGACCTGAGTGGATTCACCAGCCTGTCCGAACAGGTGCCCGGTGACCAGGTGATCGCCATGCTGAACGATTATTTCGGCATCGTGGTGGCGGCGGTGCAGGCGGCCGGCGGCAACGTGCTGAAATTCGTCGGCGACGGTCTGCTGGCGATGTTCGACCAGGACGACCCCGCCGCGGCGGCCAGCGCCGCGCTGGAGGTGGCGGCGGGGCTGGGCCGGCAGATGGCGGCGGCCAACCGGCGGCGCCGGGCCGAGGGGCTGCCGGTGACCGATTACACCCTGGCGCTGCATGCGGGGGAAATTCTTTACGGCAATATCGGCGCCGAGAACCGGCTGGATTTCACCGTGATCGGTCCGGCGGTGAACCTGGCGGCGCGGCTGTCGCAGATGCACAAGGCGCTGGGCCAGACCGTGGTGATGTCCGAGGCGGTGCAGGCCGCCGCCGCCGGCACCCCGCATGACCTGGTGCCGCTGGGCCGCTATATGCTGCGCGGCGTGTCGGCGCCGCAGATGCTCTATACGCTGTATACCGCGCCGGACTGAGCCGGTTCAGAATTTGACGTCGACGCCGGGCAGCCGCAGCGCCTTCATCATGTCGCGCAGTTCCTGGCGCGCGGCGACATTCGAGATGTTCAACTGCTTGACGCCGATATCCTTCAGATCCAGCAGCGTCAGGCCGCGGGGGAACAGCTCGCGGAAGATCACCCGCTCGGAAAAACCCGGTGCGATTCGGAATCCGACGCGCTGGGCCAGCATCTTGACCGCGCGCTCCATCTTTTCCTTGTTGACCATGCGCTGGGTGCCGACCCGGTTGCGCATCACCACCCAGTCGATCGGTTTCAGCCCGGCCTGGGCGCGCAGCTGGCGGGCGTTCCACACCATCTCGGCATAGACCGAGGGGGCCAGGATCTTTTCCCCGGCATCGTCGATATGGGCCAGCAGGTCGAAATCGATAAAGCTGTCATTCAGCGGCGTGATCAGCGTGTCGGCCAGCGAATGGGCCACCTGGCTGAGCCGGGTATGCGAGCCGGGACAGTCGATCAGGATGAAATCGCTGTCTTTCTCCAGCAGCGAGATCGCGGTGGACAGGCGGTGGTCATAGATGTTCTCGCCCGGGCGCAGCGTGGCGGCGTCGATCTCGGGCAGGTCGTGGCAGCGTGCCGAGGGCAGCGTGAGCCCGGATTTTTCCAGGAAGATGCGGCGATTCTCGGCATGGCGGCCCAGCGAGCGCTGCCGCAGGTCCAGATCCAGCGTGTTCACCCGATGGCCAAGCCGGGCCAGCGCGGTGGCGACATGCATGGAAACCGTCGATTTCCCGGCCCCGCCCTTTTCGTTCCCGACGACGATGATATGCGCCATGCCTGACCCCTCTGTGCCGCTGCTGAACACGGTTCGGATTGTTTGGCGCACTATATGTTGTGTGGTGACCGATGGAAAGCACAGACATTCCTGTCTTTCCCTTCGCGGCTGTGATTCCGGGGCGGCGCGGCGCCGCTGTCGCAGTTGCCGTGACCTTCACCTGTCACATGCCGTCTGCGGCGGTGACGCCGGCCAGTTGCAGCGCCGCACGCAGCGGTGCCAGCTGGCGGGCATAGCGGCGCCAGGCGGCGTCGCTGCCCGAATAGATCGGCTGGCGGATCTGCATGGCACTGGCGGTCAGCACCGGGCCGGGGGCCTGTTCCGGGGCCAGGCAGGCCGGCGACCAGCTTAGCCCGCTGGCCGCCACCAGCCGCCGCGAGGTGGCGACGGGGTCGCTGACCAGGTCGGCATAGGCGATTTCGGCGATGCGACCGGGAAAGCGGCGGTGCCAGAACGCCATCAGGTCGCGATGGAGCAGCATATAGGTGGCGATATCGGCAAAATCGTAGGCAAAGCCGTTGCCGCGCCCGGTGAACAGGTGGCGATAGAGCGACCAGGCCAGCGGCAGCGGGGCGCGCGACAGGTGCAGCAGCCGCGCCTCGGGCAGCGCCGTCAGCAGCAAGCCGATCCAGCGGAAATTCTGCGGCATCTTGTCGAGGATCACCCGGCCGGCGCGGGCATAGGGCGCATAGCCCGCCAAAAGGTCGCGCCGCAGCCCGGCGATATCCGCCGGGGTCAGCGCCGGC
>NZ_PGTB01000434.1 GCF_002786325.1 Pseudooceanicola lipolyticus | reverse complement strand
GCCGAAACCGGCACCGGTCTGGGCCCCGCCGATGGCGCGGCGATCCGGTTCACCCTGGTCCAGGCGGCGTTGTCGGCCCTGTTCAGCGTCGCGCTGGCGGTGCCGGTGGCCCGCGCGCTGGCGCGGCGGCAGTTCTTCGGCCGCCACCTGCTGATCACATTGCTGGGGGCACCCTTCATCCTGCCGGTGATCGTGGCGGTGCTGGGCCTGCTGGCGGTGTTCGGGCGGTCCGGTTGGCTGAGCGAGGCGCTGGGCCTTTTCGGCCTCGGCCCGGTGCGCATCTACGGCCTGCATGGCGTGGTGCTGGCGCATGTCTTCTTCAATTTGCCGCTGGCAACCCGGCTGATCCTGCAGGGCTGGCATGACATTCCCGCCGAACGTTTCCGCCTGGCGGCCCAGCTGGGCGCCGGGCCGGGGGCGATCTGGCGGCTGCTGGAACGGCCGATGCTGGCCGGCGTGCTGCCCGGCGCGCTGGCCATCGTCTTTGCCATCTGCCTCACCAGTTTTGCGGTGGCGCTGACGCTGGGCGGCGGGCCG
>NZ_PGTB01000065.1 GCF_002786325.1 Pseudooceanicola lipolyticus | reverse complement strand
CCCGGACGGGCGGCTGGGGGTGCGCGGCGGCGGCGGCGGCGCGGTGAATGTGGTGATGAACATCACCACCCCCGATGTGCAGGGCTTTCGCCGCAGCCAGGGCCAGATCGCCGCGCAGATGGGCCGCGCCCTGGCGCGCGGCCACCGCAACCGCTGACCGGAGAGGCGTATGAGTTTTCACGAGGTGAGATTTCCCGCCAGCCTGAGCTTTGGCTCGATCGGCGGGCCCGAGCGGCGCACCGATGTGGTGACGCTGGCCAATGGGTTCGAGGAACGCAACACGCCCTGGGCCCATGCGCGCCGCCGCTATGACGCCGGGCTGGGGATGCGGTCGCTGGACGATATCCAGACGCTGATTTCGTTTTTCGAAGCGCGGCGCGGGCAGCTTTATGGCTTTCGCTGGAAGGACTGGTCCGATTACAAGACCTGCCCGGCGGCGGCCGAGCCGGACTTTCGCGACCAGGTGATCGCCACGGCGGATGGCGCGGCAATCGTGTTTCCGCTGGTCAAGCAATATCGCTCGGGCGCGTTTTCCTATGCCCGCCCGATTGCCAAGCCGGTTGCGGGCACCGTGCGCCTCGGCGTCGAGCAGGACGAGCTGCAGGAGGGCGTGGATTACGCCGTCGATGTGACCACCGGCATCGTCACCTTCACCCAGCCGCCGCCCGTCGGGGCCGAAGTGCTGGCAGGGTTCGAATTCGACGTGCCGGTGCGGTTCGACACCGACCGCATCCAAACCAGCGTGGCCAGCTTCCAGGCCGGCGATGCGCCGAATGTGCCGGTGGTCGAGGTGCGGGTGTGATGGCGGGTCCGTCCGAGGATTTTCTTGCGCATCTGCGCGGCGGGCCGACCACATTGGCCCGCTGCTGGGCGGTGACGCGTGCCGATGGGGTGCAATACGGCTTTACCGATCATGATTGCGACCTGACCTTCGACGGCATCACCTTTCGCGCCGATACCGGGCTGACGGCGCTGGCGGTACAGCAGAGCACCGGCCTGTCGGTGGACAACACCGAGGCGCTGGGCGCGCTGAGCGCGGCGGCGATCCGCGACGAGGAGATCGAGGCCGGCCGTTTCGACGGCGCCGAGATACGCGCCTGGCTGGTCAACTGGGCCGACCCGGCGCTGCGCTGGCTGCAATTTCGCGGCACGCTGGGCGAGATCACCCGCAGCGGTGGTGCCTTCCGGGCCGAGCTGCGCGGGCTGACCGAGGCGCTGAACCGGCCCTTGGGCCGGGTGTACCAGAAACCGTGTACGGCGGTTCTGGGCGATGCCGCCTGCCGGTTCGACCTTTCCGCGCCGGGTTATGCGCTGGAATTGGCGGTGGCCGAGGTCGAGGGCGCGCAGGCCTTCCGCTGGCAGGATCTGCCCGGCTTTGCCCCCGGCTGGTTTGCCCGCGGGCGGCTGACGGTGCTGACCGGCGCGGCGGCGGGGCTGTGGGGCATGATCAAACACGACCGCGCCGGGGACGGGCGTTGCATCGACCTGTGGGAGCCGCTGCGCGGTTCCGTCACCGGGGGGGACATGGTGAGGCTGCAGGCGGGATGTGACAGGCGAATGGAAACCTGTCGGCTGAAATTCAACAATTTCATCAACTTTCAGGGATTCCCTGACATTCCGGGCGAAGACTGGATGGTGGCCGTGCCCCGGCAGGGCGGCATCAATACCGGAGGCAGCAGACGGTGAGCGCGCGGGCCGATCATATCGTCGATATCGCACGCGGCTGGATCGGCACGCCCTATCGGCACCAGGCCTCGGTCCGGGGCGCGGGAACCGATTGCCTGGGCCTGATCCGCGGCGTCTGGCGCGCGCTGTACGGGGCCGAGCCGGAAGTGCCGCCCGCCTATTCCCGCGACTGGTCCGAGCCGCAGCGGAACGAGGCGCTGTGGGCCGCCGCCGCCCGGCATCTGGCCGAACGTCCGGTGCCTATGGCGCGGGCGGGCGATGTCCTGCTGTTCCGGATGCGCGCCAGGGCGGTGGCCAAGCATCTGGGCATCGCCACCGGCGGCGGTTTTGTCCACGCCTATGGCGACCATGGCGTGGTGGAAAGCCCGCTCAGCGCACCGTGGCGGCGGCGCATCGTGGCCGCGTTCGAATTTCCCTGAGGAGGTACCCCGATGGCGACGATCTTGCTTTCTGCTGCCGGGGCCGCGATTGGCGGCGCTGTGGGCGGTTCGGTTGCCGGCCTGTCGTCGGCGGTGATCGGCCGCGCGGTGGGCGCGACGCTGGGCCGGGCCATCGACGAACGGCTGCTGGGCGCCGGCTCGGACCCGGTGGAAACCGGCCGCGTCGAACGCTTCCGGCTGACCGGGGCGGGCGACGGTGCGCCGATTGCGCAGGTCTATGGCCGGATGCGGGTGGGCGGGCAGGTGATCTGGGCCTCGCGCTTTCAGGAGACCGCCACCACCACGGGCGGCGGCAAGGGCACGCCGCAGCCACCGACCACGCGTTACAGCTATTCGGTGTCGCTGGCCATCGCGCTCTGCGAAGGCGAGATCGCTGCCGTCGGCCGGGTCTGGGCCGACGGGGAAGAGGTGGCACCGGGTGATCTGAACATGCAGGTCTACAAGGGCGGCGCCGATCAGTTGCCCGATCCGGTGATCGAGGCGATCGAAGGCCCCGGCATGGTGCCGGCCTATCGCGGCACCGCCTACGTGGTGATGGAGGATCTGGCGCTGGCGCGGTTCGGCAACCGGGTGCCGCAGTTCTCTTTCGAGGTGGTGCGGCAGGAACCAGCCACATCAGCCACTTACGACGAAGACCTGGCGCAGCTGGTGAAGGGTGTCGCGCTGATCCCCGGCACCGGCGAATATGCGCTGGCGACCTCGCCGGTCTATTACAGCGGTGGTCCGGGCCAGGCCTGGGCCGCCAACCTGAACGCGCCGTCGGGGCAGACCGATTTTGTCACCTCGATCAGCGCGTTGCAGGACGAACTGCCGTCCTGCAACGCGGTATCGCTGGTGGTGTCCTGGTTCGGCGGGGATCTGCGTTGCGGCCATTGCGACCTGCGGCCCAAGGTCGAGGAGGCCGCCTTTGATGGCTCGATGCCCTGGACGGTTGCCGGGCAGTCCCGTGCCGCTGCGCCGGTGATCGCGCAACAGGACGGGCGGGTGATCTATGGCGGCACCCCGGCGGATGCGGCGGTGGTCGAGGCGATCCGCCACCTGAACGCCGCGGGCCAGGCGGTGATGTTCTATCCCTTCATCCTGATGGACCAGCAGCACGGCAACACGCTGCCCGATCCGTGGACCGGCGCAACCAGCCAGCCGCATCTGCCCTGGCGCGGGCGCATCACCCTGTCCGCCGCGCCGGGCCAGCCGGCCAGCCCGGACGGGACGGCGGCGGCCGATGCCGAGGTGGCGGCGTTTTTCGGCACCGCGGCGGCGGCGGATTTTGTCTTGGGCGATGGCACGGTCACCTATTCCGGGCCCGAGGAATGGGGGCTGCGGCGGTTCATCCTGCACTACGCCGCGCTCTGTGCGGCGGCGGGCGGCGTGTCTTCCTTCTGCATCGGCTCGGAACTGCGCGGGCTGACCCAGATCCGTGGCGCGACAGGCTTCCCGGCGGTGCAGGCGCTGCGCGATCTGGCGGGCGAGGTGCGGGCGCTGCTGGGCCCGGAGGTGCAGATCAGCTATGCCGCCGACTGGTCGGAATATTTCGGCTATCAGCCGCCCGATGGCAGCGGCGACCGGTATTTCCATCTCGACCCGCTCTGGGCCGATGACAACATCGATTTCATCGGCATCGACAATTACATGCCGCTGTCCGACTGGCGCGAAGGCGATGACCATGCCGATGCGCAGGCCGGCTGGAAGCGCATTTATGATATCAACTACTTGCGCGCCAATGTTGAAGGCGGCGAGGGCTATGACTGGTATTACCATTCCGCCGAGGCCGCGGCGGCGCAGATCCGCACGCCGATTGCCGATGGCGCCCATGACGAGCCCTGGATCTGGCGCTACAAGGACATCCGCAACTGGTGGGACCATCGCCATCACGAGCGGATCGGCGGGATGCGGCAGGCCAGCCCCACCGCCTGGCAGCCGCAATCGAAACCGATCTGGTTTACCGAACTGGGCTGCGCCGCCGTCGACAAGGGCACCAACCAGCCCAACAAGTTTCTCGATCCGAAATCATCCGAATCCAGCCTGCCCAAATATTCCAACGGCTTGCGCGACGACTTTATCCAGGGCCAGTACCTGCGCGCGGTGCTGGGCTATTGGGGCGATCCGGCCAACAACCCGGTGTCAGAGATCTATGGCGGCCCGATGATCGACCTGTCTCGCGCCCATGTCTGGGCCTGGGACACGCGGCCTTACCCGGCCTTTCCCAACAATCGCGACCTCTGGGGGGATGGCGGCAACCATGGCCATGGCCACTGGCTGAACGGGCGCGTCGGGGCACGCACCCTGCGCTCGGTGGTGGAAGAGATCTGCCACCGCGCCGGGGTGACCGCGCTGGATGTCGAGGCGCTGGACGGCGTGGTGCGCGGCTATGGGGTGGAGAATGTGGCGGAGGCGCGCGCGGCGCTGCAACCGCTGATGCTGCGCTATGGCTTCGACGCGATCGAGCGCGACGGGCTGTTGCAGTTCCGGCTGCGGCAGGGGGCGGAGCCGCAGGCGCTGGACCTTCAGCGCCTGGTGGTCAGCGATGACCTGGACGGGCTGACCGAACAGCAGCGCGGCGCCGAGGCCGAGATGACCGGCCGCGTGCGGCTGCGCTTTGTCCAGTCCGGTGCCGATCACGCCATCGCCGCCGAAGAGGCGGTGCTGCCCGATGACGCGACCCATGCGGTGACCACCAACGACCTCGCCCTGTCGCTGACCCGGCCCGAGGCGCGGCAGGTGGTCGAACGCTGGCTGGCCGAGGCGCGGGTGGCGCGCGACAGGCTGCGTTTCGCGCTGCCGCCATCGCGGCTGGAGCTTGGCGCTGGCGATGTGGTGGAATTGCCGGGCGATGGCGGCGAGGGGCCGGGGCTCTACCGGATCGACCGTGTGGAGCAGACCGAGTCGCAACTGGTCGAGGCGGTGCGGATCGAACCCGGTCTTTACGCCCCCACGGAGATGGCCGAGGACGCGCCGCCGCAGAGCGTTTTTACGCCGCCGGTGCCGGTGCTGTCGCTGTTCCTGGACCTGCCGCTGATCACCGGCGACGAGGTGCCACATGCGCCGCACCTGGCGCTGACGGCGCAGCCCTGGCCCGGCAATGTCGCGCTCTATGCCTCGGCCAGCGATGACAGCTATGCGCTGAACCGGCTGTTTGCGGCGCGCGCCACCATCGGCGTGACCCAGACGCCGCTGGCCGTCGCGCCGGCGGGGCGCTGGGACGAGGGCGCGGCGCTGCAGGTCAAGCTGATCGCCGGGGCGCTGGAAAGCCGCCCGCGCGACGCGGTGCTGAACGGGGCCAACCTGGTCGCCATCGGCGATGGCAGCCCCGGCAACTGGGAGCTGTTCCAGTTCCAGGAGGCCCAGCTGATCGCGCCCGATACCTATTGGCTAAGCCGCCGGCTGCGCGGCCAGCTGGGCAGCGACGGGGTGATGCCCGAGCTTTGGCCCGAAGGGTCGTGGCTGGTGCTGCTGGACGGTGCGCCCGAGCAGATCGAGCTGGCCAGCGCCCAGCGCGGCATCGCCCGGCATTACCGGATCGGCCCGGCGGGGCGACCGGTGGACGACCCGTCCTATACCCATCTGGTCGAGGCTTTCGCCGGCATCGGCCTGCGCCCCTATGCGCCCTGTCACTTGCAGGTGGCGGTGTCGGGCGGCGACCTGGTGGTCGGCTGGATCCGGCGCACCCGCATCGATGGCGACAACTGGGACCTGGCCGAGGTGCCGCTGGGCGAGGAGCGCGAATCCTACCGGCTGCGCATCCTGCAGGGCGGCAGCGTACTGCGCGAATTGACCGTCGGCACGCCGCATTGGACCTATCCGGCAGCCTTGCAGGCGGCGGATGGCGTGACGGCGGGGGCCGAAATCGAGGTGGCGCAGATCTCGGCGCGATTCGGGCCGGGGCCGGCGGCGCGGTCGGGTCTGCCGCTCTGACATGCGGCCGGTGCTTTACGGCGATGTCAGCAGCGCCGCGCGGGTATTGCTGGGCACCGCGCCCGACCTGCGCGACAGCCTCTGCCGTCAGATGATCGGCGAGGCGATGGCGGCCGACCGCCACCGCCGACACTATTGCAAGCCGCATCCGCGATGGGGCAACGGATCGCTGATGTCGGCGGCGCGGCGGCGGCGCCTCAGCGCCGAGCCGGGCTTTGACGATCCCGAGTATTGCGCCTGTTTCGAACTGGTGTTGCGCTGTTTGCGGCAGCGTGCCTGAGCCGGAACAGGCCACGCCGTTGCATTCCGGTTCGAAATCCTGCCCATCACAGGTTTGCGTTTGGTTTTTGCATCCCTAGATGCCTATGCTAGGTGCCAGTAAAGGATGGAGCGACATGGCCGAGACACGACCCAAGATCAAACCGGTGGACCCGGTCTGGGACCGGATCACCGAAGAGGCACGCGAGGCGGTTGGGAAAGAGCCGCTGATGGGCGGCCTGGTTCATGCCTGCATTCTGCATCACAAATCGCTGGAACGGGCGCTGTCCTATCGCATCGCGGCCAAGCTGGCCTCGAACGAAATGCCGATGGTGATCCTGCGCGAGATCGCCGACGAGGCCTACGCCGAGGCACCGGAACTGGTCGAGGCGGCCCGCGCCGACCTGGTGGCGGTTTTTGAACGCGACCCGGCCTGCCACCGGTTGTTGCAGCCGGTTCTGTATTTCAAGGGCTACCAGGCCACCCAGGCCTATCGCGTCGGCCACTGGCTGTGGCAGAACGGCCAGCACGACCTGGCCTATTTTTTCCAGATGCGGATATCCGAGATCTTCGGTATCGACATCCACCCCAATGCCCGGATCGGCAAGGGGCTGATGATCGACCACGCCCATTCCATCGTGATCGGCGAAACCGCCGTGGTGGGCGACAACGTGTCGATGCTGCATTCGGTGACACTGGGCGGCACCGGCAAGGAAGAACAGGACCGCCACCCCAAAATCGGCGACGGCGTGCTGATCGGCGCCGGGGCGAAGATCCTCGGCAATATCAAGGTCGGCCATTGCAGCCGGGTCGCCGCCGGTTCGGTGGTGCTGCAAGAGGTGCCGCCCTGTTCCACCGTCGCCGGGGTGCCGGCCAAGATCGTCGGCGAGGCGGGATGCGCCCAGCCCTCGGTCAACATGGACCAGCTGATTCAGAGCTCGGGCGGCTGAGCGTCCGGCGCGCGCACGGGGGAAATCTTATTCTGCCCCGGCGCGGTGTTTGCGGTTTTTTTGCCCGAACCGCCTGGCCCGGTCTGATCAACGGCGGCCCTGAACCGTGAAGCCGCTCAACAGCCGGCTTCAAGCGCCGGGCGCAGCCGCAGGCTGCGCCGGCTGTCGATCCAGGCCAGACCCAGCGCCACCATGCCCCCCACCGCCAGCGCCGCGCCGACCTGGCCGGTCACGCCCCAGCCATGGCCCGCGGTCAGTGCCAGGCCGGCAAGGAAGGGGCCCAGCGCGTTGGCGGCGTTGAAGGCGGCGTGGTTCAGCGCCGCCGCCAGCGTCTGCGCGTCGCCTGCCACCTCGATCAGCCGCATCTGCAGCGGAATCACCAGCCCGGTGGTCAGCCCCAGCAGCAGGATCGCCCCGGTCATCAGCATCCAGTCGCCCACCACGGCGGTGTAAAGCAACGACGCCAGCGCCATCCCGACCAGCAGCACCAGCGCGCCGCCGAAATGCGACCAAGTGGCAAGGCGCCCGGCCAGGAAACTGCCCAGCGTGGCGCCGATGCCAAAGGCCGACAGCGCCAGCGGAATGCTCCAGGCCGGGGCATTGGCGGCGTCGATCATCGCCGCCGACAGATAGGCATAGACGGCGAAGACCGCGCCGAAGCCGATGGCGCTGATCATCAGGGTCAGCCAGACCGCCCGGTTGGCCAGCGCCCCCAGTTCGCGCAGCGGGTTCACCCCGCGCGGACGCGCCGAGGCCGGCGCAATGCGCCAGATCATCACCACCGTCGCCAGCGCCAACAGCGCCACGATGACGAAACACCAGCGCCAGCCAAACGCCTGCCCGACGGCACCGGCCAGCGGCACGCCGATCACATTGGCCACGGTCAGCCCGGCCAGCACCTTGGCCACGCCCGCGGCGCCGCGCCCCGGCGACAGCTCGGCGGCGAACAGCATCGAGATGCCCAGATAGGTGCCGTGCGGCAGCCCGGCGAGGAAGCGCGCGATCACCAGCGTTTCCAGGCTGGGCGCCAGGGCCGAGAACAGGCAGGCCAGCCCGAACACCACCATCAGCCCAAGCAGCAGGCGCTTGCGCTCGATCCAGGCGCTCAGCACCGCGACCACCGGCGCACCGACGACAACGCCGATGGCATAGGCGCTGACCGCATGCCCGGCCTCGGGCTCGGTCACGCCAAGCCCGGCGGCATAATAGGGCAACAGCCCCATCGCCGCGAATTCCGCCACCCCGATGGCAAAGGCGCCCAATGCCAGCGACAGGATCGTCAGCATGTCCTGACGGTCTTGAAGGATCATGATGTCTCCGATTGCTCAAGCAACGCCCGGGTACAGGCGTGCCCGGGCGTATCAACCGTGAGATTACGCCAAGTTAGCGGCGTCACAAGGGTGCGGATTGCAAGGTCGCCATGCCGGCGCCGCATAGCTTGCCCAGGAACCGGGGGCGGGCGTATCGCTGTCCCGGACCCCGATCCGGGACCACCGCCTTTCCGCTTACCCCGGCGCCACCTGTTCCCACTGACCGGGCGCCAGCCCGTCGAGCGACCAGGTGCCGATGCGGCAGCGGATCAGCCGCAGGGTGGGGTGGCCCACCGCGGCGGTCATGCGCCGCACCTGGCGGTTGCGGCCCTCGGTCAGCACCAGTTCAATCCAGCAATCGGGCACCGATTTGCGCACCCGGATCGGCGGCGTGCGCGGCCACAGGCCGGCCGGCTCGGCGATGCGCCGCGCCTTGGCCGGACGGGTGCGGCCATCCTTCAGGTCGACCCCTTTGCGCAGCGCCGCCAGCGCCGCGTCCTCGGGTGTGCCTTCGACCTGCACCCAATAGGTCTTGGCCAGCTTGTGGCGCGGATCGGCGATGCGGGCCTGCAGGCGGCCGTCATCGGTCAGCAGCATCAGCCCCTCGCTGTCGCGGTCCAGCCGCCCGGCAGGATAGACGCCGGGCAGGTCGATCCAGTCGGCCAGCGTTTGCCGCCCGTCGCCATCGGTGAACTGGGGCAGGGTGCCATAGGGTTTGTTGAAGCGGATCAGCCGGGCCATGCCGCTTGGTAAAGCATCGCGGGCGCCAGGAAAACCGTGGCGCGTTGTGCCTGCGGATATTGACTTCGCGCGCGCCTGCATCATTTCGCAATCTTGTGGAAAACTGTCATTTGCCTGTCATTCAATCACGATAGTCAATAGGCGACATGTAGTGGTCATTCTGCGCTTGCCAGTTTTCAGCCACGAGATATAGTTGAATTAAGTCCCAAGGCAGACAGGCAGGGACTCACGGCCTGGAGCCCGGGATGACCCGAAGGCCGAGGGAGTTGCAAAGGGAATGCAAGGCGAGTTCAGGACAGAGTTCGTACGCGAACCGGCGGCACTGAAACAGCATCCGGCGCTTGTGCTGAATGCCGATTACCGACCGCTGTCCTACTATCCCCTGTCACTCTGGACCTGGCAGGACGCGATCAAGGCCGCCTGGCTGGACCGCGTCGACATCGTCGCCGAATATGACGAGGTGGTCAGGAGTCCCAGTACCGCCATCAGGATCCCCAGCGTGGTGGTCCTGAAAGATTACGTAAAACCTCAGAAGCGCGTGGCCTTCACGCGCTTCAATCTTTTTCTGAGGGACGAATTCCGCTGCCAGTATTGCGGCGCCAAGGGCGATCTGACCTTCGATCACGTGGTGCCGCGCGCGTCCGGCGGGCGCACCAGCTGGGAAAACGTGGTGGCCGCCTGTTCGCCCTGCAACCTGAAGAAAGGGTCGAAGTCGCTGCGCCGCGCTGGCATGTCATTGAGGAAGCCGCCGCGCCGGCCCGCCTCGGAAGAGCTGCGCAACATGGGGCGCAAGTTCCCGCCGAACCATCTGCATGACAGCTGGATCGACTTCCTGTACTGGGACGCCGAGCTGGAGGCCTGAGCCTAGTCGTCCGGCGCGATCAGGCCCAGCCCGCGCAGATAGACACCGATCCCGCTTTCCAGCAGCTGTTCGGGCGGGAACGGGCTTTGGGTGCCGGGCGAATTGCGCGCGAACAGCTCCACCACCCCGTGGCTCAGCGCCCAGACATGGGCCGAGAACATCGACGGCGGCGGCCGTTTTTCCGGCGGGATGCGCTGGCTCAGATCGCTGGCGGCGCGTTCCAGCACGTTCCGGGCCCGCTGTGCCACCGCTGCCAGTTCCGGCGTCCGGTTGACCGAAATGCCGCTTTCGAACATGGCGATGTAATGGCCGGGATGCTTGCGCGCGAAGGCCAGATAGGCGCGCCCGGTGGCCTCGAACGCGGCCAGCGACGACGGCTGGCCTTTGTCATAGGCATATTGCATCAGGTCGGCGAAGATCTCATAGCCCTGCCGCGCCGCCTCGGCGATCAGGTCCTCGCGGCCTTCGAAATGGCGATAGACCGCGGCCGGGGTCACGCCCGCCTGCTTGGCCGCTTCGGACAGGGTAAAGCCGGTCGGGCCCTTCTCCTCGATCAGCTTCAGCGCCGCATCGACCAGGGCCTGTTTCAGATTGCCATGGTGATAACCACGCTTACGCATCCCAGATGTCCGGACCACCGCAGATCTGGCGGTCGATCTTGCCGATCTTCTTCTCGTCCTTGCGGGCGTAGTCGATCGTGTGCAGCACGCTGCGGATGGCGTTCAGCCGGGCACGGCGCTTGTCATCCGAGCGCAGGACGGTCCAGGGCGCGGTGGCGATATGGGTGCGCTCCAGCGTTTCCTGGATGGCGGCGGTATAGGCGTCCCATTTGCGCAGCCCCTCGACATCGATGCGGCTGAGTTTCCATTGTTTCAGCGGATCGCTTTCCCGGTCCAGAAAGCGGCGCAGCTGTTCGGCCCGCCCCACGTTCAGCCAGAACTTGAACAGCCTGATCCCGTCATCGACCAGCGCCGCCTCGAACGGGATCACCTGGTGGAAGAAGCGTTCGCGCTCGGCGTCGCTGCAGAAGCCGAAGACCTTTTCCACCACGCCGCGGTTGTACCAGCTGCGATCAAAAAACGCCATTTCCCCGGCCGTTGGCAGATGGTCGACATAGCGCTGGAAATACCACTGGCCGCGTTCGGTTTCGGTGGGTTTCGGCAACGCCACCACCCGCGCGCTGCGTGGGTTAAGGTTTTCGCGGAACCGTTTGATCGTGCCACCTTTTCCGGCAGCGTCGCGACCTTCGAACACGATGACGATGCGTTCGCCGCTCTCCTGCATCGCCGCCTGCAGCTTGGCCAGCTCGATCTGCAGGTTGTGCAGATCCTTTTCATAGACCTTCCGGGCCAGGCGCTCGGAATGCGGATAATTCGGATTCAGGATCTCGCCCTTCTCGGCGCGCTTGATCGCGTTGCGGATCTCGGCCGGGGCCTCATCCTTGAAAAACGCGGAAATCGCGCCGTCGAATGGAAGATCCATGATCGCTGTCCTCAAAACCTTCGATAGGACGAATATGGGATGTTAATCGGGTTAACGCAATTCCGGGCGCGGGTGACGCGAGGGCGCTAACGACCGATATCATCCTGGTCGAAGGGGGTGGACTGGTAGATCTGGTTGATCCAGTTGCCATAGAGCAGATGCGCGTGGCTGCGCCAGCGGTTTGTCGGCGGCTGGCCCGGATCGTTGTCGGGATAATAGTTCAACGGCACCGCGATCTTTTCGCCCGATGCGACGTCGCGGTCATATTCCTGTTTCAGCGTATCGCTGTCATATTCGAAATGGTTGAAGATATAGAGCGCCCGATGCGCCGCATCCTCGACCAGGCAGGGCCCGGTGGCCCCGTCCGCCAGCAGCGTGGTCAGCCCCTCGACCTTGTCCAGATCCTCCTGCCGGATCTCGGTCCAGCGCGACACCGGGATGGTGCAGGCATCGGAAAAGCCGCGCAGGTAATGCGAGGTCCGGTCGAGATTCTTCAGCGGATAGATTCCGAACAATTTGGCCGGCAGCAGGTGTTTGGGCACGCCGTGGAAATAGTTGATCATCGCCATGCCGCCCCAGCAGACGCCGAAGGTGGAATGCACATGCGTCTGGGTCCAGTCGAAGACGCGGGTCAGCTCGTCCCAATAGGTCACCTCCGAGAACGGCAGATGCTCGATCGGGGCACCGGTGATGATCAGCCCGTCGAACTTTTCCCCGGTGTCCTGCACCTCGGAGAACGGCCGGTAAAAGCTCTCCATATGTTCGGCGGCGGTGGTCTTGGTCTCGTGCTCGCTCATCCGGATCAGCGACAGCTCGATCTGCAGCGGCGTCGCGCCGATCAGCCGCGAGAACTGGATCTCGGTCTGGATCTTCTTCGGCATCAGGTTCAGCAGCCCGATGCGCAGCGGTCGGATATCCTGCCGCGCCGCCTGGTCCTCGGACATGACCATCACGCCTTCTCGGGTCAGAACGTCATATGCGGGCAGGTCTTCGGGGATCTTGATGGGCATGGGTAAGGTATCTTGCCTGATGGAATGCCGTAGATAGTCCGGGACGGTCCGGAAGCCAAGAGGTGGGCGCCGGGTGGCCGGGCCGACCGGTTCAAAAGACTGGTAATGCATCGGAATCCGGCAGATATTTCACCTTACAGTCTGGCGTCGGAGGCAAAATATGGGGCGCGCGTTCCTCTTTCTTATCCTGCTGGCACTTCCGGCGGCGGCGCAGGAAGACCCGATGGCGCTGCAGCGCTGTATCTGGCGCTGCCTGGCGGATTCCTCCGGCGCGACCGATCCGCGCTATCATCAATGTGTCGAGCGGCTGTGCTCGGCCTATCCTGAAACCCCGCCCGGCCAGCCCTATGGCGGCGCGCAGGCGGCGCCACCGGCGCCGGCCGCTCCGGCCTGGAGCACCGGCGTCGCCACCGACGGGTTCAGCCGCTATGCCGGGATCGTCGCCCAGGATGGCAGCGGGCGCAGCCTGTACTACATGTGCACGCCGCACGGGCTGAGCTATCTGGCGCTGTTCGGGGTGCAGAACGCCGGAGGACCTTTTCGCTTTCAGATCGGCGGTTTGGAATACCAGCTGTCCTTCGACCGCAGCCGGGGCGAGTTGACGTTGAACATGCCGCCGCGCTCGCCGTTTCTGGCAGCGCTGGGGCAGGGCGGCACGCTGCGCATCCTCGATGGCGGCGGAGCGCATGTGATGGATCTCAGCCTGAACGGCGCCTGGGCGGCGATCCACAACACGGTTTACGCCTGTTTCCAATAGCCGCCTGTCCCGGCCCCCGCATCGGGACCTTCGGGCCAAGGCCCTGACGCGTTTACCCGGCAGACCGCCGGTCCAGCGCCGCCGCGATCAGTTCGACAAAATCCGCTTCGGACTGGACCGCCGCCACCTCGTCGGCGGTGACCGTTACGCCCCATTTTGCCATCGCCTCGTAACGCGGCTGGCGATGGGCCAGCGCCCGCGCATAGGTCCAGCGGATAAAGCTGTCGGGATCGACCTTGTCCTCCGACAGCGCGTTTTCCTCGAGGTATTCGTGCCAGACCTGGTTCAGGAACGCCGGCTGATAGGCCATCGGTTTCGGCGCCTTGTCGAAACGGCGCACCAGTTCCTGGGTATGTGCCTCGTCGCCCTTGATCCAGACCATCAGCGCATGGTTGGCAAGATCGCTTAGCACCGGGTCAGAGGGATGGGCCGGGTCGACCCATTCGCAGATCGACCCGCCAGTGTCACAGATGAAATGCGGATAGCCATACAGCCGCTTGGCCCGGTCGATGAAGTAGGAGGTATCGAGCAAGGCGTAGATCTCGGCCTGGCGGAACTGTTCCTGGCGCCGGCGATATTCCTCGATCTGCAGGCCGCCCTGGTCCGGGTTGCCGGGTTTGCCCAGATAGGCTGCCACCGGGGTCAGATTCTGAAAGGTGATGTTCGAGCCGATATAGATCGAATCGGACAGCAGCAGGTCGCGCAGGAACGGCACCTTCATCGCCTCGACCTTGGCATTGTCGGCGATGTATTCGCCCATATAGCGGGTGCCGATGCGGTAATCGATGGAATAGTGAAACCAGCTGCCGCTTTCGCGCAGGATGTTCGAGACATAGGTCTTGCCCAGTCCCGACATGCCGAAAAACAGCACCCGGCGTTGTGCCGCATCACGCCATTTCTGCGCGCTCGAATAAAGCATGGCCAGCCCCGCAATTTTTTCCTTTGCTAATCAGCCGGGCGGGCAGGGTCAATCGCGCGCTTGCGCCGCCAGCGCAAAGTGCCGTTCAGCGTCAACAGTCCCAGCGCCAGCAGCGCAAAGCCCAGATAGGCGGTGGCATGCAGCCGTTCGTTCAGCACCAGCGCCCCGGCGATCACCGCAACCGGCGGGATGATCAGCGTCACCAGCAACAGGTTGCCGCTGCCGGCCATGGCCAACACGCGATAATACAGCAGATAGGCGCCGGCCGTCGCGAACAGCGCGAAATAGGCGATGGCGACCCAGGTGACCGGTTGCAGCGCAAACTGGACCGGCCCGTCGATGATCAGCGCGGCGGGCAGCAAGATCACGGTCGATCCGGTCAGCATCCCCGCCGCCGCCACCTGCGGCGGCAGGTGCCCCAGCCGCAGCCGGGCCCAGCTGGCGGCCAGCCCATAGCTGAGCGTGCCGCCCAGGATCGCCAGCTGCGCCGCCGAGCGCAGGTCGAACCCGGTCAGCGCCTCGGGACCGATGGCCAGGATCACCCCGAGAAAGCCCAGCGCCACGCCCAGCACACGGTGCGCGCTCAGCCGTTCGTCGGGAAACACCAGCGCCGCGACGACCACACCGAAAATCGCGGTCGCCGCGTTCAGGATCGAGGTCAGGCCGGTTTCGACATGCAGTTGGCCCCAGGCCATCAGGCCGAACGGGATCACGTTGTTCAGCAGCCCCATCACCAGGAAGGCGGCCCACAGGCGCGGATCGCGCGGTATCGGCAGCCGCAGCCACCAGACCGCCGCCCACAGCACCAGCATTGCCCAGAAGGTGCGGTGCAGCACGGCGGTGACCACCGGCACCTCGTTCAGGGCGATGCGGATGCTCAGGAACGAGCAGCCCCAGATCAGCGCCAGCAGCAACAGCTCGGCCCAGGCGCGGCGGGAAAGGGTTCGCTGAGGAGTCATGACCGCATTTAGCCGGCAAAGCCGGGTTTAGACGACCCGGTTCCTGCGGGTTTCGGCCAGGATGTTCATGTAGATCGCGCCGAAGATCACCACGCCGCCGACAAAGATCCAGATGTCCAGCGGCTCGCCATACAGCAGCATGCCGATCACCGCGATGGCGGGCAGGCGGACAAAGTCGAACGGCATCACCACGGTGGCCGGGGCGATGGCCAGCGCATTGGTCAGGCAGAAATGCGCGGTCAGCCCACCCAACGCGATGACCACGACGAAGGGCAGTTCGGCCAATCCGGGCAGCGCGATATCACCGTCCCATCCGGCGGCAACGATTCCCATGATCAGCTGCAGCGCGGTCAGCCAGAAGATGATGCCGCCGATGGTTTCATGCCGTGTCAGCCGCTTGGTCAGGATATTGGTCAAGGCAAAGAACAGCGCGGCGCTGGCGGCGGCCAGCAGGCCAATCTCCAGGGTCGACGGGCTGGGGCGGGCGACGATCAGGATGCCGATGAACCCGGCCAGGGCGCACAGCGCCCGGTTGCGCGTCAGCCGTTCACCCAGCAGCAGCGGCGACAGGATCAGAACCCAGAGCGGCGAGGTGAATTCCAGTGCAAAGACCTGCGCCAGCGGGATCGCCGTGACCGCGAACAGCCACAGGTTCTGCCCGGTGAAATGCGCCAGGTTGCGGATCACATGCTGGCCGATCAGCCGGTGGCGCACCACCTGCCAACGTCCCGTCACGGTCAGCACCAAGGCGACGATCAGCAGCCCGATCAGGCTGCGATACATCATGATTTCAAAGGTATCGAGCGCATAGCTCACCTCGCGCCCGGCCACAGCCATCGACGAGAAGGAGACAATGGTCCCGGTCATCCAAAGCGCCGCCTTGAAGGTCGGGCTGAGGCCTGGTGTATCGATGCCGTTGGGGGCCTGTGTCATTCCCACTCGATCGTGCCGGGCGGCTTCGAAGTGACGTCATAGGTCACCCGGTTGATGCCCTGCACCTCGTTGATGATCCGGGTTGCGGTTTCGCCCAGGAAATCATGGCTGAACGGATAGTAATCCGCCGTCATGCCATCGACGCTGGTGACCGCGCGCAGCGCACAGGCGTAATCATAGGTTCGCCCGTCCCCCATGACGCCAACGGTGCGCACCGGCAGGATGGCCACGAAGGCCTGCCAGATCTCGTCATACAGCCCATGTTTGCGGATCTGGTCGATATAGACCGCGTCGGCCTTGCGCAGGATCTCCAGCTTGTCGCGGGTGATCTCGCCGGGGCAGCGGATCGCCAGGCCGGGACCGGGGAAGGGGTGGCGGCCGATGAAACTGTCGGGCAGGCCCAGTTCGCGGCCCAGCGCGCGCACCTCGTCCTTAAACAGCTCGCGCAGCGGCTCGACCAGTTTCAGGCCCATCTTCTCGGGCAGGCCGCCGACATTGTGATGGCTCTTGATCGTCACCGAGGGGCCGCCGGAAAAGCTGACGCTTTCGATCACATCCGGGTATAGCGTGCCCTGGGCCAGGAACTCGGCGCCCTCGATGGCATTGGCGTGTTTCTGGAACACGTCGATAAACAGCCGGCCAATGATTTTCCGCTTGGTTTCCGGGTCGCTTACGCCGTCAAGCTCACCCAGGAACAGCTCGGATTCATCGGCGTGGATCAGCGGGATATTATAGTTGTCGCGGAACATGCTGACCACCTCGTCGGCCTCGTTCAGCCGCAGCAGCCCGTGATCGACAAAGACGCAGGTCAGCTGGTCGCCGATCGCCTCGTGGATCAGCACCGCCGCGACCGAGCTGTCAACGCCGCCGGACAACCCGCAGATGACCTTCTTGTCGCCCACTTGCTGGCGGATCTTCTTGATCGCCTCGTCGCGATAGGCGCCCATGGTCCAGTCGCCGGTGAACCCGGCCAGCTTGACAAAATTCTCATACAGCCGCGCGCCGTTCGGTGTGTGGTGCACTTCGGGATGGAACTGCACCGCGTAGAAGTTGCGCGCAGGGTCGCCGGTGATCGCGAAAGGCGCGTTGGGCGAGGTGCCGTAGACCCGGAATCCGGGCGCGATTTTCGAGACATGGTCGCCATGGCTCATCCATACCTGTTCGCGATCTTCGGCGAACCAGCCCTCAAGCAGCGGCAGTTTTTCCGCCGCCGGGGTGACAAACGCGCGGCCGAATTCGGCGGTGCCGTGGCCGCGTTCGACATGGCCGCCCAGCATCTGCATCATCACCTGCTGGCCATAGCAGATGCCCAGGATCGGCACCCCCAGCGCATAGACGCTTTCCGGCGGGCGCGGGGCGCCCTCGGCAAAGACCGAGGCCGGACCGCCCGAGAAAATCACCGCTTTGGGGGCGAATTCGGACAGGAAGGCATCGGTCACGTTCTGATAGGGATGGATCTCGCAATAGACGCCCAGCTCGCGCAGACGGCGCGCGATCAGCTGGGTCACCTGGCTGCCGAAATCGATGATGAGAAGGCGGTCATGGGCGCGGTTTGTCATGCTTTGCCTTTAGGCGCGGCGCTGCGCAGAGGCAAGGCCCTATCCCATCGAGTCCGACCGCGGCCGCCCGCGCTGGGCCGCGCGCTTGGCATCTTGGCGGTAGGACCAGATCGCCAGCCCGGTCCAGCTGGCCACGTAAAAGATGCCGCCGATAAACAGCGCCTCGCCGGGGACCGGCCCGACATCGGCCCGTTCCACCGCCTGTTGCCAATGTTCCACCGGGGTCGGGTGCACCGCCAGTTTCCCGGCATAGGCCAGCGTCTGGATCAGCAGGATCCACAGATAATTGCTGCGGATGCGCCGCCCCACCGCGGTGACAAAACCGACGTGATAACGCGGCCGCAGGTAATCCTCTGCCAGCGTCTTCTGCCAGCACTGTTCCAGATGCAGGTCGCCCTCGTCCAGCATCGGCGCGTAGAAATAGGTTTCCAGCCAGCGGCAGCGCGCCCGCCAGACGTTGAAATAGCGATAGCGCCGCGCTTCCAGCATCAGGAACAGCAGGATCAGCACCCCGACCAGCACCAGCGGCAAGGGCGAAGCTTCGGGCGAGGAAAACGAGATCGACAGTGCCACGCCCAGCGTCACCACCGACCAGTTGGTGGTGGTGTCCAGCCGGGTGCGCCAGGTGGTGCTGCGATAGACCTCGCCGCGGTAGAGATGCGCCACCGCGGTAATCTCGGGCGAGGTCAGCGTCTTACGCTCCTCGACACTCTCGGCGCTGCTGGTCATTGCCACCGCCAGTCCTCCCTTTCCCATCATTCTGCACCGCACCGCGACGCAGGTCAAAGAAACGGTGAATCAGGCGGTTGGCGCGGAAGCTGGGGCCGCCGGCCACCGGCGGTGTCGCATTCCCCCCTGACGCGCCGCTAATCGCCCTTTGCGCGGTGAAATCGCATTGTATGACGGGGGCTATATTCCTCGGATGGGGCCGTAGGGGCGGAGAATGAACGTTATGGAAAATGCGCCGACACCGGCACGGCGAAGCAGGCATGGCGGCGGCGCGGCGCGCCGGGCCGAGCGCACCGCCGTCAAGATCGAAACCGCCAAATATATCGAGCGGAACATCCCCAATTTCGAAATCCTGACCGCCGAGGCGCTGGAGATCATCGAGGCCAATGCCGAAACCGTATTGGCCGAAATCGGGGTGAATTTCGTCAACAACCCCGGCGCGCTGAAACTGTGGCGCGACGCCGGCGCCGATGTCGATGGCGAACGGGTGCGCATCCCGCGCGGTCTGGCGCGCCAGCTTTGCGCCACCGCGCCCTCCAGCTATGTCCAGCACGCCCGCAACCCGGCGAAAAACGTGGTGATCGGCGGCAAGAACCTGGTCTGCGCCCCGGTCTACGGGCCGCCCTTTGTACGCGATGCCGCCGGTGGCCGCCGCTATGCGGTGATGGAGGATTTCCGCAACTTCGTGAAGCTGGGCTATATGTCGAAATGGCTGCACCATTCCGGCGGCACCGTCTGCGAACCCACCGACATCCCGGTGAACAAGCGCCACCTGGACATGCTGCACGCGCATATGACGCTGTCGGACAAGCCCTTCATGGGCTCGGTCACCGACCCGTCGCGCGCGCAGGACAGCGTGGATATGTGCAACATCCTGTTCGGCGCAGACTTCGTGCAGGACAACACGGTGATGACCTCGCTGATCAACGTCAACTCGCCGATGACCTTCGACGATGTGATGATGGGCGCGATGGAGGTCTATGCCCGCAACAACCAGGCGGTGATCCTGTCGCCCTTCATCGTCGGTGGCGCGATGGCGCCGGTCTCGGTGGCCGGCACGCTGACCCAGGTGCTGGCCGAGGTGCTGGCCGGGATCGCCTATAACCAGCTGGTGCGCCCCGGCGCCCCGGTGATCTTCGGCGCCTTCGTCACCTCGATCGACATGAATTCCGGCGCGCCCACCTTCGGCACCCCCGAGGCCAGCCAGATCCTCTATGGCGCCGGGCAACTGGCGCGGCGGATGAACCTGCCGTTCCGGTCCGGCGGGGCGCTCTGCGGCTCGAAACTGCCCGATGCGCAGGCGGCCTATGAATCGGCGCATACGCTGAACGCCGCACTGCTGGGCGGGGTCAATTTCATGCTGCATGCCTGCGGCTGGCTGGAAGGCGGCCTGGTATCCAGCTTTGAAAAATTCGTCCTTGATGCCGACCAGTTGGGCGTGCTGCACAAGCTGGCCCAGGGCGTCGGGGTGGAGGCGAATGACCAGGCGATGGATGCCCTGGCCGAGGTCGGGCCCGGTGGCCATTATCTGGGCTGCGCCCATACCCAGGCGAATTTCCAATCCGCCTTCTGGCGGACCGAGATGCTGGACTACAAGCCCTTCGAGACCTGGGAGGAGGACGGCGCCCGCGACACCCAGGCGCTGGCGGCGCAGCGGGTCAGCCAGCTGTTGGAGCGCTATCAGCAGCCGGCGCTGGATCCCGGCATTGCCGAGGCACTGGACCGCTATATCGCCGACAAGAAAGCCTCGATGCCCGATGCCTTCACCTGACCTGGTCTAATCGGGCAGGGGCGTGACCGAGGTCAGAAGCTGCCTCTCGCCGATCATCGCGATCAGGATGTCCAGGTGCCGGGGCAGCGAATAGCCCGCGTCGCGGTTGCGGCGCAGGTCGTTCTGCACGCGCTCCAACTCGACCAGTTGAACCAGGGCCGCGCCGGGGCGCGGCACCGTCTCGCAGTGCAGCAGCCGCCGCAGGTGGCGGTTGCGGGAATAGTCGCGCGCGCCGATCCGCGCCGCCCGGATCAACAGCCGGGGCCGGGACAGGGCATGCAGCAAGCTGCTAAGGTCCTGCATCGTGCCAATCTCCTTCAATGACGAGGGTCGAGCCCCATCAATTGCACAGCTTTGGCGGGTGTTGCGGAAAGCGCTGGATCAGCGTGCGCAGGATTTAGTTCAAGTTATTCAATGCCCCGCATCCTCTCCCCACGCGAGCATTTGTTAACCCTCAGGTAACTTCTTCGTTCCTAGGTTATGGTTAACAAATGGTGAATTTAGTGAGGGAAAACCGGCGGTTGCCGCTGCGGACAGGGTATGAATGTTGAACTTCCAGACCTGTTTTTGCCCCCGTGGGTGCCGGCCAATGTGCGGCGGTACCTGCTGCATACCGAGGCGGGGCTTTCGATCCGGGATCTGGCACGGGCCTCGGGGTGCCACGCCTCCACCGTGCTGCGCCAGATCCGCCGGGTCGAGGTGCGGCGCGACGATCTCTTGGTGGATGCGGCGTTGGCCGGGCTGGCCGAAACCTTCTTCCAGCGCGACTCGCGGCGCGCCCGCCCGCCATGTTTCCCACAGGCCAGATGCAAGGAGCCGACAATGACCACAGCCGAACTCAAACCCGAGGCAGATGCCGGCGATCCCGCCAGTTTTGACGAGCAGGCGGTGCGCATCCTGCGCCGCCTATGCGAAGCCGGCGCGGTGCTGGCCGTGGCCGAGGATATGGAAAAAGCGGTGGTGATGCGGGGGGATGACGATGGCCGTGGCACCCGCACCGCCGTGGTCGATACCGAGGTCGCCCGCGTTCTGGCGCTGCGCGACTGGATTTCCTGCGCCATGCCGGGCCGCATCAGCCGCTATCACATCACCTCGGCCGGGCGGGCGGCGCTGAGCCGGCTGCTGGCCGAGCAGGAAAACCGGTTGCGCAACGCACAGGAAATCGGTCTCGCGGCCCCGGCGCCGCGCGGTTCCCGCGACATCGCAGGCCATGACGGGCAGGAAGCCGGCAGCCCGCAGCGCCGGGTGCGCTATTCGATGGCGGAAAGCCCGCTGGTGGCGCTGGCCCGCCGCAAGGATCGCGACGGCCGGCCATTCCTCAGCCCGGCGCTGGTGGGGGCCGGCGAGCGGCTGCGCGAGGATTTCGAACTGGCGCAGATGGGCCCGCGCCGCGGCCAGA
>NZ_PGTB01000433.1 GCF_002786325.1 Pseudooceanicola lipolyticus | reverse complement strand
CGAGGCCGAGGCCACCCGTGCCGACCGGATTGCTGCCAATGCCGCGGCCTTGGGAGTCGAGGACCGGCTGACGCTGGTCAGGGGGCGCGCGCCCGAGGCGCTGGAGGGGCTGGAGGCGCCGCAGGCGGTGTTCATCGGCGGCGGGCTTTCGGCCGCTCTGCTGGCGCGCCTCGGTGCGATGCTTGCCGAGGGCACTCGCATCGTCGCCAATGCCGTGACGCTGGAATCCGAGGCGCTGCTGACCACCTGGCAAGCCGACCATGGCGGCACCCTGCTGCGCATCGACCTGGCCGAGGTGGCGCCGCTGGGCTCGAAACGCGGCTGGAAGGCGGCCTATCCGATCACCCAATGGGGCGGCGTGATATGATCGTTGCAGGCTTCGGGTTTCGCGCCGCCGCCACCGGCGACAGTTTGCGCTCGGCGCTGGCCAAGGCCGGCGGCGGTGCCGAGATGATTGCCGCGCCCGCCGATAAATGCGCCGCGCCGGCGTTTCGCGCCTTTGCGCAGGCCGAGGCGCTGAGCGTGATCGCGGTGTCGCCGGC
>NZ_PGTB01000064.1 GCF_002786325.1 Pseudooceanicola lipolyticus | reverse complement strand
CGCTGGGCATCGCCCTGGCCGGGCCGCGCAGCTATGACGGCACGCTGCGCGACCTCGCCTGGGTCAATGGCGCCGGGCGGTGCGAGATCGGGCCGCCGGAGATCGACGCGGCGGTGGCGATGCTGTGGCGGGTCTGGCGGGGGCTGCTGGTGGTCTCGGTTGCGGTTGCATGTCTGTTCGCCTTGCCTGTATTCGACTGAACATTGTCAAAAAGGACCCGTTTGATGCGCCTGCTTCCCCTGATTGCCGCCTGCCTGAGTGCCAATACCGCCTTTGCCGCATGTGGCGGGTCATTCTCGGGCTTTGTTGACGGGCTGGCCACCGAGGCGGTCGCCGCCGGGCATGACCGCGCCACGGTACAGCGGTTCTTTGCCGGCGCGCGGCAGGATGGCGCGGTGCTGAAGGCCGACCGGGCCCAGGGTGTGTTCCAGAAGCCGTTTATCGAGTTCTCGCGGCGGCTGATCTCGCAGGACCGGCTGCAGCGCGGACAGCAGAATGCCCAGCGCTACGACGCGGTCTTCGACCAGATCGAACGCGAGTATGGCGTGTCGCGCGGCGTGCTGCTGGCCTTCTGGGCCTTCGAGACCGATTACGGCGGCTTCCAGGGCGATTTCAACACCCTGAACGCGCTGGTGACGCTGGCGCATGACTGCCGCCGGCCCGACCTGTTCCGGCCGCAGATCTTCGCGGCGCTGGAACTGTACGAACAGGGCGATTTCGACCCGGCCACCACCACCGGCGCCTGGGCGGGCGAGATCGGCATGGTGCAGATGCTGCCGCGCGACATCCTGGAAAACGGCGTGGATGGCGATGGCGACGGGCGGGTGCGGCTGAAGGAGTCGGCGCCCGATGCGCTGCTGTCGGGCGCCAAGATGTTGCAATCGCTGGGCTGGCGCGCCGGCGAGCCCTGGCTGCAGGAGGTGGTTCTGCCCGAGGGCTTCGACTGGGCGCAGACCGGGCTGGACGAAAGCAAGCCGGTGCGCGACTGGGCGGCGCTGGGGGTGCGGGCGCGCTCGGGGCAATTGGCCGAGGGCGGGCTGGCGGCCTCGGTGCTGCTGCCGCAGGGGCACAAGGGGCCGGCCTTTATCGCCTATCCCAATTTCCGCGTCTATTTCGAGTGGAACCAGAGCTTTGTCTACGTGATGACCGCGGCCTATTTTGCCACCAGGCTGGAAGGCGCGCCGGTCTATGATCCGGGCAACCCCGATGCCGGACTGGCGGCGGCCGAGATGAAACAGCTGCAGCAGAAACTGGCGGCACGCGGCCATGACGTGGGCAAGATCGACGGTATCCTGGGGGCCGGCACCCGCGCCGCGGTGCGGGCCGAGCAGGCCCGGCTGGGCCTGCCGGTGGATGCCTGGCCCACCGCCGAGCTGTTGCGCCGGCTCTAGCGCGGTCGGCGCCAGACCAAGGGTCGCAGGCGGCACGCCGCCCCGTGACATCGTGCCGCGACGCTTCTATAAGGCGCGCGAAATTCGACATGCCCACAGATAGGATCCCTCTGCATGACCATCCAAGTTTTCGGCCACAAATCTCCGGACACGGACTCGACCGGTTCGCCCATCATCTGGGCCTGGTACCTGAACGAGGTGTTGGACACGCCGGCGGCCCCGGCCCTGCTGGGCGAGCCCAATACCGAGGCGGCTTTCATGCTGGAACGCTGGGGGCTGGACAAGCCCGCGATCATTTCCGAGGTCAAGGAAGGCGCGCCGGTGGTGATCGTCGACACCAACAACCCGGCGGAACTGCCCGAGGGCATCAACGGCGCCGATATCCAGGCGATCATCGACCATCACAAGCTGGTCGGCGGGCTGGAGACCAAGGGGCCGATCGAGATCACCGTGCGGCCGCTGGCCTGCACCGCCACCATCATGCATGACCTGATCGGCTCGGACATGGAGCGGATGCCCGAGCAGGTGAAAGGCGCGATGCTGACCTGCATCCTGTCCGACACGCTGGAATTCCGCTCGCCCACCACCACGCCGCATGACCGCGCCGTGGCCGAGAAGCTGGCGAAAGAGCTGGGCGTGACGATCTCGGATTTCGCCGCCGAGATGTTCGCCGCCAAATCCGATGTGTCCGAGTTCTCGGATGCCGAGCTGTTGCGGATGGACAGCAAGGAATACAGCGTCGACGGCAAGGAATTCCGCGTCTCCGTGCTGGAAACCACCGCGCCGCAGATGATCCTGGACCGCAAGGACAGCCTGATGGCCTCGATGGTCGATGTCGCCAAAGAAGACGGCGCCGACCAGGTGCTGCTGTTCGTGATCGACATCCTGAAGGAAGAAGCCACGCTGCTGGTGCCGAACGACCTGGTGAAATCGGTGGCGGAAAAGAGCTTTGGCGCGTCGGTCTCGGGCGACACCGTGGTGCTGCCCGGCATCATGAGCCGCAAGAAGCAGATCATCCCGAACCTGAAGGTCTGAGAGAGACGGGAACGGATTGGAAGGGGCGTCCCGGCGGGGCGCCCTTTTCTTTTGGCAGTGTTCGAAAGCTCCCGGTTCTGGCGCATCGGTCCCGCGTCGGCCGGGCCTGGCGCAACGTTGCAGCCTTCGCTGTCTTTGCACAGAATTGTTGGGGTCAGCCGGACTTGCCCGGCGGCCGGTAAAACCCGCCGCCCAGATGTGCATGACCCCAGGCCATGATCTGTTGCAGCACCGGTTCCAGCGCCCGGCCCTGTTCGGTCAGCGCATAGCGATAGCGTGGCGGGTTGTCCTGATAGGCGCTGCGTTCGACCAGGCCCCAGTCGATCAGGCGTTTCAGCCGGTCCGACAGCAGGTTGGTCGGCATCCGCTCGGCACTGCCCTGCAATTCGCCGAAGGTGTGCTTGCCATGCCAGAGCAGGTCGCGCACCACCAGCAGCGTCCACTTGTCGCCAAGCAGGTCAAGGGTGCGGGCAATCGAGCAGCGGGAGCGGAAATCGTGGGACGGCATGGCGGGATCCGGGTGGTTCGCAGCAGGTTAGACCAGTGACTTGCAAAACGAAAGCTTGACGGTGACAGGTGACTTTCATTATGAAAGTCACTGTTCCAGCTGCAGGTCGCCGCCATGATGGCCATCGGTCACACCCCGCTGATCCGGCTTCGCCGCCTTGCCGGCCCGGAAAGCGCGGATATCTACGTGAAATGGGAAGGCGCCAACCCGACCGGCAGCATGAAGGACCGGATGGCGCTGTCGATGATCGAGGCGGCCGAGCGGCGCGGCGATCTGCGCCCCGGCGGGCGGGTGGTGGAATATACCGGCGGCAGCACCGGAAGCTCGCTGGCCATGGTCTGCGCCATGCGCGGCTATCGCGCGCATTTCGTCTCGTCCGACGGGTTCGCGGCGGAAAAGCTGCAGACCATGCGCGCCTATGGCGCCGAGGTCGAGATCATCCCGGCCGAGCGGGGCCGGCTGACCGCGGCGGTGATCGACCGAATGATCGCCCGCGCCCGTGTCTTGGCGGGCGAGCCGAACACCTTCTGGCCCGACCAGGTCAACAACCCGGACAACCGGCGCGGCTATCACGGCCTGGCCTGCGAGATCCTGACCGAGCTGGACCGGCCGGTGGACGAATTTGTCATGGCCGCCGGCGGTGGCGGCTGCATTTCCGGCACCGCCGAGATCCTGAAACAGCGCGACCCGGCGACGCGCATCGTCGCGCTGGAACCCTTTCACGTGCGCAACCTGTCCGGCGGCGACACCGGCGGCACCCACAAGCTGGAAGGCATCGGCCTGTCCTTCGTGCCGTCGATCCTGCGCCGCGACCTGATCGACGCGGTGATCGCGGTGCGCGACGACGACGCCTATGCCGGCGCCCGGGCGCTGGCGCGGCAGGAAGGGCTGTTGGCGGGCGTCACCACCGGCGCCAATATCTGGGCGGCGCAACAGCGCGCCCGCGCCCTGGGCCCCGGCAAGACCGTGGTCACCGTGGCGATCGACAGCGGCCTGCGCTATCTGGCCGGCGATCTCTACCGCTGAGGCCCGGCACTGCCTTTTTGATCGCCCCCCGCGGCAAAGCGGTGTAGGGAACCGGCGGACATTTCCCGCGTATAGGTTCAGCATGACCCAGATTATCGACTCTCTCTCTGACATCTCGTCGCGCTATCAGGCGCTGTTCGTCGATCTGTGGGGCTGTCTGCACAACGGGGTGGAGCATTTCCCGGCGGCGGCGGCGGCCTTGCAGGCCTATCGCGCCCAGGGCGGCACCGTGCTGTTGCTGACCAATGCGCCGCGCCCGCGCTCGGATGTCGAGGCGCAGCTGCACCGCATGGGGGTGCCGGACGACGCCTGGGACACCATCGCCACCTCGGGCGACAGCGCCCGGCTGGCGATGTTCAGCGGCGCGGTGGGGCAGAAGGTCTGGTTCATGGGCAATCCCGAGACCGATCTGAACTTTTTCAGCCCGCTGCAGGTGGCCGAAAACCCGGTCGAGATCACCCGGGTGCCGCTGGAGGACGCCGAGGGCATCGTCTGCTGCGGCCCGTTCGACCCGATGGCCGACCCGGCGGTGAACCGGCCGCAATTCCTCTATGCCAAGCAGAAGGGGCTGAAGCTGCTCTGCGCCAATCCCGATATCGTGGTCGACCGCGGCGAGACGCGGGAATGGTGCGCCGGGGCGCTGGCGCGGCTTTATACCGAGATGGGCGGCGAAAGCCTGTATTTCGGCAAGCCGCACCCGCCGATCTATGACCTGGCCCGCCGCCGCCTGGCCGAAATCGGCCGCCAGGTGCCGGATTCGCAGATCCTGGCCATCGGCGACGGCGCCCATACCGATGTCGACGGGGCAATGGGCGAGGATATCGACTCATTGTTTATCACCGGGGGACTGGCCGCCGCAGAAACCGCCACCACCGACCAGCCTGAAGAATCGGCTCTAGAGGCCTATATCGAAAAGGAAATGATCAATCCCACCTATGTAATAGGTAAACTGCGCTGACCCGAAGGCGCTTGTCTTTCTGCAGTTGCAAAGTAATAAAGTTACCGGAATGTAAATTCCTTGGATCAATTATTACCAGTGCGACTGCCTTATGAGGGACGCCATGCTCGATAACCTGCCCCGCGGCACCATCTGCATCGAAGATATCGAAATGGGGATGAGCCGCCACCTGCGCAAAGTGGTGACGGACGAGGATATCGAGATGTTCGCCAAGGTCTCGACCGATCACAACCCGGTGCATCTGGACGATGCCTATGCCCGCGACACCATCTTCCAGGGCCGCATCGCCCATGGCATGCTGACCGCCGGGCTGATCTCGGCGGTGATCGGCGAACAGCTCCCCGGTCACGGCACCGTCTACCTGGGACAGTCGCTGAAATTCGTCGCCCCCGTGCGCCCCGGCGACATGGTCTATGCCGAGGTCAAGGTCACCGGCATCGACATGGCCAAGCGCCGGGTGACGCTGGATTGCCACTGCGCCGTCGATGGCAAGAAGGTTCTGATGGGCGAGGCCACCGTGCTGGCACCCAGCCGCAAGTTCGACTGAGCCCGTCGCGGCGGGTTTCGGCAGGCGCCAGAGCCGCCGTTTTCCCGCCGCCGCCTCCCCGAGCTGTGACAGATCGGATCCCGCCCTCGGCGGCGGTGGAACCGTGCCGCCCGGGGTGACGCGCAGCGCAGCCCCGTAGGCGTCCAGAGCACTTGCGCAGCCCGGCGCGGGAGGCTACGCACGGGCGCATGCGGATCATCCGGGACCATCATTCTGTTGCCGCGCCCGACCGGGGCGCCAGCGCCGCGATCGGCAATTTCGACGGCGTGCATCTGGGCCACCAATCGGTGATCCGGCTGGCCCGCGATGCCGCGCCCGAGGCACCGCTGGGGGTGCTGACCTTCGAGCCGCATCCGCGCGAATTCTTCGCCCCCGACGCACCGCCCTTTCGCCTGATGGGGCGCAATGCCCGGCGGCACCGGCTGGAAAAGCTGGGTGTCGAGCGGCTGTACGAGCTGAATTTCAACGCCGCGCTGGCCGGGCTGATGCCGCGGGATTTTGCCGAACAGGTGCTGTCCCGCGGGCTGGGCCTGTCGCATGTGGTGATCGGCGCCGATTTCTGCTTTGGCAAGGGGCGCAGCGGCACCGCCGCGGACCTGGTGAGCTTTGGCTGCGAGATGGGATTCGGCGTCACCGTGGCGCCGCTGCTGGAAACCGGCAGCAACACGGTGTCGTCCACCGCCATCCGCCTGGCGCTGAGCGAAGGGCGACCGCGCGACGCCGCCGCCATGCTGGGCCACTGGCACCGGATCGAGGGCACTGTTGTGGGCGGCGAGAAACGCGGCCGCGAGATGGGCTTTCCCACCGCGAATATCTCGATCGAGGGGCTGCACCCGCCGGCCTTCGGGGTCTATGCGGTGCTGGTCGATGTGCTGGACGGGCCCAGCGCCGGCAGCTATCACGGCGCCGCCAGCCTGGGCGTGCGGCCGATGTTCGGCCAGAACCAGCCCAACCTGGAGACCTTCCTGTTCGACTTTTCCGGCGATCT
Source organism: Pseudooceanicola lipolyticus (assembly GCF_002786325.1). Classification (GTDB taxonomy): domain Bacteria; phylum Pseudomonadota; class Alphaproteobacteria; order Rhodobacterales; family Rhodobacteraceae; genus Pseudooceanicola_C; species Pseudooceanicola_C lipolyticus. Next base: position 15,650 of record NZ_PGTB01000064.1, on the reverse strand, counting down.
TTACGGATCGACCCTGTCGGTCGGGCTGGTCGAGTTCCTGCGCCCGGAGATGACCTTTGACGGGCTCAACGGGCTGATCGCGCAGATGCAGGCCGATTGCGGCCGCGCCCGCGACATCCTCGCGGCGGTCTGAACCGTGCCGCATTTCCCTGTCCCGCGCCCTCCGCGATCGTTGCCGCGATGACCGATTGCATCGACCGCACCGGCCTGCGCCCGCGTTTCTGGGAGACCGTGCCGCTGAATCGCATGACCCAGCCGGAATGGGAGGCGCTGTGCGATGGCTGCGGCAAGTGCTGTCTGAACAAGCTGGAAGACGAGGAGACCGGCGAGATCGCCCTGACCCGCGTCGCCTGCCGGTTGCTGGACGACAGCAGTTGCCGCTGCGCGCAATACCCGATCCGCCACCAGTTCGTGCCGGAATGCATCGTGCTGAAACCCGACACGCTGGACCAGCACATGACCTGGATCCCCGCCACCTGCGCCTATCGCCTGCTGTATGAGGGCCGCCGGCTGTATGACTGGCACCCGCTGATCTCGGGCGATCCCGAAACGGTGCATGCCGCCGGCGTGTCGATGCGCGGGCGCACGGTGCCGGAATTCGAGGTGCCCGAGGATGACTGGGAAGACCACCTGATCGAGGAGCCGACCTGATGTATTTTGCCTCCGACAATGCCGGCCCGGCCCTGCCCGAGGTGATGGCGGCCCTGGCAGATTGCAACCGCGATTATGCGCCGGCCTATGGCGCCGACGCGCTGATGGACGAGGTGCGCGCCGAGCTGCGCCGCCTGTTCGAGGCGCCCGAGGCGGCGGTCTATCTGGTGGCCACCGGCACCGCCGCCAATGCGCTGGCCCTCGCTTCGCTGGCGCGGCCCTTCGACACCATCTTCTGCACCCCGGTGGCCCATATCCACCAGGATGAATGCAACGCGCCGGAATTCTTCACCGGCGGCGCCAAGCTGACGCTGGTGCCGGGGGGCGACAAGATGACACCGGAGCGCCTGCGCGCCGCCATCGCCGCCGAGGAAACCCGCGGCGTGCACGGGCCGCAGCGCGGCCCGGTCTCGCTGACCCAGGTGACCGAATGCGGCACCGTCTACAGCCTGGAGGAGCTGGCGGCGCTGAGCGCGGTGGCGCGCGATTTCGGCCTGCCGGTGCATATGGACGGGGCGCGTTTTGCCAATGCGCTGGTGGCGCTGGACTGCAGCCCGGCCGAGATGACCTGGAAATCCGGCATCGACGCGCTGTCCTTTGGCGGCACCAAGAACGGCTGTCTCGGTGTCGAGGCGGTGATTTTCTTCGACCCGGCCCGGGCGCGGGAATTCGAGCTGCGGCGCAAGCGCGGCGCGCATCTGTTTTCCAAGCACCGCTATCTGTCGGCGCAGATGGCCGCCTATCTGCGCGACGGGCTGTGGCTGGACGCCGCGCGCCGGGCCAATGCCGCCGGTGCCCGGCTGGCCGAGGGGCTGCGCGCCGCCGATGCCGGCCTGGCTTATCCTGTGCAAGCCAACATGGTGTTTGCCGCCCTGCCCCGCGCCACCCATCACCGCCTGATCCAGGCCGGTGCGCAATATCACCTGTGGGAGGGCGCGCTGGAGGGCAGCGATCCCGACGAGAGGCTGACCGCGCGCCTGGTCTGCGACTGGTCGGCGCGCGCCGCCGAGACCGACCGCTTTCTGGCGCTGCTCGGCTGAGCGGATCGCGGCCCCGGCCGCATTTTCAAGACAATCGCCAGCCGGGCTCAGCCGGCGCGCGCCGCCAGGTGCCGGTCCAGATCGTCCAGACGGTCCTGGCCCCAGAACTTCTCGCCATCCTGCGTCAGGTAGAAGGGTGCGCCGAACACGCCGCGGGTGACCGCCTCTTCCAGGTTGGCCGAATAGGTCTCGGCCCCGGCCAGCAGGCCGCGATCGGCCAGCGCCGGGTCGAAGCCGGCCGATTCCAGGCAGGCGCGGATCACCGCATCATCCGCGACATCCTTCTCCTCGGCCCAGCAGGCGCGGGTGAAGGCCAGCACCAACTGGCCCAGATCGCCGCCGCCGGCGGCCTGGGCGGCGATGATGGCATAGGCCGAGGGCGCCGGGTTGGTCGGGAAGAAGGCCGGTTGCAGGTTGAAGGGCACGCCCAGTTTGCGCGACTGCCGGCGCAGTTCCTGTGCCCGGTATTCCTGCCGCGCCGGGTGCCGGTCCTTCGGCGGCAGCCCGCCGGTGCGCGGGAACAGCGCCAGCAGGTCCACCGGCTTGTATTCGATCGTGGCCCCGTGGCGCGCGGCGATCTGTTCCAGCCGGGTGCCGGCGAGGTAGGTATAGGGCGAGATCGTTGCAAAGAAATAATCGATATCGGCCATCTGTGCTTCTCCCTGCCCAAGCGCTTTGCGTCACGGTAAGGCCATGCTAAGCGGTGTCAACATCACGATTCTGTAACGATCCTCGCTGCCCGGGACCCAACTACATGCCGAACCTGACCGAGCCCAAGCTGATTGCTGGGAACGCCAACCTGCCCCTTGCCAAAAGCATCGCCAAACGCATGACCATGCATCGCGGCACCCATACCGGTCTGGTCGATGCCCGGGTCGAGCGGTTCAACGATGGCGAAATCTTTGTCGAAGTGTTCGAGAACGTGCGCGGCGAGGACATGTTCATCATCCAGCCGACCTCGAACCCGGCCAATGACAACCTGATGGAACTGCTGATCATGGCCGACGCGCTGCGCCGGTCCTCGGCGGCGCGGGTGACTGCGGTGCTGCCCTATTTCGGCTATGCCCGGCAGGACCGGCGCACCAAGGCGCGGACGCCGATCAGCGCCAAGCTGGTCGCCAATATGATGGTGGGCACCGGCATCGAACGGGTGCTGACGATGGATTTGCACGCGGCGCAGATCCAGGGGTTCTTCGACATCCCGGTCGACAACCTCTATGCCTCGCCGGTCTTCGCGCTGGACATCCGCACCCATTTCAAGGGCCGGCTGGACGAGATCATGGTGGTGTCGCCCGATGTCGGCGGCGTGGCGCGGGCGCGCGAGCTGGCCAAGCGGGTCAATGCGCCGCTGGCGATCGTCGACAAGCGCCGCGAGAAGCCGGGCGAAGTGGCCGAGATGACGGTGATCGGCAGCGTCAAAGACAAGATCTGCCTGATCGTCGACGACATGTGCGACACGGCCGGCACCCTGTGCAAGGCGGCCGAGGTGCTGATCGACAACGGCGCCAGCGAGGTGCATGCCTATACCACCCACGGGGTGATGAGCGGGCCGGCGGTGGAACGGGTCACCGGATCGGTGCTGAAATCGCTGGTGCTGACCGATACCATCCAGCCGACCCCGGCGGTGCTGGGCGCGCCGAATATCCGCATCGTCCCGGTGGCGCCGGTCTTTGCCCAGGCGATCCTGAACATCTGGAACGGCACCAGCGTGTCGTCGCTGTTCGACGACGCCACCCTGTCGCCGATCTACGAGTCGCTTTACGGCATGGACTGATCCCGGCCGTCGCGGTGCCAAGACTTTTCTGAAAAGTCTTGGCAAAAGTTTTCAGAAAACTTTTGCCCCGCCGCGGTCAGCCGCGCGTTCAGGAAATCTGCCAGTCATCGTCATGCGGCAGCTCGCCGATGGCCAGCCAGCCGGCGCGGATCCGGGCGATGCGGGTGTCGAGCCAGGTGCGGAAGACGATCTCGAACCCGGTTTCGGTGATCTGCTCGGCGGTGATCTCGGCGCGCATTGCCGAGGCGGTATCGACATCCCAGAGCGACACCGAGACATGCACCGTCGGGGCGGATTTGAACCGGCTGCGGAAGGTCACGGCGCGGCGCCGCTCGCGCGGGCCGCTGCCGGTCCACATCGCGCCGCCATCTTCGAAATCGGCAAACAGGACCGTGTCACCCTGGTCGATGCCGATCAGGTGGTTACTGATCCGTTTCATCTGCCTATCGTCATTGTCGCCCGGCGGCGCCTGCCGCAGGGTCCGAAAAAAAGGAAACCGGCCGCAAGGGGGGCCGGTTTCGGGTCTCTCGCTTTGAGGCGGGCACTCAGAGGCTGATCTGATCGCCCAGCGCCACCATGTCGGCCAGCAGCTTGGCGGCGTCGTCGACCGGGCCGGGCTGGTTCTTGAAGGTCTCCTTGGCCGCCTCGTGCTTGGCGCGGGCCTCCTCGATCATCTCGTCCAGCTGGGCGCGGGTCATCTCGGCCAGCGGGATCGCCCGCTCGGCCAGCACCGACAGGCCGTCGCCGCTGATTTCGGCGAAGCCGCCGGAGACGACATAGTCCTGCTTGCCTTCCGGCCCCTCGACACGCAGCACACCGGGGCGCAGCGTGGTGATCACCGGGGTGTGCGACGGCATCGCCGTCAGGTCCCCGTCCGCTCCGGGAATAACGACCGCGTTGACCTGGAGCGCGGCAAGCCGACGCTCCGGGCTGACGAGATCGAATTGCATCGTATCTGCCATAAGGCTGCTCCTTTAGGCCGCGTCGGCCGCCATGCGTTCGGCTTTGGCCTTCACTTCGTCGATGCCGCCGACCATGTAGAAGGCCGCTTCGGGCAGGTGGTCGTATTCGCCAGCCACCACGGCCTTGAAAGAGGCGATGGTGTCTTCCAGCGGCACCTGAACGCCGTCCGAGCCGGTGAACACCTTGGCGACGTCGAAGGGCTGGGAGAGGAAACGCTGGATCTTGCGGGCGCGGGCCACGGTCAGCTTGTCCTCTTCGCTCAGTTCATCCATGCCGAGAATGGCGATGATGTCCTGCAGCGACTTGTAGCGCTGGAGGATCTGCTGAACGTCCGAGGCGACCCGGTAATGCTCTTCGCCGACGATTGCCGGGTCCATCAGGCGCGACGAGCTGTCCAGCGGGTCCACCGCCGGGTAGATGCCCAGCTCGGAGATCGCACGGCTCAGAACGGTGGTGGCGTCGAGGTGGGCAAAGGTGGTGGCAGGCGCCGGGTCGGTCAGGTCGTCCGCAGGCACGTAGACGGCCTGGATCGAGGTGATCGAGCCGGCCTTGGTCGAGGTGATGCGTTCCTGCATCGCGCCCATGTCGGTGGCCAGCGTCGGCTGGTACCCCACCGCCGAAGGGATCCGGCCGAGCAGCGCCGACACTTCCGAGCCCGCCTGGGTGAAGCGGAAGATGTTGTCGACGAAGAACAGCACGTCGGTGCCGGACTGGTCGCGGAACTGTTCCGCCAGGGTCAGACCGGTCAGGGCGACGCGGGCACGCGCTCCCGGAGGCTCGTTCATCTGGCCGTAGACCAGCGCCACCTGCGATTCAGCCAGGTTGTCGGGCTTGATCACGTTGGATTCGATCATCTCGTGGTAAAGGTCGTTGCCCTCGCGGGTCCGCTCACCCACACCGGCGAAGACCGAGAAGCCCGAATGCACCTTGGCGATGTTGTTGATCAGTTCCATGATCAGAACCGTCTTGCCCACGCCGGCGCCGCCGAACAGGCCGATCTTACCGCCCTTGGCATAGGGCGCCAGCAGGTCGACCACCTTGATGCCGGTGACGAGGATTTCCGACTCGGTCGACTGGTCGGCGAAATCCGGGGCCGGCTGGTGGATGGCGCGCGATTCCGAGGCATCGACGGGGCCGCCTTCGTCCACCGGCTCGCCGACCACGTTCAGGATGCGGCCCAGGGTGGCGTTGCCGACCGGCACGGTGATCGGGCCGTCGGTGTCGGTGACTTCCTGGCCGCGCACCAGACCTTCGGTGGCGTCCATGGCGATGGTGCGGACGGTGTTTTCACCCAGGTGCTGGGCAACTTCGAGAACCAGCCGCTTGCCGTTGTTGTCGGTTTCCAGCGCGTTCAGAATCTCGGGCAGGTGGTCGTCGAACTGGACGTCCACCACGGCGCCGATGACCTGGGTCACTTTGCCTTTTGCGTTTGCCATTTTAACTCTCCGGTTCTCTTACAGCGCCTCGGCGCCGGAAATGATTTCAATCAGCTCGTTGGTGATCACGGCCTGGCGCGAGCGGTTGTATTCGATGGTCAGCCGGTCGATCATCTCGCCCGCGTTGCGGGTGGCGTTGTCCATCGCGCTCATCCGTGCGCCCTGTTCGGACGCGCCGTTTTCGAGCAGCGCGGTGAAGATCTGCGTGGCGACGCCGCGCGGCAGCAGGTCGGCGAGGATTTCCTCTTCGCCCGGCTCGTAATCATACAGCGCCTGGCCACTATCCTCTTCGGCCTCGAAGGCGGCCGGAATCACCTGCAGCGCGGTGGGTTCCTGCGAGACGACGTTGATGAACTTCGAATAGAAGATCGTGGCGACGTCGAATTCTTCCTTGTCGAAGCGGTTCAGGATGTCCTGCGCGATGCCCTGGGCATCGGCATAGCCGACGCGCTTGACCTCGGTCAGATCGACATGACCGACGAAATTCTTCGCCCAGTCGCGCTTGAGCTGATCGCGGCCCTTCTTGCCCACGGTCAGGATCTTCACCGTCTTGCCGTCCTGCTTCAGCCGTTCGGCATGGGTGCGGGCCAGCTTGGCGATGTTCGAGTTGAAGCCGCCGCAGAGGCCGCGCTCGGCGGTCATCACCACCAGCAGGTGCACCTGGTCGCTGCCGGTGCCGGTCAGCAGTTTCGGCCCCGAATCCGATTCCCCGACCGAGGCGGCAAGTTTCGACATCACCGCGTTGAAGCGCTCGGCATAGGGCCGGGCGGCTTCGGCGCTGTCCTGGGCGCGGCGGAGCTTTGCCGCCGCGACCATCTGCATCGCCTTGGTGATCTTGCGCGTCGACTTTACCGACTCGATCCGGTTCTTGAGGTCCTTGAGACTTGGCATGAGCCTATCTCTCCTCCTTAGAGCTTATGCGAAGTCAGCGGCGAATTCGTCGAGGACGGCGCGGATCTTGTCTTCGGCATCCCCTTTGATCTTGGGATCCTCGGTGGTGATCCAGTCCAGCAGATCCTGGTGCTTGTTGCGCAGGAAGGCCAGCATGTCACGTTCGAAGCGTCCGACATCGGCCACCGGCAGCTTGTCCAGATAGCCTTTGATGCCGGCGAAGATGACGCAGACGATCTCGGCATTGGTCAGCGGCGAATATTGCGGCTGCTTCATCAGCTCGGTCAGGCGGGCGCCGCGGTTCAGCAGTGCCTGGGTGGCGGCGTCGAGATCCGAGCCGAACTGGGCAAAGGCCGCCATCTCGCGGTACTGCGCCAGTTCCAGCTTGACCGAGCCGGCAACCGATTTCATCGCGTTGGTCTGGGCCGAAGAGCCGACCCGCGACACCGACAGACCGGTGTTCACGGCAGGGCGGATGCCCTGGAAGAACAGTTCGGTTTCCAGGAAGATCTGGCCGTCGGTGATCGAGATCACGTTGGTCGGAATAAAGGCCGACACGTCGCCGCCCTGGGTTTCGATGATCGGCAGTGCCGTCAGCGAGCCGGCGCCGTTCTCTTCGTTCAGCTTGGCCGAACGTTCCAGCAGGCGGGAGTGCAGGTAGAACACGTCGCCCGGATAGGCTTCACGTCCCGGCGGACGGCGCAGCAGCAGCGACATCTGGCGATAGGCCACGGCCTGTTTGGAGAGGTCATCGTAGATGATCAGCGCGTGGCGGCCGTTGTCGCGGAAGAATTCCGCCATGGCGGTCGCGGTATAGGGCGCCAGATACTGCATCGGCGCCGGTTCTGAGGCGGTGGCGGCGACGACGATCGAATAGTCGATGGCGCCGCTTTCCTCGAGCTTTTTCACCAGCTGCGCCACGGTCGAGCGCTTCTGGCCGATGGCGACGTAGATGCAGTAGAGCTTCTTGCTCTCATCATCGCCGGCAGCGTCGTTATAGGATTTCTGGTTCAGGATGGTGTCGAGCGCCACGGCGGTCTTGCCGGTCTGACGGTCGCCGATGATCAGCTCGCGCTGGCCGCGGCCGATCGGGATCATCGCGTCGACCGATTTCAGGCCGGTTGCCATCGGCTCGTGCACCGATTTACGCGGGATGATGCCCGGCGCCTTGACGTCGGCGATGCCGCGCTTGGAGGTGTTGATCGGGCCCTTGCCGTCAACCGGGTTGCCGAGGCCGTCCACGACCCGGCCCAGCAGCTCGTCGCCGATCGGCACGTCCACGATCGAGTTGGTGCGCTTGACGGTGTCGCCTTCCTTGATGTCCCGGTCCGAGCCGAAGATCACGACGCCGACATTGTCGCTTTCCAGGTTCAGCGCCATCCCCATGATGCCGCCGGGGAATTCGACCATCTCGCCGGCCTGCACGTTGTCGAGGCCATAGACGCGGGCGATCCCGTCCCCGACGGAGAGCACGCGACCGATCTCGGCAACTTCGGCATCCTGGCCGAAGTTCTTGATCTGGTCCTTCAGGATCGCAGAAATCTCTGCTGCTTGGATACCCATTTATCCGACCTCTTTCATTGCGTTCTGGAGGGAATTGAGCTGCGAGCGGATCGAGGTATCGATCATCTTCGAGCCCACCTTAACGATAAGACCGCCAATGAGGCTTTCATCGACGGTCGCATTGATGGTCACAGATTTGCCGACGCTGGCCTTGAGCGAGGCGGCAAGCTTGTCGGACTGCGCATCGGTCAGCGGCTGGGCGCTGACCACATCTGCGGTCACCTCGTTGCGCGCATCGGCCAGCAGCTGGCGCAGGGCGCTCAGAAGCTGCGGAAGCACGAACAGCCGGCGCTTTTCGGCCATCAGCCCCAGAACGTTCTGCAGCACCGGCGCCAGATCCATCTTCTTGGCGACCGCGGTGATCGCCGCGCCCTGCTCGGAGCGCGAGATGAGAGGCGACTGGATCAGAGTCCTGAGGTCGGCGCTGTCGGCCAGGGCGGCCGTCAGTTCGCCGATGCCGGACTCGAGCGCATCAAGGCTGTTACTGTCTTGCGCGATCTCAAAAATCGCGGTGGCATAGCGCTGTGCTATGCCGGCGGAAATCGAAGCTGGTTCGGACACGTCCACCCTTCCGATATTTGGCCCCGGTTTGCCGTGTCAGTACGAACTCCGGCGGCATGACAAGGCCCCGCCGACTGGCAGGGCATCGAAATCAGCGTGGATGTAACAGAGCGGTTCTGCGCCCGCAATACAGTTTCGTGATCGGGCTTTGAACCGATTATCATTAGATTACAGCCGCTTAATAAAAGTGCGACCGTTTGAACCGCCCGGGGTGTTACAAAAAGATAGGATTTATCAGCGGGTTTGCGATTCCTGCGGGCGAAAATCTGCGCATTCGCCGGCGCGGGGCCGTTGCCGCGTCACACCGGCGAGGTCTCGGGTTTCGGCGCGAGGCCGGGCAGCGGGCGGCGGCGCGCCTCCTTCATCACGGTGCCACTGGGCGGCTGGACGCGTTTGCTGGCCTCGACCAGGAAGGCCCCGCCGGCGATCAGCGTCGGCAGGCGGGCGCCGGCCTTTTCGAACAGCGGCGCCGCCTTCAGCCAGAACCGGCGGGTCGACGGGATCTGGTAGAGCGCCGCGCTTTGGCGTTCGGGCAGAAAGCTGTGTTTGCGCAGCTGGGCCTCCAACTGGCCGAGCGTATAGGGCCGGCCATAGCCGAAGGGCGTGCGGTCGCTGCGCGACCACAGCCCGGCGCGGTTGGGGATGATGAACACCACCTTGCCCCCCGGCCCCAGCACCCGCCAGCATTCTTCCAGCAGCTGCGAGGGCCGTTCCGAGGTTTCCAGCCCATGCACCACCACCAGCCGGTCGATATGCCCGGTTTCGATCGGCCACAGGGTTTCCTCGCACAGGACCGAGACATTGGGCAGGCCCGAGGGCCAGTTCATCACCCCCTGTGGCGCCGGCATCAGCGCGATCACCCGCCGCGCGTCGCTCAGGTAGGGGCGCAGGAACGGCACGGCAAAGCCGAAGCCGGCAACGGTTTGGCCCTTGGCCTCTGGCCAGAACTCGAGCAGGCGGGTGCGCACCGAGGCCTGCGCCGCACGCCCCAGGGCGTTGCGGTAATAGAAGTTGCGCAGGTCCTGCACATCAAGATGCATTGCGGGCACCCCGGTGTTGGGTCAAGTTGAGGCGGTTCCGGCGCAGTCTAACAACGAAAGGACGAAAGGCCATGCCCCTTGAAATCGTAACCGTTCCCTGCCTGCGGGATAATTATGCCTTTCTCGGCCATGATGCGGAAAGCGGCGCGACCTTCCTTGTCGACGCGCCCGAGGCTGCGCCGATCCTGGCCGCGCTGGCTGCGCGGGGCTGGTCCCTGTCGCAGGTGCTGATCACCCATCACCATGCCGATCACGTCGACGGTCTGGCCGAGATCCTGGCCCAGCATGACGCCGAGGTGATCGGCGCCGCCGCCGATGCCGCGCGCCTGCCGGCGCTGGACCGGCAGGTCAACGAGGGTGACGTTCTTGAAATCGCCGGCGAGCCCGCCCATGTTATCGACGTGTCCGGCCACACGGTCGGGCATATCGCGTTCCATTTCCCGGAAAGCCACGCCGTGTTTACCGCCGACAGCCTGATGGCCTTGGGCTGCGGGCGCGTCTTCGAGGGCAGCATGGAACAGATGTGGGGATCGCTGTCGAAACTGGCGGCGCTGCCGCCCGAGACTATCGTCTATTCGGGGCACGAATATACCCAGGCCAACGGCCGCTTTGCCCTGACGATCGAGCCTGGCAATCCCGACCTGCTGGCCCGTGTCGACGCCATTGCCAAGGCGCGCGCCGCGAACAATCCGACAGTGCCTTCGGCATTGTCGTTGGAACTGGCAACGAATCCGTTTCTGCGCGCGGCCGAACCGTCGGTGCAGCAAAACCTGGGGATGGAAGGGGCCGAACCGTCGGTTGTTTTTGCCGAAATTCGCACCCGCAAGGATAGGTTTTGATGCCAAAAATGCGCGCGATGCTGCAACGCCGAAAGCAAATGTGACCCATCGCCAAAAGAAAACCCTTGAAGCCGGGCCATGATCAACCAAACTCTAATAGTATGACGACATGGTTGGTGTCGGGGGAATTGGCGGAAGACCATCCCGCCCCAGCCCAAGCAAGAGGAGCACGCGCCGTGCCTTCATTCTCGAGCACATTGGAACATGCCATCCACGCGGCGCTGGCCGTCGCGAACGAGCGGCGTCACGAATTCGCCACGCTGGAGCATCTGTTGCTTGCCCTGCTGGACGAGCCCGATGCCACGCGGGTCATGAAGGCCTGTAGCGTCGACCTGGGCGAGCTGCGTGGCACGCTGGTGGAATTCATCGACGAGGATCTGTCGAACCTGGTGACCGATATCGACGGGTCCGAAGCGGTGCCGACCGCCGCCTTCCAGCGCGTGATCCAGCGCGCCGCGATCCATGTTCAGTCCTCGGGCCGCACCGAGGTGACCGGCGCCAACGTGCTGGTCGCGATCTTTGCCGAGCGCGAGTCGAACGCCGCCTTCTTCCTGCAGGAGCAGGAGATGACCCGCTATGACGCGGTGAATTTCATCGCCCATGGCGTGGCCAAGGATCCGGCCTTTGGCGAAAGCCGCCCGGTCAGCGGCTCGCAGGAGACCGAAGAGACCAGCCAGGCCACCACCGAGGGCGACCAGAAGGAAAGCGCGCTGTCGAAATATTGCGTCGACCTGAACGCCAAGTCGCGCGATGGCGATATCGATCCGCTGATCGGCCGTGAATCGGAGGTCGAGCGCTGCATCCAGGTGCTGTGCCGCCGGCGCAAGAACAACCCGCTTCTGGTGGGCGATCCCGGCGTCGGCAAGACCGCCATCGCCGAGGGGCTGGCGCGCAAGATCGTCTCGGGCGAGACGCCGGATGTTCTGGCCTCGACCACGATCTATTCGCTGGACATGGGCGCGCTGCTGGCCGGGACGCGGTATCGCGGCGATTTCGAAGAGCGGCTGAAAGCCGTGGTGGCCGAACTGGAGGATCACCCTGACGCGATCCTGTTCATCGACGAGATCCACACGGTGATCGGCGCCGGCGCAACCAGCGGCGGGGCGATGGATGCCAGCAACCTGCTGAAACCTGCCCTGCAGGGCGGCAAGCTGCGCACCATGGGCTCGACCACCTACAAGGAATTCCGCCAGCACTTCGAAAAGGACCGCGCGCTGAGCCGCCGGTTCCAGAAGATCGACGTGAACGAGCCGTCGGTCGAAGACACGGTGAAGATCCTGAAAGGTCTGAAGCCCTATTTCGAAGACCATCACAGCGTGAAATACACCGCCGACGCGATCAAGACCGCGGTCGAGCTGGCGGCGCGCTATATCCATGACCGCAAGCTGCCCGACAGCGCCATCGACGTCATCGACGAAGCCGGCGCGGCGCAGCACCTGGTGGTGGAATCCAAACGTCGCAAGACCATCGGCACCAAGGAGATCGAAGGCGTGGTCGCCAAGATCGCCCGCATTCCGCCGAAGAATGTCAGCAAGGACGATGCCGAGGTTCTGAAAGATCTGGAAAGCTCGCTGAAGCGGGTGGTGTTCGGCCAGGACGGCGCCATCGAGGCCCTGGCCAGCGCCATCAAACTGGCCCGCGCCGGGCTGCGCGAACCGGAAAAGCCGATTGGCAACTACCTGTTTGCCGGGCCCACCGGTGTCGGCAAGACCGAGGTCGCCAAACAGCTGGCCGATACGCTGGGCGTGGAACTGCTGCGCTTCGACATGTCGGAATACATGGAGAAACACGCGGTCAGCCGGCTGATCGGCGCGCCTCCGGGCTATGTCGGGTTCGACCAGGGCGGCATGCTGACCGATGGCGTCGACCAGCACCCGCATTGCGTGCTGCTGCTGGACGAGATCGAGAAGGCGCACCCGGATGTCTATAACATCCTGCTGCAGGTGATGGACCACGGCAAGCTGACCGACCATAACGGCCGGACGGTGGATTTCCGCAACGTGGTGCTGATCATGACCTCGAACGCGGGCGCCACCGAACAGGCCAAGGCGGCGATCGGCTTTGGCCGCGACCGGCGCGAGGGCGAGGACACCGCCGCGATCGAGCGGACCTTCACCCCCGAGTTCCGCAACCGTCTGGACGCGGTGATCTCGTTCGCGCCGCTGCCTAAAGAGGTGATCCTGCAGGTGGTCGAGAAGTTCGTGCTGCAGCTGGAAGCGCAGCTGATGGACCGCAGCGTGACCATCGAACTGACCAAGCCGGCGGCCGAATGGCTGGCCGACAAGGGCTATGACGACAAGATGGGCGCGCGCCCGCTGGGCCGCGTGATCCAGGAAAACATCAAGAAGCCGCTGGCCGAAGAGCTGCTGTTCGGCAAGCTGATCAAAGGCGGCGTGGTCAAGGTGGGCGTCAAGGACGGCAAGATCGATCTGCGGATCGAGGGGCCGGACAACCCGCGCCTGTCCGGCAACAAGCCACCGCTGCTGACCGCAGACTGATGCGCGCGGCGGCCTGTGCCGCCGCCCTGTCGCTCGCCGCGCCCGCCGCGGCGAGCGATTTTGTTCTGGCCCAGCCGATCGACTGCATCCTGGGCGAAACCTGCCACATCCAAAGCTATGTCGACCGCGACGCTGGCCCGGGCGCGCAGGACTATCGCTGCGGCACGCTGAGCTATGACGGCCACAAGGGCACCGATTTCGCCCTGCCCACCCTGGCCGAGATGCGCGCCGGCGTCGACGTTCTGGCCGCCGCGCCCGGCGTGGTGGCCGGATGGCGCGACGGGATGCCGGATAGCGGCTATTCCGAGGCCAGCGCGCCCCAGATCGACGGGCGCGAATGCGGCAATGGCGTGGTGCTGCGCCATGCCGGCGGCTATGAGACGCAATATTGCCATCTGAAACGCGGCTCGTTGCGGGTGCGCGACGGCGAGCGGGTGGCGGTGGGCACGGTGCTGGGACAGGTCGGGCTGAGCGGGCTGACCGAATTCCCGCATCTGCACCTGTCGCTGCGCCGCGACGGCGCGGAGATCGACCCGTTCGACAGCGCCGGCACCGAAACCTGCGGGCCGGGCGACGCGCATCTGTGGCAAAGCGCCCCGCCCTATCAGCCCGGCGGGATGCTGATGGCGGGGTTCGCACCGGGCATTCCCGGCTATGACGCGGTGCAGGCGGGCAGCGCCGCCCGTGCCGAACTGGCGCGGGATGCGCCGGGGCTGGTGTTGTTCGGCTATGCCTATGGCGGGCAGACGGGCGACACCATGCGGCTGGTGATCAGCGGGCCGCAGGGCGCGGTGATCGACGAGGTGATGCCGATTGATGCCGACCAGGCGCGGTTCTTCCGCGCTGCGGGCAAAAGACGCCCCGCCGGCGGCTGGCCGGCGGGGCGTTATTTCGGCGAGGTCGAGCTGCGCCGCAACGGTCAGGTGCTGGGCCGCCTGACCCGCGAGATCAGCCTGCGCTGAGCGGGCGGGCCGCGGCGGCGCGGCCCCGGCTGTCGACCGAGAAGGCCCCGGCGCCGAAGGCGACCACCATACCCATGCCGCCGGCGATGGTGAGGTTTTTCATGAAGTTGATCATCTGCGCCTGCGCCTCGTACCCGTCCAGGCCGAAGCCGGGCACCAGGTGAAACAGGACACCCGAGACCACCGCAAAGCCGCCCAGCAGGAAGGCGGCCAATCGTGCCTGCCATCCGACCAGCAGGGCAAGCCCGCCGATCAGTTCGACGGCGATGACCAGCGGCAGCAGCGCGCCGGGCACGCCCAACGCCTCCATATAGGCTTGGGTGCCGGCATAGGCGCCGATCTTCTGCCAGCCTGCGCTGATGAACATGACCGAAAGCAGCACCCGCGCAACCGGAGCGGCGACGGGGGCAAGTTTGGAAAATGCGTGATCCATGTTAGTTCCTTGGGCTCGTGTTGTGCGAGGCGCGGGACTGCGCCCTATGGCCCAGAGGATGAGCTCTGTTGGGCCTCAAGAAAATTCCCGAAGATCACAGAAGTTCTGCGCATTGGCGCACAGAAATCGCCCTACTGCCCTACCGCTCGGTCAGCTTCAGCTCGATTCGGCGGTTCTGGGCGCGGGCTTCGGGAGTGTCGGCGGGGTTGACCGGCTGGTATTCGCCAAAGCCGTTGGCCGACAGCCGGCGGGGCGGCACCCCCAGTTCCTCGACCATGTATTTCACCACCGACAGGGCGCGGCCCTGGCTGAGTTCCCAGTTGTCGGCATAGCGCGCGCCACCGGCCAGCGGCGTGTTGTCGGTATGGCCGTCAACGCGGATGATCCAGTCGATCTCGGAGGGAATGCTGCTGGCAATGCTGCGCAGGATGCCGGCAACCTTGGCGACCTCGAACTTGCCATCCAGCGACAATTCGGCGCTGCCGGTGGGGAAGAGCACCTCGGAGGAAAACACGAAGCGGTCGCCCTCGATGCGGATGCCTTCCTGATTGCCCAGCAGGTCGCGCAGGCGGCCGAAAAATTCCGAGCGATAGCGCTCCAGATCCTGTGCCTCGGATTCCAGCTCTTCGGCCCGCGCCGCCAGTTCTTCGCGCTCCTGTTCCAGCCGCTTGCGCTCGGCCTCTTCCAGCAGGCGCCGCTTGCGCTCTTCCGAGGCGGCGCGGGCCAGCGCGGCGTTCAGGTCCGAGCCCAGGTTCTGGATCTGCACCCGCGCGGTGGCGTCGCGCTGCTCGTAATCGTCCAGCAGCGCCTGAAGCTGGCCCAGCTGGGTGCGCAGCGCCGTCACCTGCTGGTTCAGCAGCGCCGCCTCGCGCCGGGCCTCTTCCGAGATCTGCTCCTGCTCGGACAGCGTCTGGCGCGCCTGCGCCAGCAGGCGGGCGCGCTGTTCGGCGCGGCTGAGCTGTTCCTCGGCCTCGCTCTGGGCGGCTTCCTGCGCCGCCA
>NZ_PGTB01000432.1 GCF_002786325.1 Pseudooceanicola lipolyticus | reverse complement strand
CGCGGTGGCGCTGGCGGCGCTGATCGTGCTGGCGCTGCGCCCCGAGTCGCTGCTGGGGCCGGGATTTCAGATGTCCTTTGCCGCCACCACCGCGCTGGTCGCGGTGTTCGGCGCGCTGCGCCATCTTGACCTGCCGCGCGCGCCGCGTTGGTTGCGGCCGGTTCTGGGCGTGGTGATCTCCTCCGCCGTGGCCGGGGCGGCGACGGCACCGGTGTCGGCCGCTCATTTCAACACCTTGGCGCAATACGGCCTGTTCGCCAACCTGCTGTCGGTGCCGGTGATGGGCATGGTGGTGGTGCCCGCGGCGGTGCTGGCGCTGTGCCTGTGGCCGCTGGGGCTGGAGGGGGTGGGGCTGTGGCTGATGGAACGCGGCCTGGCCTGGATCCTGGCGGTGGCCGGTTATGTCGCGGCGCTGGAGGGCGCGCAGGGCCATGTCATCAGCCCCGGGCCGCTGGTGTTGCCGCTGCTGGCGCTGGGCGGGCTGTGGCTGGTGTTGTGGCAGGGGCGGGCGCGCTGGGCCGGGCTGGTGCCGATGGTGGTGGCGATGCTGTT
>NZ_PGTB01000063.1 GCF_002786325.1 Pseudooceanicola lipolyticus | reverse complement strand
GGTGTCGCCCAACCCCAACCGCACCGACAGCCCGGCGCGGGCCAGGCGCTGGCGCATATCGGCCAGCATCGCCGCCTCGCCGCCGAACAGATGTGCCGCGCCGGTGATGTCCAACACCAGCCCGTCGGCACCCTCAAGCCCCACCCAGGGACAATAGCGCGTGGCCCAGCGCCGCAGCACCCGCAGCTGCCGCCGGTCGGCCGCCGGATCGGCGGGGCGGCTTTGCAGGGTCGGGCAATAGGCACGGGCATCGGAATAGGACATGCCCCGGTGCAGACCCTGTTTTTCCGCCTCGATATTCAGGCAATAGAGCCGGTTGGCATTGCTGTCCTTCAGGGTCAGCGCAAAGGGCCCGTCACCCGGATACATCCTGAGAACCCGGTCGCTGGGCAACCGGGGAAACCACATGGAGACGACGCGCCGCTGTATCCCATCGAACATGCCAGGCACCCAATGTTCCCGATTTGTTCTTAATAAGCTTCCAGCATTGCAGAGTCGAGTCAGGCGGCACCTCGGCGTCGAAGATCGGGGCGCAATGCCAGCGTGTCTCGGCCGCGTTGCTGCCCATGCCTTCGGGGATCAGACAGAGCCCGGTGGTGGCCCCCGCCTTGGCCGCCAGTTGCAACCGCCGCCCGGTGGTAAGGGTCAGCGGCTGGCTGAGCACGATCACCACCAGCGCCAGTGCCCCGTCGCGCAGCGCCTCTTCGGCGACGGCCAGGCCTTCGGTCTGGTCCCTGCACCGGGCCAGCAACAGGCGTGCGGGATCGAAAAACAGGCTGAGCGCCACCGGGTTGAGCGATTCGGGCTGCCAGTCCTCGACCACCCACAGCACCTCGCCCGGCCGGCGGGTGGCGCAGATGGCGGCAAAACCCGGCGCTCCGGGCCCGCAGGCTTCGTGAACGCGGGAATCGCGCAGGGGGAAACTGGAGGAAAATTCGGCCGGCATGGCTGCGACCCTACACAGGCGGGCGGCGCTTTCAAACCGGTTGCGCCGGGGGCCGCCCCGGCGGTGAATTTCCCGGATGTCACAAATCTTTTTTGTCCCGGGGGTATCACACCGACAAACTTGCAACATGTAGGGTAGTGCAGTGCGGTATCGCACAATATTTATTTCCGACATCCACCTTGGCACCAAAGGATGCCAGGCGCAGATGCTGCTGGACTTCCTCGCCGAGCATCAAGCGGACGTGATCTATCTGGTCGGCGATATCATCGATGCCTGGCGGTTGCAGCGGGGCTGGTTCTGGCCCCAGGGCCATAATGACGTGGTGCAGGAACTGCTGTCTCGCGCCCATGACGGTGCGCGCATTTACTATATTCCCGGCAATCATGACGAAATGATGCGGTCCTATCTGGGCACGCATTTCGGCGGGGTCGAAGTAATGGAAACCGCCGATCACGTCACCGCCGACGGGCGCAGGCTGTTGGTGACCCATGGCGACCAGTTCGATGCCATCGTGGTGAACGCCAGGTGGCTGGCGCATGTCGGCGACCGCGCCTATGGATTCGCACTGTGGCTGAACACCTGGGTGAACCGGGCCAAGCGGTTGTGGGGCGGGCAATACTGGTCGCTGTCGAACTGGGCCAAGGCGCAGGTCAAACACGCGGTCAACTATATCAGCGAATACGAGGACGTGCTGGCCGACGAGGCGCGGCGCGGTGGTTATGACGGTATCGTCTGTGGCCATATCCACAGCGCCAGCCTGCGCAAGATCGGCGGGCTGGATTACATCAACACCGGTGACTGGGTCGAAAGCTGCACCGCCGTCGTGGAAGAAAGCGACGGCAGGCTGCGCCTGATCGACTGGGCCGAAATCGCCCGCGCGCGCGAAGCTGCCGAACGGGCCCGGCGGCCGCAGCTGGTGCGCCGTCGCGCCAGGGCAAATGCCAAGAGCAAGGAAGCCGCGTGATGAGCGACGCAACCACCATTTCGCAACAGCTGGGCGCCGCCGTTCACCAGAATGGCGTGATGAATTCGACCGGAGTGCTGGAGCGGCTGTTTTCGCACCTGTTCCACGGCCTGGTCTATCCGCAGATCTGGGAAGACCCGGTGGTCGATATGGCGGCGCTGAACCTCGCGCCGGACGAGGACCTGTTCTGCATCGCCTCGGGCGGCTGCAACGCGATGTCCTATCTCACCGCGCGGCCGGCATCGGTCACGGCGGTGGACCTGTCGCCGGCGCATGTCGCCTTGCTGCGGCTGAAGGCGGCAGCGGCGCAGCACCTGCCGGATCAGGCCGCGTTTTTCGAGTTCTTCGGGCAGGCCGACCGGCAGGACAATGTCGAGGCCTATGACCGCTATCTGGCGCCGCATCTCGATGCGCAGACCCGCGCCTATTGGGAAGGCCGGGTTCTGGGCCGGCGGCGCATCGCGATGTTTGCGCGCGGTTTCTATCGCTATGGCGCGCTGGGCCGGTTTATCGGCGTCGTCCACATGATCGCCCGGCTGGGCGGCGTGAATTTTACCCCCCTGCTGAAGGCGCAGTCGCTGGCGGCGCAGCGCCAGTTCTTCGACAGCCAGATCGCGCCGCTGTTCGAGGCGCGCGCGGTCAAGTTCCTGGCGCGGCGGCGCGCGGCGCTGTTCGGCCTGGGCATTCCACCGGCACAGTTCGACAAGCTGGCCCGCGATGGCGGCGGTGACATCCTGCCGGTGCTGCGCGAACGCACCCGCAAGCTGATCTGCGATTTCCCGATTGCCGAGAATTACTTTGCCTGGCAGGCCTTTGGCCGCCGCTATGGCGGCGCGGGCACGGCGCTGCCACCCTATCTGGAGCCGGCACAGTTCGATACCGTGGCGCATCACGCCCATTGCATCTCGGTGCAGAACCGGCCGATGACCGAGGTTCTGACCCGTCGCGCCTCGGGGTCGCTGGATTGCTACGTGCTGCTGGACGCGCAGGATTGGATGACCGATGCGCAGTTGAACGCGCTGTGGGAGCAGATCACCCGCACCGCGCGGCCTGGCGCGCGGGTGATCTATCGCACCGGCGGTGCGCCGGATATTCTGCCCGGACGGGTCGAAACGTCGCTTCTGAACCGCTGGCGCTATGACCAGGCGGGCTCGGAAGCCGGCTTTGCCCGCGACCGGTCGGCGATTTATGGCGGCTTTCACCTGCGTCGCCACGAAGGCTAGGACGATGACCGACTCCGCCGCACATGCCGACCTGATGGACACCACCTATCGCTATCAGCGGCTGATCTATGATTTCACCCGGCGTTATTACCTTCTGGGCCGCGACCACCTGATCGATCAGCTGGATCCGCCGCAGGGCGGTCGCGTCCTGGAAGTGGCCTGCGGCACCGGGCGCAACCTGGCGCGGATCGCCCGCCGCCATCCCGGCGCGCGGCTGTACGGCCTCGACATCTCGCAGCAGATGCTGCTGTCGGCGCGCAAGACGCTGGGCGCGGCGGCGGAACTGAGACAGGGCGATGCCTGCACCTTTGACGGCCGGGCGCTGTTTGACTGTGACGGGTTCGACCGGGTGGTGATCTCCTACGGGGTGTCGATGATCCCCGACTGGCAAGGCGCGATCCGCACCGCCGCGGCGCAGCTGCGGCCGGGCGGTGTGCTGCATATCGTCGATTTCGGCGACCAGCACGGGCTGCCAAGCTGGTTTCGTGGTTTGCTGCTAGCCTGGCTGGCACGGTTCCACGTCACCCCGCGCGACGGGCTGGCCGACACGCTGTCCCAGGTTGCCGGCGAAATGGGGCTGGAAGGCGGGACGGTGCCGCTCTTTCGCGGCTATGCGCAATACGGCACCCTGAGGCGCCCGGCGTAAGCCTCGGAACTCCCAACACGTTGATTTAGATGTGAAATCAGCCTTCGCGGGCGGATGGTCCTGCGCTATTTCCCGCAAGTCCGACCCGCCTTATTTCAAACTAAAATGAGAATGAGTCGCATTTATCTTGACTTGTTGCGAATGATTTGCACTTTCATGCGGAAAGTTCAGAGCCCGCGAAAGGAGTGGACATGAAACTGATTGGAATGCGGCTTTGGGGGGCGGCAGCGGCGATGCTGATGGCCGGCGCTGCTGCAGCCAGCGACGAACGGATGAAGGTGGTCACCACCTTTACCGTCCTGGCCGATATGGCGCAGAACGTGGCCGGAGAGGCGGCGGATGTGGTTTCGGTCACCAAGCCGGGGGCCGAGATCCACGGCTATGAACCGACGCCACAGGATCTGGTGCGCGCCCATGACGCCGATCTGATCCTGTGGAACGGGATGAACCTGGAATTGTGGTTCGAGCAGTTCCTGAACAATCTGGGCGATATCCCCTCTGCCACCCTGACCGAGGGGATCGACCCGATCCCGATTGCCGCCGGTGCCTATGAGGGGAAACCGAACCCGCATGCCTGGATGGGGCTGAGCAATGCGCTGATCTATATCGACAACATTGAAAAAGCGTTCTCCGAACACGACCCGGAGAATGCCGAAACCTATCAGCGCAACGCCGCCGCCTATAAGGACGCGCTGCGCGCCACGCTGGAACCCTTGCGCCAGGAGATTTCGGCGATCCCGGAAAACCAGCGCTGGCTGGTCACCTGCGAGGGCGCGTTCAGCTATCTCGCCCGTGATTTCGGGATGAAAGAGCTGTATCTCTGGCCGATGAATGCCGATCAAATGGGCACGCCGCAGCAAGTGCGCGCGGTGATCGACGGGGTGCGCAGTAACAACATCCCGGTGGTGTTCTGCGAAAGCACCGTCAACACCACCCCGGCCGAGCAGGTCGCCCGCGAAACCGGCGCACATTACGGGGGGGTGTTATATGTCGACAGCCTGTCCGAACCCGACGGCCCGGTGCCAACCTATCTGGATCTGCTGCGTGTGACGTCGCAGACCGTGGCAGACGGGTTGGAAGCTGGTATGAATTGATCCGGACCGAACCGAACAATGCCCGCCGCGCTTCCCGTGCGGCGGGTCTGTCTGCGAGAAAGACGCAAGATGAAACATGAAAGCCAGGTTCTGACGCCGCAGCCCCCTGCTGGCGACGCCTCCGCCGGCGGCATCGCGGCGCGGGATGTGACGGTGACCTACCGCAACGGCCACACCGCGCTGCGCGACACGACCTTTCAAATCCCGCGCGGCACGGTGACGGCGCTGGTGGGGGTGAATGGCGCGGGCAAATCCACACTGTTCAAGGCGATCATGGGCTTTGTTCCGACGGCCAAGGGGGACATCCGGCTGCTGGACATGCCGGTGCGGCAAGCGCTCAAGCAGAACCTGGTTGCCTATGTGCCGCAGGCGGAAGAGGTCGATTGGTCGTTCCCGGTGCTGGTCGAAGACGTGGTGATGATGGGCCGCTATGGGCATATGGGCTTTCTCCGCCGTCCGTCGCGGGCCGATCACGCCGCGGTGCAGGCGGCGCTGGAACGGGTCAACATGCAGGATTTCCGCCACCGCCAGATCGGCGAATTGTCGGGTGGGCAGAAGAAACGGGTGTTCCTGGCACGGTCACTGGCGCAGGACGGGCAGGTGATCCTGCTGGACGAACCCTTTACCGGGGTCGATGTGAAGACCGAGGAACAGATCGTCGGCTTGCTGCGCGAATTGCGCGCCGAGGGCCGGGTGATGCTGGTATCGACCCATAACCTGGGCTCGGTGCCGGAATTCTGCGACCGGGTGGTTCTGGTCAAGGGTACGGTGCTGAGCTATGGCCCGACCGAAACCACCTTTACGCACAAGAACCTCGAAGCCGCGTTCGGCGGCGTGCTGCGCCGCTTCACGCTGGAGGGCGAGGCGTTGCATGATGACGAAGACCCGCGCCGCCTGACAATCCTGTCCGATGATGAGCGGCCGCTGGTACGCTATGGCAACCAGACCATGCGGGAACGGCCGGAATGAGCCTGCTGCTGGAACCGTTTACCTATGGCTATATGACCAACGCCATGTGGGTCTCGGCGCTGGTGGGTGGAGTCTGTGCCTTTCTGTCCTCCTACCTGATGCTGAAAGGCTGGTCGCTGATCGGCGATGCGCTGTCCCATTCGGTGGTGCCGGGCGTGGCCGGCGCCTATATGCTGGGCCTGCCCTTTGCGCTGGGCGCGTTTATCTCGGGCGGGCTGGCGGCGGGCGCGATGCTGTTCCTGTCCAACCGGTCGGGGCTGAAGATCGATGTGGTGATCGGGCTGATCTTTACCTCGTTCTTCGGGCTGGGCCTGTTCATGGTGTCGGTCAACCCGGTATCGGTTTCGGTACAGACCATCACCATGGGCAATATCCTGGCGATCAGCCCGGAAGACACGCTGCAACTGGCGCTGATCGGCCTTGTCTCCTTTGCCATCCTGTTGGCGAAATGGAAGGACCTGATGGTGGTGTTCTTCGATGAAAGCCACGCCCGCTCGATCGGGCTGCGTCCGGATATCTTGAAGGCGGTGTTTTTCATCCTGCTGTCGGCCTGCGTGGTGGCGGCGATGCAGACGGTGGGCGCGTTCCTGGTGATCGCCATGGTGGTGACGCCGGGCGCCACCGCCTATCTGCTGTGCGACCGGTTTCCGCGGCTGATCGCGACCTCGGTGGCAATCGGCACGCTGACCAGCTTTGTCGGCGCCTATCTCAGCTTTTTCCTCGATGGGGCGACCGGCGGCATCATCGTCTGCCTGCAAACGCTGATCTTTCTTGTGACCTTTTATCTCGCGCCCAAACACGGGCTGCTGGCGGCACGGCGCAAGGCGGCCCAGGCGCTGCATTCGGAGACAGCACAATGATCGAACAGCTGCTGTTGCCGTTCCAGTTTGCCTTCATGCAGAACGCGTTTCTGATCGCGGTGATCGTGTCGGTGCCCACTGCGCTGCTGTCCTGCTTTCTGGTGCTGAAGGGCTGGGCGCTGATGGGCGACGCGGTCAGCCACGCGGTGCTGCCGGGAATCGTGCTGGCCTATATCCTGGGCTTTCCCCTGATCCTGGGCGCCTTTGCCGCCGGGATGATCGCGGCGTTGTCCACCGGCTATCTGTCCGAACACAGCCGGGTCAAGCAGGACACCGTGATGGGGGTGGTGTTCTCGGGCATGTTCGGGCTGGGCATCGTTCTCTATGTCTGGATCCGCACAAACGTGCATCTCGACCATATCCTGTTCGGCAACATGCTGGGCGTCGGGGCCGAGGATCTGTGGACCGCTGGTTTGATCTCGGTTTTTGTGTCCGCGGCGTTGCTGCTGAAATGGAAGGACCTGATGCTGCATGCCTTTGACCCTGCGCAGGCCCGCGCCTCGGGCCTGCCGGTGACGCTGCTGCATTACGGGCTGCTGACGCTGTTGTCGCTGACCATCGTCGCGACGCTGTCGGCCACCGGGCTGATCCTGGCCGTTGGCTTGTTGATCGCGCCGGGGGCGATTGCCTTTCTGCTGATGCGCAGTTTTGGCCGGATGCTGGTGGTGGCGGCGGTGGTTTGCATGTTCTCGATGCTGGCCGGTGCCTATGCCAGCTTTTTCCTGGACAGCGCCCCGGCGCCGACCATCGTGTTGATCCTGACGATGATTTTTATCGCAGCCTTCATCCGCAAGGCGAGGCAGGTCAGGCGCGCCTCGGCGATGGTCTGAGGCGTTTTGCCCTCGGAACCAATTGGCCAGATCGGTGTTCTTCCCACGAGAGCCGGGTGTGATGCCCGGCGCTTGAACAATAAGGAGATGCACCATGAAACGTCTTATGATGACGACTGCACTGGTCGCTGCCGCAGCGACCGGCGCCTATGCTCAAGCCCAGACGCAAGAAAATTCGGCAGTTGCCGAAGAAACCGGCCACTTCCTTGCCGAGCGCGGGCCGCATGATATCCATGCCTCGGAATTTATCGGCATGCGGGTTTACACCTCGGAACAGCCCAGCGAAACGCTGTCGGCTGTCGGTATCCAGGACAACTGGGAAGATATCGGTGAAATCAACGATGTGCTGTTGACCCGCGACGGCGAAGTCGAGGCCGTGCTGGTCGACATCGGCGGTTTCCTTGGCATTGGCGAACGCCAGATCGCCGTGAATATGGATGCGGTCGAATTTGTTGCCGATGACGCCACCGCCGAAGACGAAAGCGATTTTTTCCTGGTTTTGAACAGCAACCGGGTCGAGTTGGAAGAAGCGCCCGAATATGACTGGTCGCGCCAGGCGATGATTGACGCGCCTGCAGCCGGCGAAGAGATGCCAACCGAAGAGGCCGATGTCACCACCCAAGCGGAGGCCGATGCCGAGATGACCACCGAGGCGCCTGTCGAGGAAGAGATGACGGCGGCTGATGAGCCGGTGAACGAAGATGGCGACGTCTTGCCGGAAGTGGCCGAAGCGCCCAGCATTGATGTCGACACTGACGCAGCCGTCGAAGGCATGGTTGCGGTCGATGCCACCCAGATGGCAAGCGAAGAGCTGTCCGGCGCGCCGGTCTATGACCTGACCAAGGAGCATATCGGCGAGATTGCCGAGCTGATTATCGGCGAGAACAACACCGTGCGCGGTGCCGTGATCGATGTCGGCGGCTTCCTTGGCATTGGTGAAAAGCCCGTTGCGCTTGAGCTGAGCCAGCTGAATGTGATGCGCAACAACGACAACTCGGAAATCCAGGTGCATGTGAACATGACCATGGAACAGCTGAAGGCGATGGAAGAATACAAAGGGTAATCCCTTTGCACCATCCATACGGAGGGCCCGCGCATCAGCGCGGGCCTTTTTTATGTGATTGATAAGGGATTAAAGAATGGGCCGTTTTTGCGGAAGGGAACAGTCGGACCGCGCCAACTGTGCCAGGTCGTCCAGGTTGTGCACGCGCAGCTGCCCCTCCGACCAATCGGCCAGTTGCCGCTGGCGCAGGCGGGCCAAGGTTTTGTTGGTGTGTACCAGCGACAGGCCCAGCGCATCGGCCAGATCGTGCTGCCGATAGGGCAGCGGCATGGCATTGCCCTCGGCCAGCCCCAGCGCTTTGCCGCGCAGGAACAGCTTCAGCAAGGCCCAGGCCACCGCCTCGATCGCCGTGCGTTGGCCGATGGAAACCAGGGTCTCGCCCAGGAAATGTTCTTCCACCGCGGCGATCCAGGTCAGATCAAAGGCTTTTTCCGGTGCCGATTTGAACAGGGTCCAGATGGCGCCGCGTTCGAACACGCAAAGAGTCATCCGGGTGGAGGCCATCACCGAATGCCCCATCTCGCCCATGATCCCGGCCTGCAGGCCGACGAAATCACCCGGGAGGATGAAGTTGATCACTTGCCTGCGGCCGTTCTCGGTGGATTTGTAACGCAGGCCCATGCCGCGCAGAGCGGTGAAAAGCTGGGGGCTGTTGCTGCCCTCCATCAGGATCGGAGTACCCGGTTCAACGGTCAGTTCGCCGACCTTAAACCTTTCCATGAAACGGATTTCTTCCTCTGTCATCTCGACAAAGGCGTCACATTTCCTTAGGGCGCAGTTGCGGCATTTCACCTGCTGAATTTCCCTGTCAGTATGTCCCAGTTTAATGCGGGGCGGAAACTGTACTGCTAGCTGGAGGCGACAAACCGGAACCCGAGCATGACGCCAAACTTGATTATTGTAGAACAGGACCCCGTGGTCGCGATGGATCTGTCCCAGATCCTGTCGAACTGGCTGCCGCAGGCCATTGTCAGCGTGTTCTCATCTCTGGCCGAGGCCGGCGCAGAGGTTCAGGCGAGGGTCAAACCGCTGGTTGCGGTTGTGAATGCGCCTGAAACCGAGATCGAACACGCCCGCAATGGGGGCCTGCTGTTAACCCTGTCCGACCATGTCGTCCTGTTGGTCGATACGGCCGAAGAGCTGCCAAATTTGCCGGACAATTGCGTAATGGTGCAGCGGCCCTATACCTCGGACACGCTGACACGGGCGCTGGTCACGCTCGACGCCGCGCGGTGCTAGAACCGGTTTCCAACCCGGCCAGAAAGGCCTGCATCAAGGGTGGGTCGGCGGGTTTCGACGCCACGGCGCGGTCGCTGCCCGCGCGGTTGCCCGACAGCGCCACCGCGATCAGGATCAGTCCGACCCCGGCGTAAAAGCTGCCGATGACCGAGGCGGCGGTCAGCGCACCGTAGGCTTCGGACAGCAGAATCCAGGCCGACAGCGTCAGGAAGGCCATCCCAGCCACACAGCAAAACAGCCCTGCCGAAAGCAGAGCTGCCTTGCGCATTGCCTGCGCCGCGGATGATTTCACGCGTTCCAGCATGTCAGCGGCGGCTGGTCAGATAGCCGATCAGAAAGCCGGCGCCAGCGGCGATCCCCAGCGCCGCACCGGGCCGGGTTGCGACAAAATCATTTGCCCTGTCTTGCGCGACCTTGGCTTGGGCGGCCATATATTCGGCGGTTTCAGCCCCCGAATTGCGCGCCCGCGCGGAAAATTCCGCGCTTTTCGCTTTTCCAATTCCACGCACCGTGTTGGCAAGTTCTGCCAGGTCTTCGCGCAGCGTTCCCATCTGCTCGCTCAGCGCGGCAAGGTTGGCTTCTTCGGCTG
This sequence comes from Pseudooceanicola lipolyticus, assembly GCF_002786325.1. Taxonomy (GTDB): domain Bacteria; phylum Pseudomonadota; class Alphaproteobacteria; order Rhodobacterales; family Rhodobacteraceae; genus Pseudooceanicola_C; species Pseudooceanicola_C lipolyticus. The sequence continues at coordinate 11,916 of NZ_PGTB01000063.1, read as the reverse complement.
CACCATTGGTCGACGTACGGGCCATTTCTGATCCTCCGTTTTTGGTTTCGAATCTCCTGAACAAACGCACGGGTTGCGGCTGAGTTCCCTAAATGAGTTGGAGGAATTTGCGGGAACCTTCCCGGCGATTTCTGCGTTTCTGCAACACGCCGCCCGTGGCGCAGCCCGGGCTTGTTAGAGGACCAGAATAGGGAAAACTGTTATGTTGTATTGGGCACTGGTATTTTTCATTGTCGCCATCGTGGCGGCTGTATTTGGCTTCGGCGGTATCGCCAGCGCCACGGCCGGGATCGCGCAAATCCTCTTCTTCATCTTCGTCGTGCTGTTCGCAGTTGCGCTGATCGCGAATTTCGTGCGGGGATGACGTGGTGAGGATGGCTTGTTCTTGCCAAAACTCAAAGGCCCGGCCAGAGCAGACTGGCCGGGCCTTTTCAATGCACGAGGGTGGCCGCGCCGCTCAGACCTTGAGCGTTTCGGTCGAGGCGAAGAACATCGCCTGGCTGACGGCGGATTTCACCTGATCTTCGCGATAGGGTTTGGAAATCAGGAACGCCGGTTCGGGGCGTTCGCCGGTCAGCAGCCGTTCCGGGAACGCGGTGATGAAAATCACGGGCACATTGCCGATGTCCTTCAGCAAGTCGTTCACCGCATCGATCCCCGAGGAGTTATCGGCCAGCTGGATATCAGCCAGGATCAGGTCGGGGCGATGTGATTTGCCCAGCGCCACGGCGCTGTCGCGGGTGCGTCCGATGCCGGTGACCGAATGGCCCAGCTCGGTCACGATCGAACTGAGGTCGCTGGCGATGATCGGTTCGTCCTCGATAATCAGGATTTGTCCCGAGATCGAATCCTGCATGTCGGTGCGCGCGGTGTTGATCAGGTACCGCACCTCGTCACGGCTGATATCCATGATCGTTGCGATATCTGCGATCGAGAAATCTTCGATCGTGGACAACAGCAGTGCTTCGCGGGTGTTGGGTTCCAGCCGGGCCAGATGCGCCTGTGCGCGGGCCAGAGTCGAGCTGTCCTCTTCGGGTGCGGGGGCCCCGGAACTGGCCCAGATGGCATGAAAACACTTAAAAAGACCGACCTTTGCCGATAGGTCGGCTTGAAAGACCGAACGATCCTGAAGGATGGATTCAAGCGTGGCCAGAGCATACTGGTCCCCGCTTTTCTGTGACCCTGTCAGGGCACGGGCATACCGGCGAAGATATGGCAGCTCGGCTGCGATACGATCGGAAAGGTCGGCGGCACTTTGGGTTTCTGACATTCTTTTCGCCTTTTTTTCGCAAATGCTGGAACCCAACGCGGGACTTGCGCGTTCGGTTCCGAAGGCACAGTATTTTTTATGAATCGCAACACCGGTAGCAGAGCAGAGTGACAGGATGACCAGCGGAAAGACCAAGGAGGATGCGGCGCGTATTGACGCAATTATAGATCGGAATCTCAAGCTGGTTTACTCGGATCTTGTAGAAAACGATCTGCCCGACCGATTCAAGGATCTGCTGGCTGTGCTTAAGGCGCAGGACGCGGAGGGCAAGGAGCCGCAATGACCGGTAAAGATCCGAGAGATGAGTTGGTGGACCATCTGCCAGCTCTGAGGGCGTTCGCCCTCAGCCTTACCCGCAACTCGGCGGCGGCCGATGACATGGTACAGGATACCGTGGTCAAGGCATGGACCAACATGGACAAGTTCAAGCGCGACACCAACCTGCGCGCCTGGCTGTTCACGATTTTACGCAACACCTATTATTCCAGCCGTCGCAAGCTGAACCGCGAGGTCGCGGATGTGGACGGTGCCTTTACCGGCAGCCTGTCGGTCAAGCCCGACCATGACGGCCGTATGCAGCTTGCCGATTTTCGCAAGGCCTTCGAAACTCTGCCTGACGAACAGCGCGAGGCGCTGATCCTTGTCGGCGCGTCGGGGTTTTCCTACGAAGAGGCGGCGGGCATGTGCGGCGTGGCGGTCGGCACGATCAAAAGCCGCGCCAACCGGGGCCGTGCCAGGCTGGCAGAACTGTTGCAGCTTGGGGAAAACGAACCGATGGAATTGACTGATCAGGCAACCATGGCAGTTGTGTCCGGATCGGGTCCGGTCAGCAAGTGATCGAAGCCAAGTCGGACCCGACACGCTGGTGGAATGGCCTGCGTTTCCGGCTTGTCTTTATGATGTCGCTGGCACTGTTGCCCATTGGTCTGATCGCCGTGATGCAGACCCGCGCAGTGTCGGAAAAGGTTCGGCGAAACACCGAACTGGCCTTGCTGGCCGAGATCGAGCAGGTGGCCTATCGCGAAAGGCTGAACATCCAGCGCGCCTTTGGCGTGGCCGACAGCGTCGCGGCCTTGGTTGGCACCTTTCAGGAGGACCCCGACACATGCTCGGCGCGTCTGATGTCGATCATGGAGCAATCCGATCGGTTCAGCTTTCTCGGGATCATTCCATCATCTGGCGTCATGACCTGTTCGACAGCGGGTGCAACCGAGCAGCTCACATCGCGCCCCAGGTTTCAGCAGCTTGTCGGCTCGAAAGAGCGTCTGGTCCGCGTGGTGCCCGATGCACCGATCAGTGGCGGCCCGGTCATCAACGTATCGATCCCGCTCTTTGACGCGGACAAGGTGGTTGGCCGGGTGTCTGTATCGATACCGCATTCACCGCCGGTGCCGATGTCGGATCGAAGCAAAAATGACGCCTTCAAGTCCAATGCACTGGTCGAAGTTCTGACTTTCAATGATACCGGCGAAATTCTGTCATCGCTGGGTGAGCGGGACCAGCTCACCGCGTTGCTGCCTCAAGGGCTGACGCCGGCAAACCTGACGGAACACCGCGCGCGCGCCTTTTCGACATTGGACCGCAAGGGCAATGACCGGATCTATACCGTGGTCCCTGTGGAAGCGGACCAGCTGTACATCCTGGGGATCTGGGACGCCCAGACCGGGGTGGAAGAGCAGTCGGGCGACCGTCTTCCGCCCATCCTGTTTCCCGCGCTGATGTGGTTGACCAGCCTGGCGGTGGTGCTGTTTGCGATCCATCGCCTGGTGTCGCGCCATGTCCGGTCGCTGCGCCGCCAGATGGTGCGCTTTGCCCGGGACCGCAAGGTATCGGAAAAGGCCTCGGGCTCCCGCGATATGCCTGCCGAGCTGCATGAAATTCAGACCAGTTTCAACAATATGGCCTATTCGATCATCCGGGACGAGGCGACGCTGGAAGACGCGGTGCATGAAAAAAACGTGCTGATCCGTGAGATCCATCACCGGGTGAAGAACAATTTGCAGCTGATCTCGTCCATCCTGAACATGCAGATCCGGGATGCCCAAAGTGACGAAACCCGCAGCGTGTTGCGCCGAGTGCAGGACCGGGTGCTGAGCCTGGCCACCATCCATCGTGACCTGTACCAGGCCAATTCGGCGGGTCGGGTGAATGTCGGCAATCTGCTGAAGGAGATCGTGCAGAAAAGCGTCGAAATCGGCGCCGAGACGGCCACGGCGGTTCGGGTCGAAACCGATATCGACGATGTTCATCTTTATCCCGACCAGGCGGTGCCAATGTCATTGCTGGCGGCCGAGGCCGCGACCAACGCGATGAAATATGTCGATGCCAGGGAGGGCACCGACCCCTGGATCAGGGTGACTTTCAAGGCCTGCGAGGACAAGACCTGTGTCTTTCGTTTCGAAAACTCGGCGCGTGTCAACGAAACCGCAGGCAGCACCGGCATGGGGGCCCGGCTGATCAATGCCTTCGCCATCCAGCTGGGCGCGACGATCGAGGTCGAGAGTAGCGACGAGGCCTATACGCTGACCGTGACCTTCACGGCGGCCGATTTCTCGGACGAAGGCTGACACGGTCAGAGCAGGGCTGTGGCCAAACCTGTTTGCGCAATTCGCTCGATCGTGATTCTATGCTTGGATATTCGGAATTTTACTTGGGATTTACATTCGTAATTTATGGTTGATTCCATTTTTTTAAATGCAAGTGAAAATTGTGAGCCTTTTTATGCGCTCCCAAGCTTAACCTGAGATTGTTTCGAATTTGCCATTAATTATCCATGAGGCTGCAAATTGTTCATGCCCTGCTTTAGGGTGAGCGTATCAACCAATTTCGAATTTCGTTTGCTTACCCATGACCCCCTTGGGAAACTTGTCACATGGGCGCCAAGCCGTACTCCGATCCGTAATAAAAATATATAATTATCAATCTGTTGCGCGATTTTCCGCTTCTGGTTCGAACCATGTAGGCCATTTGCGCCCCCAATGTGCCAAGCGCGACTGTCCTTGCCGGGCAAGCTGATGTCTCCCCGGATCGGCAGCATTCCGCACATTGTCCGACCCTGCTTTGCTGGAAAATGAATAAATTATGGGCTAGCCTTTTCGTTACATACGTTTTTCATGTGCGCGTTCGGCAATAGGTAGTTGAACGAATCGGTCAGATTTGTGAATTTCGCGTCGTGGGAATAGTGGGGCGTCTATGTGCGAGTGGCTTTTTTTTAAGCACATTCTCAGAAATCGTGTGTTGTCTACGTGCGAATCCTCGATCGGCCCATGTGCTGGCTTAGTTTCGGGTTTCAGCCAGATACTATCTCTTTCTAATACATCGAGTGGCTGCCTGAACGCTCGGTTCAACGGCGCGCGCTTATTGAACGCGTGTCTGGGTAATGTGGTCAGTCCGGCAGAAGCAGCAGTGCTGCGATAGCTGCGCAAACGGGGGTTTATGATGGCTGATTTAGAGAACGAAGTGAATTCTGCGGGTGAGATCGGCCTCGGGGTGACCGAGGCGGAAACACTGACCCTGGCTGGTGACTATGCGGTTGAATCCAGCGCCAATCCGGCGATTTCCGGTGGCGCGATGATCAAATCCACCGGGACGGGCACCGCGGCCGGCACCTTTACCGGGCCGGCGGGCACCTATTGGCTGGATGTCAGCTGGATCAACGAAAATGATGGCGTGGCGCAATTTGCCGCGCTGGTGAATGGGGTCGAGGTGGGCGCCTGGGCCGGTGCGGGGGGCGATACCTCGGGCGAGGTCGAGGTGGAACGCATCGCCGTCACCCTGGAGACCGGCGATACGATCACCCTGCGCGGGATCAAGAACCTGGGCGAACCGGCGCGGATCGACTTCATCACCGTGTCGGATCAAAGCGGCAATACCGATCCCTCGGCGGATGACGACGAGTTTGCCACCGATATGGGCACGCCGCTGACCATCGCGGCGCCGGGCATCCTGGACAATGACAGCGATCTGGACGGCGACACGCTGAACGTGTCGCAGATCGTGACCGACGTGTCGCACGGCACCCTGGCCTGGAACGCCGACGGCTCGTTCACCTATACCCCGAATGGCGGGTTCAGTGGCGAGGACAGCTTCACCTATGAGGTGTCCGACGGCAATGGCGGCACGGCCGAGGCAACGGTGACGATCACCGTGGAAGATCCGAATGCCATCGAAGGCGCGCTGATCGACGTGGGTGTCACCGAGGCGGAATCGCTGGATCTGGGCGGCGCCTATGCGGTGGAGACCAGCACCAAGCCCGAGATCTCGGGCGGTGCGATGATCAAATCCACCGGCACCGGCACGGCGACGGGCACTTTCGTGGGCGCCGCCGGCACCTATTGGCTGGACGTCACCTGGTTCAACGAGAATGACGGCGCCGCGCAGTTCACCGTGCTGGTGAACGGGGTCGAGGTGCAGTCCTGGACCGGCACCGGCGGCACCAGCTCGGGCGAGGCGACGATCGAACGCATCGGGGTCAACCTGGATTACGGTGACGAGATCACCCTGCGCGGGGTCAAGAATCTGGGCGAACCGGCGCGGATCGATTTCTTCACCATCTCGGCCACCAGCGGCAACACCGACCCGAATGCCGATGACGATGATTTCACCACCGGTGTCGGTACGCCGCTGATCGTCGCGGCGCCGGGCATCTTGGACAATGACAGCGATCTGGACGGCGACACGCTGAACGTGTCGCAGATCGTTACCGATGTGGCCAACGGCACCCTAGCCTGGAACGCCGACGGCTCGTTCACCTATACCCCGAATGGCGGGTTCAGCGGCGAGGACAGCTTTACCTATGAGGTGTCCGACGGCAATGGCGGCACCGCCGAGGCAACGGTGACGATCACCGTGGAAGAACCCGGCGCCATCGACGGCGCGCTGATCGATGTGGGTGTCACCGAGGCGGAATCGCTGGACCTGGGCGGCGCCTATGCGGTGGAGACCAGCACCAAGCCCGAGATCTCGGGCGGTGCGATGATCAAATCCACCGGCACCGGTACGGCGACGGGCACCTTTGTCGGTGCTGCCGGCACCTATTGGCTGGACGTCACCTGGTTCAACGAGAATGACGGCGCCGCGCAGTTCACCGTCCTGGTGAACGGGGTCGAGGTGCAGTCCTGGATCGGCACCGGCGGCACCAGCTCGGGCGAGGCGACGATCGAACGCATCGGGGTCAACCTGGATTACGGCGACGAGATCACCCTGCGCGGGGTCAAGAATCTGGGTGAACCGGCGCGGATCGATTTCTTCACCATCTCGGCCACCAGCGGCAACACCGATCCGAATGCCGATGACGATGACTATGTCACCGATATGGGCACGCCGTTGACCATCACGGCGCCGGGCATCCTGGACAATGACAGCGATCTGGACGGCGACACGCTGAACGTGTCGCAGATCGTGACCGATGTGGCCAACGGCACCCTGGCCTGGAACGCCGACGGCTCGTTCACCTATACCCCGAATGGCGGGTTCAGCGGCGAGGACAGCTTCACCTATGAGGTGTCCGACGGCAATGGCGGCACGGCCGAGGCGACGGTGACCATCACCGTGGAAGATCCCTACGCCGTCGACGGCGCACTGATCGATTTTGGCGCGACCGAGGCGGAATCGCTGGATCTGGGTGGCGCCTATGCGGTGGAAACCAGTTCCGACCCGGATGTTTCGGGCGGGGCGATGATCAAATCCACTGGCACCGGCACGGCGACGGGCACCTTTGTCGGTGCCGCCGGCAGCTATTCGCTGAACGTGACGTGGTTCAACGAAAATGACGGCGAGGCGCAGTTCAGCGTGCTGATCAACGGCACGCAGGTGGCGTTCTGGACCGGCGCGGGCGGCGAGACCTCGGGCGAGGCAGTGGTACAGCGGATCCCGGTGACGCTGGCCTATGGCGATACCATCACCTTGCAGGGCGTCCGGGACGGCGGCGAGCCGGCGCGGATCGACCTGGTCACCATCACCGAGCCGAATGTGGCGCCAGTGGCGGAGGACGGCTCCAGCTCGGGTGCTGAAGATACGGTGATCAACGGCACCGTCACCGCGTCGGACAGCGATGGCGACCCGCTGACCTTCGCCAAGGCGACCGATCCGTCGAACGGCAGCGTCGTGGTCAATAGTGATGGCAGCTACAGCTATACACCCGACGTGGATTTCTCGGGGTCGGACAGCTTTACCTACGAGGTGTCCGACGGCAGGGGTGGCACCGATACCGGGACCGTCAGCATAACGGTGGATCCGACCGCCTTTGGCGAGATCAGCCTGGGGCTGACTGAGGCCGAAGACCTGCTTCTGTCCGGCGGCTATGGGTACGAGGCGATCACCCATCGCGATGTGCCCAGCGGCGCCGGCATCCGGGCGATCGGCACCGGCGAGGCCGAGGGGGTCTTTGTTTCGGCCTCGGGCACCTATTGGCTGGACGTGGCGTGGCTGAACGAACATGACGGCGCGTCGACCTTCACCGTGCTGATCAACGATGTCGAGGTCAGTTCCTGGACCGGAACCGGCGGCGACCCCTCGGTCGACCGCGAGGTGCAGCGCATCGCGGTGACGCTGGGCACCAATGACGTGATCACCCTGCGCGGCGTGCAGGGCAACGGCGAAAACGCCCGCATCGACTCGATCCTGATCACCGATCAGTCGCAGAATACCGCGCCGATCGCCCGCGCCGACAGCTATACCGCCTATGAGAACACGACTCTGAACCTGACGGTTCCGACGCTGCTGGCCAATGACGAGGATCTCGACGGCGACAGCATCAGCGTATCGCAGGTGGTTTCGGATGTGTCGAACGGCACGCTGTCGGTGAATCCCGATGGTACCTTTACCTATACGCCCGATGCCGAATTCCTGGGCGAAGACAGCTTTACCTACGAAGTGTCCGACGGCAATGGCGGCACCGCCCAGGCGGTGGCCACGATCACCGTGCAGGAACAGACCCCGCCCGACGGCGCGCTGATCGATGTGGGCGTGACCGAGGCGGAAACCCTGGACCTGTCCGGCGGCTATGCGGTGGAAACGCTGACGCATGCGGATGTGCCCAGCGGCCAGGGCATCATGGCGGTGGGCAGCGGTTCGGCCACCGGAAGCTTTGTCGGCGCGTCCGGCGCCTATTGGCTGGACGTTGCCTGGATGAACGAACATGACGGCGCCTCGAGCTTCACGGTGCTGGTCAACGGTGTGCAGCAGGCCACCTGGACCGGCACCGGCGGCGCGCCATCGGTTGATCGCGAAATCCAGCGGATTCCGGTCACCCTGAACTATGGTGACGTGATCACCATCCAGGGCGTCCAGCAGAACGGCGAAAACGCCCGCGTCGACCTGATCACCCTGACCAGCCAGTCGGAGAATACCGCTCCGGTGGCCCGCGCCGACAGCTATTCGATGGTCGAAAATACCGTCCTGTCGATCACCCTGCCCGGTGTGCTGGCCAATGACGAGGATCTGGATGGCGACGGCATCACCGTGTCGCAGGTCATCACCGATGTGGCCCACGGCACGCTGACCCTGAACGCGGATGGCTCGTTCAGCTATACGCCCGATGCGGATTACGTGGGCGATGACAGCTTTACCTACGAGATCTCCGATGGCAATGGCGGCACCACCGAGGCGGTGGTCACGCTCGCCGTGCAGGAACAGACCCTGCCCGAAGGCGCGCTGATCGATGTCGGTGTGACCGAGGCGGAGACGCTCGACCTGTCCGGCGGCTATGCCACCGAGGTTATCGCCCATGCCGATGTGCCCAGCAATGCCGCGATCAAGTCGATCGGCACCGGCCAGGCCACCGGCAGCTTTATCGGCAGCGCCGGGTCCTACTGGATCGACGTCGCCTGGCTGAACGAAAGCGACGGCGCCTCGCAATACACCCTGTTTGTCAACGGGGTGGAGCAATCGAGCTGGACCGGCACCGGCGGAGCGCCTTCGGTTGATCGCGAGATTCAGCGCGTTGGCGTCGATCTCAGCTATGGCGACGTGATCACCATCCGGGGGGTGCAGGAGAGCGGCGAAAACGCCCGTGTCGACACGATTATCGTTACCGGCCAGGCCGACAACAGCAACCCCTATGCGCGGGCCGATTTCTATACCGCGACGCAGGGTATCCCGAAAAACGTCGCCGCCGACGGCGTGCTGGAGAATGACGAGGATCTGGATGGCGACACGATCACCGTATCGCAGGTTCTGACCGATGTGCAGCATGGCACGCTGACCCTGAATGCCGATGGCAGCTTCACCTACACGGCCGATTCCGAATTCCTGGGCGACGATACCTTCACCTATGAGGTGGTCGACGGCAATGGCGGTACCGCCACCGCCACGGCGACGATCACGGTGGGCGAGTTGAACGCCCCGATCGGCCTGGGCGAGACCGAGGCGGAAGCCTTGGAACTGTCCGGCGGCTACATTGTCGAAAGCACCCCGCATGCGGATGTGCCCAGTGGGTTCGTGATCGGGACCACCACATCGGGCAATGCCACCGGCACCTTCACCGGGCCCTCCGGGCTCTACTGGCTCGATGCGACCTGGATGAACGAACATGACGGCGCCGCATCCTTCTCGGTGCTGATCAATGGTGAAACCGTTGCCAGCTGGATCGGTACCGGCGGCGAAGCCGCGATCACGATGGAAACGCATCGCATTGGCGTCGAATTGCAGACCGGCGACAGCATCGTCCTGAACGGCATACGTTCAACCGGGGAAAACGCCCGGTTCGACAAGATCGCCATCGCCGAGCGCACCCCGGTCTATAGCGGTCTGGATGCCGCCGATTTCGACAATTTCGCCTTTGCCGGGCAATCCAATGCCGAGCGGCATTTCCTGCGCGACGGCGGCGATTTCTCCGAAGGACCGATGGGTTTTGTCGCCTTCGAAGCCGAGGTCGAGGGCCTGACCGGCGGTATGACCACCGCGATCAACGTCGCCGTTGGTGGTTCCGGCTCGAACGAGGTGGCGCGCGACGATCTGTTCTGGTGGGATCTGGGCAACGACCAGCCCGGTCAGGTGCTGCTGGACGCGGTCGCCGATATCCAGGCGGCGATGGAGACCGGCGAAGACCTGGATGGCATCATCTGGTCGCAGGGTGAAACCGACGCTTTCGCCATCGATGTCGGTGGCGCCGACGAGACCGCAACGATCGACCGGCTGGTCACGGCAACCACCGCGGTGTTCAACCATTTCTGGAGCGTTTTCGGTGCCGATGTGCCGATCTTCATCCAGGAACTCGGCGATATCACCATCTATGACTCGATGCCGGGTCTGCGCGATGCCCAGGCGCAGCTGGCCACCGATCTGGACAATGTGTATATCGGCGCGCTGACCACCACCTACGCGCTGTATGACGATCTGCATTTCTCGGTCGACGGCTATAACGATATCGCGGTCGATCTGGCCACCACCGCGGTTGACACGATCATGAGCGATACGCTGTTCACCTGATCGCGTCCCGACGCCGCTAATCAGACCGGGGCCGATGCGGATCGGCCCCGGTTTTTTTGGGCCGCGGTTTTGCCGTGCCTAGGTCGACAGGATCTCCACATCCGCCGCAGAGACGAAGGCAGCGCTCAGCCGTCCGGTGGCATAGGCGCCGGTATCGATGCCGATGCGGCCCTGTTCGGCGGCGATCCGGTCGACAATCGTATGGCCGTGGATCACCCACAGCCCGTCGCGGCGCGGAGTTCTCGGGAAATCGGGATGCCCCCATAACAGGCTGCGCCGTTCCTGCTCCGACAGCCGCACCTGCGGGTCGGCACCGGCATGCACCACCGCCATGTTGCCGCTGCGCCAATACACCGGCAGGCTGCGGATCCAGAATTCCAGCTCCGGGCCCATCGCCCGGCGCAGATCGTCCCGCGCCGCCTGCCAGGTTTCGTCCGGGGCGGCCTCGGCGATATGGCCCAGCCCGAAACTGGCCAGGGTCTGCAAGCCGCCATAGCGCAGCCAGCGCGGGCCGTTCTTCGCGGGGTTTTCCAGGAAATCCAGCATCATCTGCTCGTGATTGCCCATCAGGCAAATCGCCCCGGTGCTTTGCGACAGCGCCTGCAACCGGAACAGCACCTCGGCGCTGTGCTCGCCCCGGTCGATGTAATCGCCCACGAAGACCAGCTGATCGGGACATTGCGGCACCATGGCAACCCGCTCCAGCAGCTGCGCCAGCAAGCCGTCGCAGCCATGGATGTCGCCAACCACGACAAAGGGATCTTCGGGCTGCAGCGGGGCGTTGAAAACCGGGCGGCGATAGCCGATGAGCTGACTCAGAAATCTCATTTTTCCCGGATAATCGCTGTGTTAGGTCCTGTCACGCGCTGTTTCCCGCCGCGGCGCAATGATCACCCGATGCGGGGGGCCCAGGGCAGGAACGCCGGTCCTTTCGGCGATTAATGCCTTCTTAAACAATTATTGTTTGATTTACCGCGACCGTCGCCGCGCCGTGCCAAAGCAGCCGCTTGCCGGAATGTGGGGACCTGTCCTGTCACGCGAATTCGGGGGCCAGTCATGGAGCTCTCTACCGGGTCGGCCTGCGCCGGCACTGCAGGGTCTGATATTGTCTTCACAACCGAGGCCGGCCGGCGCCGCCAGCGCCTTTACGCCCGCTATCTGAAACGGCCCTTCGACCTTGCGCTGGCGCTGTTGGCGCTGCCGGTCTGTCTGCCGGC
>NZ_PGTB01000431.1 GCF_002786325.1 Pseudooceanicola lipolyticus | reverse complement strand
CCGCGCTGGGCGTCTGGCTGGAGACCGGCATCCTGGATCCCACCGCGCGGGTGATCCTGTTCGACATCCGCCTGCCGCGCCTGGCGATGGGGCTGCTGGTGGGCGCCGCATTGGCGGTATCGGGCGCGGTGATGCAGGGGCTGTTCCGCAATCCGCTGGCCGATCCCGGCCTGATCGGGGTCAGCGCCGGCGCGGCGCTGGGCGCAATCACCGCCATCGTGCTGGGCGGCCTGCTGCCGGTGGCACTGGCGGCGTATACCGGCACCGCACTAGTGCCGCTGGCGGCGTTTTTCGGCGGCTGGCTTTCGACGCTGCTGCTGTATCGCCTGTCGACCCGGCGCGGGCGCACCTCGGTTGCCACCATGCTGCTGGCCGGTATCGCGCTGGCGGCGCTGGCGGGGGCGCTGACCGGCATCCTGGTCTACATGGCCGATGACCAGCAGCTGCGCGACCTGACCTTCTGGGGCCTCGGCTCGCTGGCCGGGGCGACCTGGAGCCGGCTGTTGACCGCCGGGCCGCTGATCGCCCTGGCGCTGCTGGCGGCGCCTTTGCTGGCGCG
>NZ_PGTB01000430.1 GCF_002786325.1 Pseudooceanicola lipolyticus | reverse complement strand
GCGCGGTGACGGCCTTGTAGACGGACTCGACCATGGCGGTGACCTCGTCCTCGCGGATGGGCCTGAGCGCCTCGAGGCGGCGCTGCGTGAAGAGCTCGAGGTTGCAGAGCTTGCGCACCTTGATGTAGTGGGGGCCGTAGTCGGCCCAGATGAGGTCCTGGCCGCCGCGGCTGAAGCTCTCGGTGGAGCGGTCCCGGCAGCGGTCGGCGAGCTGCTGGTCGTGGGTCTTGAGCACCTCCTTGGCCAGCTCCGACGTGGACACCACCACCGTGGGCGACGTGCCCAGCCACACCGTCATGATGGGCCCGTACCGGCGCGCCCACTCCTGGTAGCACCGGCACCGCACGGGCTGCACGTCGAACAGGTTGCCCACCACGGGCCGCCGCCGCGGCCCCGGGGGCAGCTTGCCGTAGAGGAGCCGGTTCACAAGGAGCAGCGAGACGGGGACGAGGGCCGCCAGGGCCAGCGCCACTGAGAGGAAGGAGGCCGTCTCCATGGCTGGCTGACTGCTACCGGCCAGCCGGCCGGCTGCGCCTTTATGGAGCTAGCCGGACTGCCGG
>NZ_PGTB01000062.1 GCF_002786325.1 Pseudooceanicola lipolyticus | reverse complement strand
ACGCCGCCACCCGGCTGGACCAGTTGGTCAGCGCCAATGTCGACCCGGACAAACCGCCGATCCGTCTGCGCACCGGCGGCGGCGGCTCCAGCCCGCGTATGCGGGCGGTGCGGCCGGGGGCGGTGGCGCAGGTCAACGCCGCGGCGGCCACGATCTTGGCCGAGACGGAAACCGTGCTGCTGCGTTCGCCGGTCACGGTTGCGGCGCGGCAGGACTATGCCCGCATTGCCGAGGCGGTGGGATCGAACAAGCTGTTGCTGCGATCCTGAACCGCCGGCGCGCTTACAGCCGCTGCACGTTGCGGTGCAACAGGCGCATCACCCGCAGGAAGGCGTTCAGGTCATCGGGGTCGACGCCGTCGATCAGTACCGCTTCGCGTTGCAGCGCGGCTTCGAGGATGCGGTCGTGCAGGTCATACCCTGCGGGGTTCAGCGACAGGCTGCGCTTGCGCGGGTCGGTGGGCGAGGGCACCGCGTCGATCAGTTCCATTTCGGTCAGGCGGGCCACCGCGCGGCTGACCGCCGCCTTGTCCAGCGCGATCACCTCGCAGATGCGCGCGGCGGGTATGCCAGGTTCGGTGGCCAGCCAGGACAGCACCCGCCATTCCGTGACGCCGACGTTGAAATCGCGCTGGTATCGGGCCGAGGCGCTGCGCGACAGGATGGCGTTCACCGCGATCAGGAAATAGGGCACGTAGGTGTCGATATCGATCACCCGGCGCCCCTGGGCGTTCAGGCGGGTCGGTTCCGCCAGGCGCCCGTCCGGCTGGACGGCGCGGTGGGATCGGGTCATGCGAGTCATCCTGCCCCCGCTTCTAGCCGAATTTGTGCGGGCGGCAACGCCGGCGCGGATGCCGCCTCAATAGGGCAGGCCGACATAGTTGCGCGCCAGTGCTTCCTGCGCCGCCTCGCTTTCGCTGAGAAAGGCGATTTCGGCCTCCTGCATCTTCTGATCAAAGGCGCTTTGATCCGGAAAGCGGTGTAACAGCGAGGTCATCCACCAGCTGAACCGCTCGACCTTCCAGACCCGGTCAAGCGCCTTCTGCGAATAGCTGTCCAGCCCATCGGTGTTGCCGTCGGCATAAAACGCCTTGAGGCCGTGGAACAGGTAATAGACATCCGAGGCCGCCGAATTCAGCCCCTTGGCGCCGGTGGGGGGCACGATATGCGCCGCGTCCCCGCACAGGAACAGCCGCCCGAACCGCATCGGTTCGGTCACGAAAGAGCGCAGCGGCGCGATGGATTTCTCGATCGAGGGGCCGGTTACGATCCGCTCGGCAGCATCTGGGGGAATGCGGCGGCGCAATTCTTCCCAGAACCGGGCGTCGGACCAGTTTTCGACGCGGTCCTCGGCGCTGCATTGCACGTAATAGCGGCTGAGGTTCATGTTGCGCATCGAGCAGAGGGCAAAACCGCGATCCGAGCTGGCATAGATCAATTCGTGATTCACCGGCGGGGTTTCCGACAGCACGCCCAGCCAGCCGAACGGGTAGACGCGTTCATAGTCCTTGCGCACGCTGTCGGGGATCGATTTGCGGCTGACCCCGTGGAACCCGTCGCATCCGGCGATGAAATCGCAGTCGATCCGCTTGTCCTTGCCGTCATGGCGGAAGGTGACATAGGGCGCGTCGCCCTCCATCCCGTGCAGGGTGACATCCGCCACCTCGAAATAGGTGGTGCCGCCGGTGGCGTCGCGCGCCTCGTAGAGGTCGCGGGTCACTTCGGTCTGGCCATAGATGGTTACCGGGCGCCCGGCATGTTTGCGGAAATCGATCCGCACCTCGCGATCGTTATAGGACAGGATGGTGCCGTCATGCAGAATGCCTTCGCGCTCCATTCGGTCGGCGACCCCGGCCTCGCGCATCAGGTCGACAAAGCCCATCTCCAACACCCCGGCGCGGATCCGGCCGAGCACATGCGCGCGGGTCTGGCGTTCCAGCACCACGGCGTCAATTCCCTGTTTCAGCAGAAGCTGCGCCAGCAGCAGACCCGAGGGCCCGCCGCCGATGATAACGATCTGGTGGCGCATGATCTGATCCTTCCGCTGCAGGCTCCGCCAGAGACCGCCGTTCCGGCGCATGAGTTGACGCGTCAACTCGCAGGGTAGATGCAGTTGAGTTGATGTGTCAACTCACGGGCAGAAAAAAATGCGCCTTGCTGGCGCGTCAGGCCCAGGCGCGGTCGGCAAAGACATAGCGGCCCAACGACTGTCGGGTCAGGCCGCGCGCGGATAATTCGGCATCGGAAAGCGCGGCCAGGGCACGGTATTGGCGCATCGCGTCACTGTCGCAGAAGGCTGCGACAAGTTCATCATGGATTGCGGCCAGGGACCGGCGACAGGCGCCGGCCCAGGGGGCATTGGTGATCGTTTCAGACATCGGTCAATGCGGACCGGGCCTTACAGATAACCGTATTCGCGAAATGCGGCGGCAGGAATTTGCTCGCGGGTCAGACCCATTTGCGCAAGCTCTTCATCGGACTTGGCTTGAAGCTGGGCGACGCGCTGCATGGAGGGATGCCGCTCGGACAGCGAGACAAGCCACTCGAAAGCTGCGGCCAGGCCGCGCAGAAGCGGATTGCCCTGCACGTTGTTTGCGGTGTGAGTATGTGTGGTGTAAGCCATCTGGAAACCATTTATTCGTGGTCTCCTCCCTGTGCACAAGTTAAGCGATGGCATTGCGGGTTACCAGATGTCGGGCGGAATAGCTGGCTTGCAGCAGGTGCATCCCTAATCCGGTTGGGATCGGGTGTTGAGGCATGCACTTAATCCAACAAACGGAGGGCAGAACCACCGGCCCGCGTTGGACCAGTTACATAAACAACTGTTCCGGGGCTGGGGCAGTTGTTCTAATCTGGCCTCATGCGCACCCTTGTTTCCGCCCTTGCCAGCCTGTTCTGCGGTCCTGCGCTGGCCTGCGACCTGGCGCTGGCGCTGGCGGTCGATGTCTCGGGATCGGTCGATCGCGGAGAATACCGGCTGCAGATGGACGGGCTGGCCACCGCGCTGCGCGATCCGGTGATTTCCGAGGCGCTGGTGCGCGGACGGGCACAGCTGATGCTGGTGCAGTGGACCGGTTCGGCCCGTCAGCTGGTGTCGATCCCCTGGACCGAGGTGCGGGATTTCGAAACGGTCGAGCGGTTCGCGGCGCGCGTCGCCGCCGAACCCCGGCCGTGGCGCAACTTCTCAACTGCCATCGGCGAGGCCCTGGCCTTTGCCCTGGCGCAGTTTGCGCCGGTGGCAAGCTGCAAGCGGCGGTTGATCGATCTGTCGGGCGACGGCGTGTCAAACGAGGGGTTGCCGCCCGAAGAGGTGCATGACCAGCTGCGCGCGGCGGGTGTGGTGGTGAACGCCATCGCCATCGAACAGAGCGAAACCGACCTGACCGCCTATTTTTATGAACATGTCATTGTCGGAGAGGGCGCATTTGTGGTCACGGCGTCGACCTTCACCGAATATCCCGCGAAGATCCGTCAGAAATTGCTGCGCGAAGTGGTGATGCAAACGGCTCGTGCCGACTGAGGCCCGAGTCATTGCGAGGGCAGGAACGCGGCTCGCGCCATTTTTGTGATCACTTAAACTTTACGTGTGATCACATGCGCCGCGCATTTGGCCGCACCGCGCCAAAAAACCGCGCGATTCACAGTGCTCGGCTCGTGACAGCCCGTCAAAATACGATAATAACGGGGCAGCCAATGCAAAGGAGCCACCATGGCCGATGTCAATCGGGGCAATCGCCCGCTTTCGCCTTTCATGCTGGGCAAATATTATCGTCCGCAAATCACCTCGATGTCCTCCATCATGGTCCGGATCACCGGCATCGCATCGCTGGGCACCGCATTTCTGGTGGTCTGCTGGCTGCTGGCCGCGGCCACGTCGGATGCAGCCTATGCCACGATGAACGGGCTTTTGACCGGCTGGTTCGGCGATCTGGTGATGCTGCTGGCGGCCTGGGCGATCTGGTATCACATGCTGGGCCGGCTGCGCCACGTGATCTGGGATTTCGGCTATGGCCTCGATCTTGCGACCTCGGAGAAGATGGGCTGGGGCATGTTCGTGCTGGCAACGGTGCTGGCGATCTTCACCGCCATCGTGCTGTAAGGGAGGCTGACGATGAATTTCATGACCGACCGCAAACGCGCGCAGGGGCTGGGAGCCGGCAGCGAGGGCACCCAGCATCACTGGAAGATGATGGTAACCTCGATCTGCCTGGTGGTGTTGGTGCCGCTGTTCGTCTTCACCTTCGGCAGCGCCTTGGGCGGCACCCGCGAAGAGGTGCTGGCCTTCTTCGCCCGGCCGTTCCCGGCGCTGATCACCGCGATCGGCCTGGTCGTCGGCCTCTATCACATCAAGATGGAGATCGATGAAGCGGTCGAAGATTACGTTCACGGCATCGCCTGCAAGCTGACGCTGATCGCGGTCAAGGCCGTGACCTATACGCTGATGGCCGTGGGCCTGTTTGCCCTTTTGAAACTCGCCCTCTGACGTGACGCGCGAGAAGGAAGATAAATAATGACAGCTGCTTACGAATACGAGACGCATACATATGACGTCGTAGTGGTGGGTGCCGGCGGCGCCGGTCTGCGCGCCACGCTGGGCATGGCCGAGCAGGGGCTGCGCACCGCCTGCGTGACCAAGGTGTTCCCGACCCGGTCGCATACCGTGGCGGCGCAGGGCGGCATCGCCGCGTCGCTGTCCAATATGGGCCCCGACAACTGGCAGTGGCACATGTATGACACCGTCAAGGGGTCGGACTGGCTGGGCGACACCGATGCGATGGAATACCTCGCCCGGTCTGCCCCGGCGGCGGTTTACGAGCTGGAACATTACGGCGTGCCGTTCTCGCGCACCGAAGAGGGCAAGATCTATCAGCGCCCGTTCGGCGGCCACACCACCGAATTCGGCGAAGGCCCCCCGGTGCAGCGCACCTGCGCCGCTGCCGACCGCACCGGCCACGCCATTTTGCACACGCTGTATGGCCAGTCGCTGAAGAACAACGCGGAATTCTACATCGAGTATTTCGCCATCGACCTGATCATGTCCGAGGACGGGCAGTGCCAGGGCGTCGTCTGCTGGAAGCTGGACGACGGCACCATGCATGTGTTCAACGCCAAGATGGTGGTGCTGGCCACCGGCGGTTATGGCCGCGCCTATTTCTCGGCCACCTCGGCGCATACCTGCACCGGCGACGGTGGCGGCATGGTGGCGCGCGCCGGGCTGCCGCTGCAGGACATGGAATTTGTCCAGTTCCACCCCACCGGCATCTACGGGTCCGGCTGCCTGATCACCGAGGGCGCGCGCGGCGAGGGCGGGTATCTGACCAATTCCGAGGGCGAACGCTTTATGGAGCGCTATGCCCCGACCTATAAGGACCTGGCGCCGCGCGACTATGTCAGCCGCTCGATGACGATGGAAATCCGCGAAGGCCGCGGCGTGGGCGAACATGGTGATCACATCCACCTGAACCTGTCGCACCTGCCGGCCGAGGCGCTGGCCGAACGCCTGCCGGGCATCTCGGAAAGCGCCAAGATCTTCGCCGGTGTCGACGTGACCAAAGAGCCGATCCCGGTTCTACCGACAGTGCATTACAACATGGGCGGCATCCCGACCAACTATTGGGGCGAGGCGCTGAACCCGACCGAGGATGACCCGAACGCGATCGTGCCGGGGCTGATGGCGGTGGGCGAGGCCGGCTGTGCCTCGGTCCATGGCGCCAACCGGCTGGGTTCGAACTCGCTGATCGACCTAGTGGTGTTCGGCCGCGCCGCGGCGATCCGCGCCGGCAAGGTGGTGGATCCCGAGGCGGCGAACCCGGTGCTGAACCAGGCCAGCATCGACAAGGCGTTCGACCGGTTCGACGCCCTGCGCAACGCCAAGGGCGGCACCCCGACCGCCGAATTGCGGCTGGAAATGCAGCGCACCATGCAGGAAGACGCGGCGGTGTTCCGCACCGACAAGACGCTGAAGGAAGGGGTCGAGAAGATGGACGCGATTGCGGCCAAGATGACCGACCTGCAGGTCACCGACCGGTCGCTGGTCTGGAATTCGGACCTGATGGAAACGCTGGAACTGACCAACCTGATGCCCAACGCGCTGGCCACCATCGTCGGTGCCGAGGCGCGCAAGGAAAGCCGCGGCGCACATGCGCATGAGGACTTTACCGAGCGTGACGACGAAAACTGGCGCGTGCACACCATCGCCCGGGTCGACGACACCAAGGTGGCGCTCAGCTATCGCCCGGTGATCGTGGACCCGCTGACCGACGAAGACGAGGGCGGCATCAGCCTGAAGAAGATTGCGCCCAAGGCGCGGACGTTCTGAGGAGATAACCCATGGTTCAATTTTCCCTTCCCAAGAACTCGCGCATCACCACCGGCAAGACCTGGCCGCGCCCCGAAGGCGCGACCAATGTCCGGACCTTCAAGATCTATCGTTGGAGCCCGGATGACGGCGCCAACCCGCGTGTCGACACCTATTTCCTCGACATGGACAAATGCGGGCCGATGGTTCTGGACGCGCTGATCAAGATCAAGAACGAGATCGACCCGACGCTGACCTTCCGCCGTTCTTGCCGCGAGGGCATCTGCGGGTCCTGCGCGATGAATATCGACGGGCACAACACCCTGGCCTGCATCTTCGGCCTGGACGAGATCAGCAAGGACACGGTCACCATCTACCCGCTGCCGCATATGCCAGTGGTGAAGGACCTGATCCCGGATCTCACCCATTTCTACGCCCAGCATGCCAGCATCATGCCCTGGCTGGAAACCAAGACCAATCGCCCGGCAAAAGAGTGGAAGCAGTCGATCGAAGACCGCAAGAAACTGGACGGCCTCTATGAATGCGTGATGTGCGCCTCGTGTTCGACGGCTTGCCCGTCCTACTGGTGGAACGGCGACCGGTACCTTGGCCCCGCCGCACTGCTGCATGCCTATCGCTGGATCATCGACAGCCGCGACGAGGCCACGGGCGAACGGCTGGACCAGCTGGAAGATCCGTTCAAGCTGTATCGCTGCCATACCATCATGAACTGCACCAAGACCTGCCCCAAGGGGCTGAACCCGGCAAAGGCGATTGCCGAGATCAAGAAGATGATGGTCGAACGCGCGGTCTGAGTGACCGCCTGGATCAAAATGTTGCGGCGGCGCGCGGATCGGCGGGCCGCCGTTGTTTTTTATCGGGGCAGGGTGCCGATGCTGCGTTGCAGCAAGCGCATGACGAGGTTGCACAACAAGGGGATGCGCCGGGCGGGGCGCGGATCTATATCGCCGTCAGGGAGGGGCCGACCAGCATCAAGGGTGACCCCATGCAACCGACCGAACCCGCCAAAACCAGCCCGCAAGAGGCGCTTGCCCTTCTGGACGAGGCCTGGGCCTATTACACGCCGGCCGATGACACGGCTCCGGCTTGGGACGATCAGCCGGACCTGTTTGATTACGCCGACGTCGCTTGACCGGGCGAAGCGCGCGGTCGGCGGGGTGCTGTAGCCGATGATCTTCATCCCGTTCCTGATTGCCGCATTCATCCTGCTGCTGATCTATGTGCGGCCGGGCACGCGGGCCTGTCGTTGGCGCGCCGACCGGGCGCGCGACGCGGAGGGCAAAAGCTATTTCCGCTGCGCCGCCTGCGGTGCCGAGGTGATGAGCGACAGCGGCAAGCCGCCGCGCGACTGCCGCAAGCCGTGACCGCCAGGCGCCGGGCTCAGCCCAGCGCCGCCTGCATCACCGGCCCCTGGATCAGCGCCATCAGATCGCCGAAATATCCGGCGCTGCGGGCCGGGCGCGTCGGATCCGAGGTGATCGCAACGGTCAGATCCAGGCCGGGCATCACGCACAGGACCTGGCCGCCATAGCCGCGCGCCAGCATGAACCGGCCCTCGCCGCGCCCGCCCAGGAACCAGCCATAGCCATAGGACAACCCCGACCAGGGCGACCGGGTGCGCGAGCGGAAGGATTGCGCCAGCCAGTCGCGGCTGACCACCTGCCTGCCGTCCCAGATACCACCCTGGCGGATCATCTCGCCAAAGCGCAGCAGCGCGCGGGGTGTCATCGCCATGTCGTTGCCGCCGAGGAAATAGCCCTGCGGATCGCGGGTCCAGGGCGGGATGTCGATGTCCAGCGGCCGTGCCAACCGGTCGCGCGCCTGTGCGTGAAGCGACTGGCCCGAGGCCTCGGCCAGCGCCGCGCCGAGAATGTGGAACGAGCCGGTGGAATACAGCATCCGCCCGCCCGGTTCGGCGACGAAGGGGCGGGTGAGTGCATTGGCAACCCAGTTGGTGCTGGACACCCAGCTGCCGTAATTGGCGCCCGAGGTGCGGTCCAGCCCGGCGCGCATGGTCACCAGATCCTCCATCGTCAGGTCGGCGACGCGCGGATCGGCCGCGGCCGGGATCAGGCCCGCCGCGGCCTCGCCCAGCGTCGCGGTGATCGACGGCAGGTCGCCGCGGTCGATGGCGATGCCGGTCAGCGTGGCGACGATGGTTTTCGATACCGATTTGATATTGGCGCTGCGGTTGAGGCCAGGGCCGCGAAACGCCTCGGCCAGGACCTCGGTGCCGGCCTGGGCAATCTGCAGCGAATGCAGCTGCTCCATTTCGCGCGCGGCGTCGGCCACCCGGCCCCAGCGCGCCTGCGCGGTGCTGCGCATTGGCAACGTGGCAAGTGGCAGGGCGAGGGCGGTGTGCACAAGGCGGCGACGGCTGATCATGGCGTGCAGATTGCCACGGCGGCGGGGGGCGTCAATCAGCGCGGGGTCACGTCCGCGTGTGCTTGCGCCGTGGCGGATTCCACCGCAGTTTGCAGCCATGACCCAACCGCCCGATGATGCCGAAACCCGCCGCGCCGTGCCGCCGGTGATCTGCTATCCCACCGCAACGCTGCCTCGGCCCGACCTGCCGCTTTACCGCGCCGCCCGCGCCGGGGCGATGAAGGTGGCCGAGAGGCTGATTCCGCCGCGCGACGCCCGCTGTTTCGAGGTGGCCGCGGGGCAATTCTTTCGCATCACCTCGGTGCAGGGGCCGCAGGTGGGCGACCTGAACCTGTGGAACGCGCGCGACCTGTCCGAGCGGTTCTATTCCGGCAAGACCCGGGCGTTGCACGGTACCCATCTGAGCACCGGCGATCGGATGTGGTCGACCTTTCCGGCGCTGCGGCCGATGGCGACGATCGTCGCGGATACGCTGGACTGGTACGGGATCGATTCCTTTGGCGGCGCGGTGCATGACGTGATCGGCACCCGGTGCGACCCCTATACCGGCCGCCTGCTGTCCGGCACGGCGTATCACAATTGCTGCCATTCCAACCTGACCCGCGCGCTGGCGACACTGCGGGGCCTGCCGCTGGCCGAAGCTGAAAGCCATGTGCATGACGTGCTGAACGTGTTCATGTGCACCGGTTTCACCCGCGACACCGGCCAGTATTTCATGAAGGCCAGCCCTGTGCGACCGGGGGATTACCTGGAGTTCTTTGCCGAGATCGATCTGCTGGGGGCGCTGAGCGCTTGCCCCGGCGGCGATTGCAGCGCTGAACATTCAAGCGATGCGGCGGCCTGTCATCCGCTGCTGGTTGAGGTGTTTGCACCGGCGCCCGGCGCGCTGGACAGCTGGACGCCGCCGCCGGTGAATGGCTATGACCGCAGCCATGGGCTGTAGTGGTCAGGCAAAGGCGGCTTGCAGCGCGATTTCGACCATGGCGCCGAAGCTGCGTTCGCGCTGGTCCGAGGGCAGCGCCTCGCCGGTCTGGAGATGGTCCGAGACCGTCAGCACCGCCAGCGCGCGACGGCCATAGCGCGCGGCCAGCGTGTACAACTCGGCTGCCTCCATCTCGACGCCCAGAACGCCGTGGCGCACCATCTGTTCGTTCAGGTCGGGGCGTTCGTCATAGAAGGTGTCCGACGAATAGATGCCGCCGATATGCGGGGTGATGTCCTGCGCTTCCGCCGCCGCCGCGGCGGCGCGCAGCAAGGACCAGTCGGCACAGGGGGCGAATTGCAATTCGCGGAACATGCCGCGCGACGGGGTGCTGACGGTCGAGGCGGTCATCGCGAGAATGACATCGCGCAGCCCGACCTTTTCCTGCATCGCGCCGCAGGAGCCGATGCGGATCAGCGTCTGCGCGTCATAGTCCCGGATCAGCTCGTTCACATAGATCGAGAGCGACGGCATTCCCATGCCGCTGCCCTGAATCGTCACCTCGTTGCCGCGCCAGGTGCCAGTATATCCCAGCATCCCGCGCACCTCGTTCACGAGGCGCGGTTTTTCCAGAAACGTTTCCGCCGCCCATTTCGCGCGATAAGGATCGCCAGGCAAAAGGACGGTGCTGGCGATATCGCCCGGAGCAGCACCGATGTGAATTGTCATTCGAAATTCTGAACCTGTTTAGATTTCGAGTTTCTCGGTTGGAACGCCATTTGCAATGGCATCGTGAAACCATTGCGGTTTCCGTCCAAGCCCGGACCAAGTTTGTTCTGGATTTTCCGGATTGCGGAATTTGGGCGCAGATTGCGCGCGTTTTTGTTTGCCTTTGCGGCGTTTGCCTTTTCCGGAAAGTTCGTCGAGCGAAAAGCCGAACTTCGCCGCGGCCTGTTCGGCCGCTTTCAGGGCTTCTTGACGTTCCCGCTCGTCCGCCTCGATCAGTTCTTTGTCGATATCCGCACGAAGCTTGGTCAGCTCCTTGCGGGACATTTTTGTGAGATCTATTGCCATCTGGTCTCCCTAACGCTTGAGTTTGTGACGCTATTTAGCGTCACACGCTGGTGCAATTCCGAGCAATAGCGCAGTTTGACACGCATTTCATCTCTTTTTTGTAACAGCTGCCGATTACGCGGCGATAGGCTTGGGATCGACCAGCGCGACGATGTCCATCATGATCGTATTCAACTCGAAATCCTTGGGCGTATAAACCTTGGAAACGCCCATGTTTTCAAGGTTGCGGGCATCTTCTTCCGGAATAATTCCGCCGACGATCAATGGAATGTGGCCCAGATCTGCCGATTTCATCCGTTCAATGACTTCTTCCACCAACGGAAGGTGACTTCCGGAAAGAATCGATAGGCCAATTACATGTGCATTTTCCGCGATTGCGGCATTCACAATTTCTTCAGGTGTTAATCGAATTCCTTCGTAGGAGATATCCATTCCGCAGTCCCGTGCCCGCACCGCGATTTGTTCGGCCCCATTGGAATGACCATCCAGACCGGGTTTGCCGACCAGGAATTTCAGCCGCCGGCCCAGCGAATCGCTGACCGCGTCGACGGCGGCGCGGATCTCGTCCAGGTTCTCGGTCTGGTTCGAGGGGGCGCCGGAAACCCCGGTGGGGCCCCGGTAGGTGCCATAGACCTTGCGCATTTCCTCGGCCCATTCGCCGGTGGTGACCCCGGCCTTGGCGGCGGCGATCGAGGGTTCCATGATGTTCTGACCGGTTTGCGCCGCTTCGCGCAGGGCGGCGAGGGCCTGGGCCACCTTGGTGTCGTCGCGTTCTGCCCGCCAGGCTTGCAAGCGTGCGATCTGGTCCTGTTCCACTGCCGGGTCGATCACCAGGATGCCATTGTCACCGCTGGTCAGCGGCGAGGGTTCGGTGGTGGTGAATTTGTTCACCCCGACCACCGTGGTTTCGCCACCCTCGATCCGGTTGATGCGCGCGGCATTGGATTCCACCAAACGCGATTTCATATATTCGATGGCCGAAATGGCGCCGCCCATGCTTTCCAGATTGTCCAATTCGGCGCGCGCACCGGCCTTCAATTCCTCGACCTTGGCATCGACCACCGGATTGCCGTCGAACAGGTCGCCATATTCCAGCAGGTCGGTTTCATAGGCCAGGATCTGCTGCATCCGCATCGACCATTGCTGATCCCAGGGGCGGGGCAGGCCCAGCGCCTCGTTCCAGGCGGGCAGTTGCACCGCGCGGGCGCGGGCCTTTTTCGACAGGGTGACTGCCAGCATCTCGATCAGGATGCGATAGACGTTGTTTTCCGGCTGCTGTTCGGTCAGCCCCAGCGAGTTGACCTGCACGCCATAGCGGAATCGGCGATAGCGGGGATCGTTCACGCCATATCGATTTTCGCAGATTTCATCCCAAAGATCGACAAAGGCGCGCATTTTGCACATTTCGGTAACAAAGCGGATACCGGCATTTACAAAAAAGGAAATGCGCCCGACCAGCTTGGGAAAATCCTCTTCCGGCACCTGTTCGCGCAGCCCGTCCAGCACCGCCTGGCCGGTCGCCAGCGCAAAGGCCAGTTCCTGTTCCGGCGTCGCGCCGGCCTCTTGCAGATGGTAGGAACACACGTTCATCGGGTTCCACTTGGGCACGTTGCGATAGCAATAGGCCGCGACGTCTGTGATCAGTTTCAAGGAGGGTTTCGGCGGGCAGATATAGGTGCCGCGCGACAGGTATTCCTTGATGATGTCGTTTTGAACCGTGCCCTGCAGTTTCGAAATGTCGGCGCCCTGTTCCTCGGCCACGGCGATATACAATGCCAGTAGCCAGGGGGCGGTGGCGTTGATCGTCATCGAGGTATTCATCTGTTCCAGCGGGATCTGATCGAACAACGTGCGCATGTCGCCAAGATGCGCCACCGGCACGCCGACCTTGCCCACCTCGCCGCGCGACAGCACGTGGTCGCTGTCATAGCCGGTTTGCGTCGGCAGATCGAAGGCCACGGAAAGGCCGGTCTGCCCCTTGGCAAGGTTGCCGCGATACAGCGCGTTCGACGCTGCCGCGGTGGAATGCCCGGCATAGGTTCTGATGAGCCACGGCTTGTCTTTCTGGATCTCGGTCATACTGGCCTCGCGACTGGCGGTTAAGTAATAATCTTGCGCTGCACTTGTCTAAACAGCAATGATCGATCAATGTCAATTCGCCGCAATGCGGCATCGGGCTGACAGGGGGCGCAGGTTCTCGGCGTCAAACGGCAGATGCCGTTCCTTGCCGGCCGATCACGGTTTACCTGCCCTCATTCTGTCGGCAAGGATCGGCCATGGCTTCGACCGTGACCTTGCCGCTGTGGCTTTTTATCCTGATTCTGCTGTTTGCGGCGGTGACTTTCGCCTCGCATTTCCTGTTTCCCTCGGTGCGCTGGTTTTTTCGGCGCCGGTTGGAGCGTGCTGTCTCGGAATTGAACCAGCGGCTGGACCGCCCGATCCGCCCGTTCAAGCTGGCCCGCCGCTATGACACCATCCAGCGGCTGTCCTACGACCCCGAGGTGATGCGCGCGGTCAGCCAGCACGCCCGCGCCGAGGGCATCCCCGAAAACGTGGCGGCCGAGCTGTCGCGCCGCTATGCCCGTGAAATCGTGCCATCCTTTTCCGCTTCGGCCTATTTCGGCTTTGCCATCCGGGCGGCGCGGTTCCTGTCCAACGCGCTCTACCGGGTCCGGCTGGGTCATTACGATGCCGCCGGGCTGGCGGCGATCGACCCCGATGCAACGGTGGTCTTCGTGATGAACCACCGCTCGAACATGGATTACGTGCTGGTCACGTATCTGGCGGCGGAACGCTCGGCGTTGTCTTACGCGGTGGGCGAATGGGCGCAGGTCTGGCCGTTGTCGCGGCTGATCCGGGCGATGGGGGCCTATTTCATCCGCCGCCGGTCGCGCAACGAGCTCTATCGCAAGGTGCTGGCGCGGTATGTGCAGATGGCGACCGAGGCCGGGGTGACCCAGGCGATGTTCCCCGAAGGCGGGCTGTCGCGCAGCGGGGCGCTGATGCCGCCCAAGCTGGGGTTGCTGAAATATATCATCACCAGTTCGGGCGAGGATCACCCGGACGTGGTGTTCGTGCCGGTGGCGCTGAATTACGACCGCGTTTTGGAAGACCGGGCGCTGATCGCTGCCGCGCAGGATCCTGGCCACCGCTTCAATGCCGGGCTGGGAGTGGTGGCGCGCAACGCGCTGGGCCTGCTGTGGCGGCGGCTGGCGGGGCGGTATCACCGTTTTGGCTATGCCGCGGTCAGCTTTGGCGCGCCGGTGTCGCTGCGCGCGTTTGCCGATGGCGTGGCTGGCGATCCGACCCGGCCGCTCGCGCAGACGCTGATGCGGCGGATCGGTGACATCGTCCCGATCCTGCCGGTGCCGCTGATCGCCTGGCTGATCCTGGAGCGGGGCGCGCAGAGCCAGGCCGAACTGGAACGGGGAATCAATCAGGTCGCCCGGCAACTTCCCGATGCGCATATTCACCTGCCACGCGACAGCCGCGGCTATACGGCAGAGACCGGATTGCGGCAACTGACCCACCGCGGCGCGCTGTGCGAGGTGGACGGACGCTTCGCCGCTATTCCGAAAGAGCGGCCTCTGCTAGAATATTATGCCAGTTCCATCCGTCATCTCATGCCCGCAGAACTCCCGCGCGATTCTGCAGGTGCGAACGAGTCTGCTGCAACCGCTGGGTCATAAAATTACAAAATCTGCGCCTCAGCTATTGCATTATTGCGTGGCAAAATTTATCCCCTCCTGAGGCCGCGGCGATTCTGCGATGCGGCAAGACGAGTTGCATGAAGGAGGCCGGTATGGCTTTGGACACCAATGTCGACATCGCGCCCTACGAGGCGCCGGAAAAGGACCTGTACGAGATGGGCGAGATGCCCCCGCTCGGATATGTCCCCAAGAAGATGTATGCCTGGGCCATCCGCAAGGAGCGACACGGCAACCCCGATACCGCGATGCTGCAAGAGGTGCTCGACGTGCCGGCCCTGGACAGCCAGGACGTGCTGGTGCTCGTCATGGCCGCAGGGGTCAACTATAACGGCGTTTGGGCGGCGCTGGGCAAGCCGATCAGCCCGTTTGACGGCCATAAGCAGCCCTATCACATCGCCGGGTCCGACGCGTCGGGTATCGTCTGGGCGGTGGGCGACAAGGTCAAACGCTGGAAGGTCGGCGACGAGGTTGTGATCCACTGCAACCAGGACGATGGCGATGACGAGGAATGCAACGGCGGCGACCCGATGTATTCGCCCAGCCAGCGTATCTGGGGTTATGAAACGCCGGACGGCTCATTCAGCCAGTTCACCCGTGTGCAGGCGCAGCAATTGATGCCCCGCCCCAAGCACCTGACCTGGGAGGAAAGCGCCTGTTACACGCTGACGCTGGCCACCGCCTACCGGATGCTGTTCGGCCACCCGCCGCATGACCTGCAACCGGGCCAGAACGTGCTGGTCTGGGGCGCTTCGGGCGGTCTGGGGTCCTATGCGATCCAGCTGATCAACACTGCAGGTGCCAACGCGATCGGCGTGATCAGCGACGAAAGCAAGCGCCAGTTCGTGCTGGATCTGGGCGCCAAGGGCGTGATCAACCGCAAGGACTTCAACTGCTGGGGCCAGTTGCCCACCGTCAACACGCCGGAATATGCCGAGTGGCTGAAGGAAGCGCGCAAGTTCGGCAAGGCGATCTGGGACATCACCGGCAAGGGGGTCAGCGTCGACATGGTGTTCGAACATCCGGGCGAGTCGACTTTCCCGGTGTCGTCGCTGGTGGTGAAAAAGGGCGGCATGGTGGTGATCTGCGCCGGCACCTCGGGATTCAACTGCACCTTCGACGTGCGCTATATGTGGATGCATCAGAAGCGCCTGCAGGGCAGCCATTTTGCCCACCTGAAACAGGCCAGCGCCGCCAACAAGCTGATGCTGGAACGGCGGTTGGATCCCTGCATGTCCGAGGTGTTCACCTGGAAGGACCTGCCGCTGGCGCATATGAAGATGCAGCGCAACGAACACAAGCCCGGCAACATGTCGGTGCTGGTGCAGGCGCCCAAGACCGGGCTGCGCACCTTCGAGGAAGTGCTGGAGGCCGGCCCGGTCTAAACCGGGCCGCATGCAAGCCATCCGCGCCCGCGATTCGATGCCGGATCGCGGGCGTTTTCTTTGGGCCTGCCGCTTGGATAATCAAACCGTTGCCAATCGGCACCCCCGCCATTTCTGGGGAGGTAAAAGCGGTGAATTTCCTGACTTTCCACCGGCTGCTAGAGTTCCATTAAGGCTTTGTTAACGACTGCGGAGCGAGGGTCGACATGCAGAATGATTGGATACTGGATGTGCTGGCTGACCTGAAACGGTTCGCGTTGGCCAACGATCTTGCCGCGCTGGCGACCAAGCTGGATGACACCACGCATGTCGCCGCGCAGGAGATCGCATCCAAGGCAAAAGGGGCGGGGCCGGGCCCGCAGCTATATGGCGACGACGGGCGATCTGGATGTGTTGATCGAAAGGCTGGAAGCCACTGAGGCGCTGGAAGGGCTTCAGGACGTCATCATCGCCGCGCGCGATGCCTTTGCCACCGACCATATGGTGTATCACTGGGTGGACAGCGCCGGCGAGCAATATGGCTGCGGCACCTATTCGCGCAAATGGGTCGACCATTACGCGGCGCAGAATTACCTGCGCGTCGACCCGGTGATCATCGGCTGTTACCAGCGGTTTCACCCGGTCGACTGGAAGCGGCTGGACTGGTCGTCGCGCACGGCGCGCGAGTTTCTGGCCGATGCCCAGCGCCACGGCATCGGCAACCAGGGCTATTCGATCCCGATCCGCGGGCCGAAGGGGCAGTTCGCATTGTTCACCGCCAGCCACAATTGCGACGATGACACCTGGGCCGAGTTCATCACCCGGACCAGCCGCGACCTGATCCTGGTGGCGCATTTCTTCAACCGCAAGGCGCTGGAATTCGAACCCGGGCGCCAGCGCGAGGCGCGCCAGCTGTCGCCGCGCGAGGTTGATGCGATGACGCTGTTGGCGATGGGATACAGCCGCGCCCAGGTGGCCGAGACGCTGTCGATCTCGGAACACACGCTCAGGGTCTATATCGAAAGCGCGCGGTTCAAGCTGGGGGCGCTGAACACCACCCATGCGGTGGCGCGCGCCATCGGCTGCGGCCTGATCGTGGTGTGAGCGCGAAACCGGCAACCCGGTCGCGCGCCTCCCCCACCGGGCCTTAACCCGCCCGGCGCAGTGTTGGCCGCGAACCGCCAGGAGACAGGCCTTGCTGCGTTACCTCTATGCCACCGATCTTCACCGCTTTCCCCGGTTGGCGCGGGGCATGTTCCGCGACCGCGCCGACCAGTTCCGCACCCGGCTGGGATGGGAGGTGACGGTGGATCAGCACGGGCAGGAGCGTGACCGCTACGACCGTCTGAACCCGCTCTACGTGATCTGGGAAGGGCCGCGCGGGCGCCATGGCGGGTCGATGCGGTTCCTGCCCACCACCGGGCCGGTGATGATCAACGAGGTGTTCGGCCGTCTGACCGGCGGCGTCCCGCTGTCGAGCCCGACGATCTGGGAATGCACCCGGTTTTGCCTGGCGCGCGAGGCCGGGCCGCGGGTGGCGGCGGCGCTGATGCTGGGCGGCGGCGAGGTGATGACCGGCTTTGGATTGCACCATTTCGCAGGAGTGTTCGACCAGCGGATGGAGCGGATTTACCGCGCCATCGGAGCCGCGCCCGAGGTGCTGGGCAGCGAAGGCGCGGGGCGGGCGAAGATCAGCCTGGGCTTGTGGCGTTTCACCCCGCAGGCGCGGTTCCGGGTGGCGATGCGGGCGGGGCTTTCGCCCGCGCTGTCGCGCCTGTGGTTCACCCGCGCCTTCGGTGCCGAACAGGCGGCCTGATGCAGGCCGGGCAGGTTCCGGCGCACCGGCCGGAACCGCGATGCGCTGAATCGGTACTTTCGCATCTGGCGAAGGGCAGGGCGCGCGGGTAGGGTCGCGCCATGACCGCCCTCCCGGTGACCTTTTCCGACGACCAGGCCAGCGCCTATGACAGCATCGCCGAGATGCTGCGCGGCGCCGGCGTGGATATCGAGGAGGGGATGCTGACCCCGGCGCGCGAAGGGGGCAGCGGCGTGATGGCGGTGACCGGCAAGGCCGGCTCGGGCAAGACGCTGTTGCTGGCCGAACTCTACCGCGCCCTGGCCGAGGCCGGGATGGAGGTGGTCTCGGGCGATTACGAAAGCCGCAAGCGTCGCGACAAGCGCACGCTGGCCATCCTGGCGCCGACCAACAAGGCGGCGAGCGTGCTGCGCCTGCGCGGGGTGCCGGCAACCACCATTCACCGCATTCTCTATACCCCGGTCTATGACCCGGAATACGAGCGCATCGCCGAATGGCTGGCGGGCGAGGGCGAGCGCCCGGTGGTCGAGGGGCTGACCGACGAGGCGCTGGAGCGCGCGGCGGCGTTTTTCAAGCTGAACAAGTCGATGCCCGGCGCGCTGGCCGCCGCCGGCCTGCGCGGATCGGATTTCATCACCGGCTGGAAACGGCGCGAAGAACCGCTGGATATCGGCTTTGTCGATGAATCCTCGATGCTGGACGACCGCCAGTTCGAGGACCTGCAAGAGATCTTTCCCAACCTGCTGCTGTTCGGCGACCCGGCGCAGCTGGCCCCGGTGAACCAGTCGGGCAAGATGGTGTTCGACGCGCTGCCGGCGCCGCGCCAGCTGAACCTGTCGCGCATTCACCGCCAGGATGCCGATAACCCGATTCTGGACCTGGCCCATGCGCTGGCCGATCCGGCGCTGGAATTCCAGGATTTCGAACGCATGGTCGAAGACACCGCCCGCCGCGACGAACGGGTGGTCTGGGGCCAGCGCGTCGAGGTTGACCTGATGGCGCGCAGCCCGGTTCTGGTCTGGCGCAATGCCACGCGGATCCGCCTGATCAGCGCCTTCCGCCGGGTCTACGGGGCACCGGAAGACGCGCTGCTGGAGGGCGAGCCGCTGATCTGCGACGGCATCGAACTGCCGCTGAAACACCGCAAGAAACGGCTGGACCTCGAGGCACGCGGCCTGATCAAGGGGGCGCAGGTGGTCTATCTGGGGCCGGGGCGCAAACCCGGTTTCTCGCGCCTGCACGTTATGGGGGCCGAGGATCCGCAGGTTTCGGCCGCCTCGATCGTCAAGATCGAGAAGCCGGACGAGGAAGAACCGTTCATCCCCTTTGCCGCGCGCATGGGCGCGACCTTTCTGCATGGCGCTGCCTGTACCATTCACAAGGCGCAGGGCTCGCAATGGGAAACGGTGCAGGTGTTTGCCCCGGATCTGTTCGTCGCCGCCCGGATGGGCCGGATCGAGGCCGGGCAGCCGCTGTGGAAGCGGCTGGCCTATGTGGCGATCACCCGCGCGCAGGAGCGGCTGATCTGGGTGGTGCGCAACCGGCTGTCCAAGCCGCAGCACCCGCTGCGGGTGGATGACCTGCGCGTGGCGCCCTCGGCATTGGTTTTGGAAGGGGAAGAGATATGAACAGCATCCTGATCACTGGCGCAAGTTCCGGCATCGGCCGTGCCACCGCCGAATTGTTCCTGGCCGAAGGCTGGCGCGTCGGCTTGTTGGCCCGCCGGGCCGACGTGCTCGAGGAACTGGCGGCCAAGCATGACGGCGCCGTGCCGCTGGTCGCCGATGTCACCCAGGCCGATCAGGTGGCGGCAGCCTTTGACAGCTTTACCGCCCGCGCCGGGCGACTGGATGTGCTGTTCAACAATGCCGGCATCTTCACCGCGCCGGGCACCATCGACGAGATCCCGCTGGACCATTGGCACAGCGCGGTGGCGGTGAACCTGAGCGGCATGTTCCTGGCCGCGCGCTGTGCCTTTGCGGCGATGCGCGCGCAGCAGCCGCAGGGCGGGCGGATCATCAACAATGGGTCGATTTCCGCGCATGTGCCGCGCCCCGGCGCGGTCACCTATACCACCACCAAACATGCGATCACCGGCCTGACCCGGCAGCTGAGCCTGGACGGGCGGCCGTTCGACATTGCCTGCGGACAGATCGATATCGGCAATGCCGAAACTCCGATGGTGGCCGAGCTGAAACAGCGCGCCCTGGCCGAGGGTGGCGAGGTGCCCGAGACGATGGCGGTCGAGGATGCGGCACGTTCGGTCCTGCATATGGCAAAGCTGCCGCTGGCCGCGAATGTGCAGTTCATGACGGTGATGGCGACGAAAATGCCCTATATCGGCCGGGGCTGATCCGCGGGATTACGAATTGCGCACCAGCCGGAACACCGCCGAGGCGCCCCAACCGGCGGCGATGGCAATGGCCAGGGACATCAGCCCGTAGATCAGCGGCTGTTCGCGCGACAGCACATAGAGCCAGCGTTCCAGCCCCACCTTGCGCACGTCGATGGTGGTTTCATGACCCGAAACCACCTGGCCGCCGCGGGTCAGGAAGATGCGGACGGTATAATTGCCCTCGACCAGGTTGGCGGGCAGCTCGATCGCGGTGCGGAACAAAGTCTGCTCGTCCAGCGAAACGGTGCCTTCCATCTGCTGGTAGAGCTGCTGGTTTTCGCGAATGCGCACCAGCGCTTCGGTGAATTGCGCGGCGTCCCGGATCTCCGAAGGCGCCCCGACCGACCGGATCGCGCGGCCGATGCTGATGCGGTGGCGCAGGTTCTCGACATGGCTCAGAACTTCGCTCAGCGGGGCGGTCGATGCCACCGCGTAAAAGCTGGGCGCAGAATCCACCGTGACCGCGGCGGTGTTGATCCAGAGGCCGAACCAGCGCGATTTGCGCCGCACTGCCACCGGCGTTTCCGGGCCGGCGACGGTGACGATCACCTGCAGCGGTGGCCCTTCGGGAATCGGCGTTTCGCGTTTCACCGCGCCGAAGATCAGGATTTCGGAACCGTCGAAGCTGGTGGTGATCGACACCTGGTCGCGCGACAGGCCCAGCACCACGGTTTCTGCCCGGCCAAGCACCGGCGCCAGCAGCAGCAGGATCAGCAGCAGCCCCCGCATCGCCTAGTCTTCCCCGGGATAGCCGAGCGAAAACAGCTCGGAAGGCTGCAGCAAAAGGTCGAGCGCCAGGCGGATACATACCCCCAGCACCAGCATCGCCAGAAGCACCCGCAACTGCTCGGCCTTCAGCCGCATGCCGATCTGGGTGCCGATCTGGGCACCGACCACGCCGCCCACCAGCAGCAGCACCGCCAGCACGATATCGACGGTGAAATTGGTGGTCGCGTGCAGCAGGGTGGTGAAGGCGGTGACAAAGATGATCTGGAACAGCGAGGTGCCGACCACCACCTTGGTTGGCATGCCCAGCAGGTAGATCATCGCCGGCACCATGATGAAACCGCCGCCGACCCCCATGATCGCGGTCAGCACGCCAACCCCCAGCCCCACCAGCACCGGCGGCAGCACCGAGATATAAAGGCCCGAGGTGCGAAAGCGCATTTTGAAGGGCAGGGCGTGAATCCAGCCGCGGTGTTTGCGGCGATGCGGCAAGGTGACCCCGGCCAGCCGCGCCTTGCGGCTGCGGCGCAGCGCGGTCATGCCCTCGACAAACATCAGCCCGCCGATCACGCCCAGGAACACCACGTAGAACAGCCGCACCAGCAGATCGACCTGCCCCAGCGAGCGCAGGTGGTTGAACAGCAGCACGCCCAGCGCCGCGCCGACCAGCCCGCCGCTGAGCAGCACGCAGCCCATTTTAAGATCGACGGTGCGCCTTCGGAAATGGGCCAGCACGCCCGAAAAGGACGAGGCGACGATCTGGTTTGCACCGGTCGCCACCGCCACGGCGGGTGGAATGCCGATGAAAAACAGCAGCGGCGTCATCAGGAAACCGCCGCCGACTCCGAACATGCCCGAGAGCAGTCCCACCAAGGTCCCCAGCCCCAGGACGAGGAAGGCGTTTACCGAAACTTCGGCAATGGGCAGGTAGATTTGCATGGGCATTCCTAAGCCGGTTCCCCGGCGGAAATCAATGCTGCGCTTGCACAATTCACGCGCGTCGGCGGCCCTCGGTCACCGCTCTTTCACATAGGGGGTGCCGCCGGCGCGCGGCGGGATCGCCTTGCCGACGAACCCCGCCAGGATCACCACGGTCAGGATATAGGGCAGCGCGTCCATCACCTGCACCGGGATCACGAAGTCACCCAGGTTGATGTTCTGATAGCGCAGCGCGATGGCCTGCAGAAAGCCGAACAGCAGGCAGGCGCCCATCGCATGCCAGGGCCGCCATTTGGCAAAGATCAGTGCCGCCAGCGCGATATAGCCGCGCCCGGCGGTCATGTCCTTGACAAAGCCCGCCTGCAGCGCAGTGGCCAGATAGGCGCCGGCGATGCCGCAGAGCAGGCCGCAGATCATCACCGCGGCATAGCGCATGCCGACCACCGACACCCCGGCAGTGTCCACCGCCGCCGGGTTTTCGCCCACCGCGCGCAGGCGCAGGCCGAACCGGGTGCGGAACAGGATCCACCAGGTCAGCGGCACGCAGAGGAAGGCGAAGTACACCAGGATCGAATGGCCCGACAACAGCTCGGCATAGACCGGGCCGACCAGCGGCAGCGTCGCGATGCTGTCGGCAAAGGGCAGTTCGATCGGGGTAAAGCGCGCCTGCCCGATCAGCGAGGGCGTGCGCCCGCCCTGCTGGAACCAGTCCTGCGCGATCAGAACGGTCATGCCCTGGGCCAGCGACACGATGGCGACGCCGGAAATGATCTGGTTGCCGCGGAAGGTGATCGAGGCCAGCCCGTGGATTGCCGACAGCACCATCGAGGCACCGATCCCGGCCAGCAGGCCGATCCAGACGCTGCCGGAAAGAAAGGAGACCCCGGCCGAGAAAAAGGCCGCGGCCAGCATCTTGCCTTCCAGCCCGATGTCGAAAATCCCCGCCCGTTCCGAGAACAGCCCGGCGAGACAAGCCAGCAGCAGAGGCGTCGACAGGCGGATGGTCGAGTCGAAGACCTGGATGATGGTCAGGAAATCCATGGCGTCAGGGCCTCGCTGCCGCAAGTTTCAGGGCGGTCAGCGCAAAGAAGCAGCCCAGCGCCGTCTCCACCCCGCGGCGCGCCCGGGCATAGAGGCGCCGGAACGGCGCCGAAGACAACAGCAGCGCCCAGCCGGCATGGCCGCCGAACGAGATCGCGAAGGCGCCGGCCAGGAACAGCAGCAGCGCTGCCGGCGACACCGTGTGCAGCGCCCCGACCGAGGCGATCGCAATCCAGAAGAAGATCGCCTTGGGATTGCTGAGCTGGAAGGCAAAGCCGCCGGCGACCTGCCGCAGCGCGCTGTGCCGGGCAGCGGCCGG
>NZ_PGTB01000429.1 GCF_002786325.1 Pseudooceanicola lipolyticus | reverse complement strand
GGCGGTGCCGATGACGACGGCCTCGGCAAACGGGTCGGACAGCGCGCCCTGCCACAGCGCCTGCAACATCTGCGCATCGCGCGCGCCATCGTCCAGGCGGCGTGACTCGGCCACCAGGGCCGGGGCGGTCTGCTCCCACCCGGCGCCGCCGCGCAGGCCGAAACAGGCGACCTCTTTTGTCGGCAGGCGTTCGAATTCGCCGCCGCCGCCCTTGATCACCGTCAGCGCCTGCCAGCCCATCCGCTCTGCCGCCCCGGCCTGGGTCAGCCGGTAGGACGGGTGGAACACCCCCTGCACGCTGGCCCCGGCCGCCGACGGGTTCAGCATCCGGCACACCGTGTTGACGCAGGAGCGTAGGCCGAAGACGCTGCGCAGGCCCAGCAGCGCGAACAGCGCCGGCGACAGCTGTTCCAGCGGCAGATAGGCGATGCCGTGCCGCGCCATCAGCGCCTCCGCTTCGGCCACGCTGTTGGCCGTGGCGATCCCGGCCATCGGCAGCCCGGCGCGCACCGATCCGTCGGCACCGTTCCAGCCATGCAGCAGCACCCGGTGCCCGGCCCCGGCAACCA
>NZ_PGTB01000061.1 GCF_002786325.1 Pseudooceanicola lipolyticus | reverse complement strand
CGCGTTGCGCCGCGGATCGTCGCGGAACAGCTGTGCCGCCAGCGCCCCGGCGGTGGCAAAGGACATCGCCCCGAAAAACCCCGCCAGCACCCGCCACAGCGTCTGCCACCACAGCGCCGGGTCCTGCCCGGTGGCGGTCAGCGCCACCGCCGTCGTCACCATGCCGAAGGCGAACAGCCGCGCCGGCCCGGCGCGGCGGATCAGCACCATGGTCAGCAGCGCGCCGCCGATATAGCCCAGCGCATTGGCGGTGTTGAGCCAGCCCGCCTGGGCATAGCTCCAGCCCAGGTCGGCCTGCATCGCCGGCAGCAGCAGCCCGTAGGCAAAGCGCGCAAAGCCGTTGGTCACGCAGACCCCCAGGATCAGGCCCAGCAGCGCCAGCCAGGGTCGGACCCGCTCAGAGCGCGGCATAGACCGCCCGCTCGTAGGCGTCATAGACGCGCAGCATTCGCGGTTCGGCAAAGGGCAGCAGCTGGGTCATCAGCACCGCCGCCACGTTGCGGCCGGGATCGATCCAGTAATGCGTGTTGCAGATGCCGGCCCAGCCCAGCGACCCGGCGCCGCGCCGCCCCGGCACCGCCGCCTCGTAGCGGGGGAAGGCAAAGCCATGGGTGATCCGCATCCCCGGAAACAGTTCCACATCCGCGCTGACCTGCGGCATGACCGAGCGCATCGGCGGCACTGCCAGCCCGCGCATCTGGTCGGCGCAGAGCGCCGTTACCGCCGCCGGGCTCAGCAGCCGCGTGCCGTCCAGCGTGCCGCGGTTCAGGATCAGGCGCAGGAACCGCAGGTAATCCGCCGCGGTGGAATACAGCGCGTGGCCCATGCCGTAGAATTCCGGCTGCGCCGGTGGTGCGATGGCCACCTCGCGCAGGCCGCCGTCGCGGCTGCGCCGGAACACCGGGCGCAGCCGGTGCGCCAGCCCGTCGGGTTCAAAGCGGGTATCCTGAAGACCCAGCGGGGCAAAGATTTCGTCCCGGCAGAAGCGGTCGATGCGTCGGCCATCCACCGCCTCCACCACCCGGCCCAGCCAGTCGGTGGACATGCCATAGCCCCAGCGCGTGCCGGGATCGAACATCAGCGGAAAGCGCAGCGATTCCATTCGCCCCGAAGGCGGCAGCGGCGTGCCGGTCAGCTGCGCATAGCGCAGCGCCGGGGGGCACCAATGGTCGTATTCCAGCCCGCTGGTATGGGTGGCCAGGTGCCGGACCGTCGCCACCGTGCGCGGCCGGCGCAGCCGCGGCACGTCGCCGTCGAAGCCCTCCAGCACCTGCAGGTCGTCCCATTCGGGCAACAGTTCGGCCACCGGCGTGTCCAGGCTCAACTGGCCGCGGTCGATCAGCAGCATCGCCGCCAGCGCGCCGATCGCCTTGGTCATCGAGTAGATGCGGAACACCGTGTCGGCTTCGGCGCCGCAGGCGCCCTGAAACA
The DNA here is from genome assembly GCF_002786325.1 of Pseudooceanicola lipolyticus. GTDB lineage: Bacteria > Pseudomonadota > Alphaproteobacteria > Rhodobacterales > Rhodobacteraceae > Pseudooceanicola_C > Pseudooceanicola_C lipolyticus. Next base: position 21,626 of record NZ_PGTB01000061.1, on the reverse strand, counting down.
GGATGCGGTCCGAACGTGCCGCCATCGCCACCACATAGGGCAGGTCGCCCGCCGCCACCGCCCGCTCCAACACCGGCTGTATCGCTGTCATCCGCGCCTCTCCCCAACCCGCGCCGGCGCAGCCTAGCCAGCGCCGCGACCGCCGTCCATCGCCAAGCGCGCGGCGGTTCGCTCAGCCGTAGCGCGCGGCGAAGCGGCGCAGCATCTCGCCGGGCACGGTCACTTCGGCGGCGTGGCAGGCGGCGATCAGCGCCTCGGCCTCCTCGGGCGGGAAATAGCCGTGATTGCGGTAGATGCGGATGCGGCTTTCGAAATCGGCGGCATCGGCCTCGGGGTGGAATTGGGTGGCATAGACGTTGCGGCCGTGGCGGATCATCTGGAACGGGCAGGGTTCCGATTGTACCAGATGCACGCAGCCCGGCGGCAGTTCCTGCACCGCCTCCTTATGGCCGACAAAGGCGTCGAATTCGGGGGGCAGCCCGGCGGTCAGCGGATCGGCCTCTGCCGCCGGCGTAAGCGCACAGGCGGTGGCGCCCACCGGCTCGCCATAGCGCGCCTTGCTGACCGCGCCGCCCAGGTGGTGGGCCAGAATGCCGAGGCCGTAACAGCAGCCCATGAAGGGAAAGTCGCGCGCCAGGATGCCGGGCATCAGCCCCAGCACCTGCGCCTCGATCCGTGCCTCCACCGGGGTTTTCCGTTCGGGCGGGTCGCTGACACAGCCCGGCCCGCCGCCGACGATCACGCCGCAATAGCGGTCCAGATCCAGCCCCCGGGGCAGATCCTGCTGGTCCAGCCGCACCCGGTGCACCCGGTCGGGCGGCAGCTGGCAGCGGGCCAGGACCGAGCGGTATTCGGCATCGGCGGCGTCGGTTTCGGGACGCAGCTGGAGCAGCAGGAACGGTTTCATGCCCGCCGCATAGGCGGCAAAGCCGCCGCTGGCAAGACCCGCGCGCGCCGATGAATTTGCCAAAATTCATCGCAAAAGTTTTGCAAAACTTTTGCCCCCGCCCGGTGGCCGGCGCCGGTCACAGCGGCCAGACGATCAGGATGGTGGGGATCGACACCGCGATCACCAGGATCTCGAGCGGCAGGCCCATGCGCCAGTAATCGCCAAAGCGATAGCCGCCGGGCCCCAGCACCAGGGTGTTGTTCTTGTGCCCGATCGGGGTCAGGAAGGCGGCCGAGGCGGCCACCGCCACGCTCATCAGGAACGGGTCGGGCGAGGCGCCCAGCGTCTGCGCCATCTGGATCCCGACCGGGGCGGCGACAATCGCCGTGGCAGTGTTGTTCAGCACGTCCGACAGGGTCATGGTGACCACCATCAGCACCGTCAGCACCGCCCAGGCCGGCAGCCCGTCGGTCAGCCAGACCAGCGCCCCGGCGATCAGCTCGGTGCCGCCCGAGGTTTCCAGCGCCGCGCCCAGCGGGATCATCGAGCCCAGCAGCACCACCACCGGCCATTCGATATGGTTGTAGATCTCGCTGATCGGCAGCACCCGGAACAGCACATAGCCGCAGACCACGATGCCCAGCGCGATCGGCAGGTAGAGCAGCCCGACGCTGGCCGCCAGCACCGCGGCGGCAAACAGGCCGATGGCGAACCAGGTCTTGTCATTGGCGGTGACCGCCAGGCCGCGCGCCGCCAGCGGCAGGCCGCCCAGCCAGTCGGTCACGTCGACGCCGCGGCCCTTGGGGCACAGCACCAGCAGGATGTCGCCGGGCAGGATGGTGGTGCGGCGCACCTGGTCGGTGATCTGGCGCCCCTGCCGCGAGATGCCCAGCAGCAGCGAATTTTGCCGCCAGGCCAGGCCCAGCCCCATCGCCGTCTTGCCGGCGATGCGGGCATATTCCGGCACCACCATCTCGACCACTTCCAGCCCCTCGCCGGCGGCGCTCAGCTTCTTCTCGCGGTCACGGTCGGAAAAGGCCAGGTCCAGCGCGCTGCGGAACTCGTCCAGCGCCTCGGGCAGCGCCTCCAGCACCAGCGCGTCGCCCTCGCGCAGCGGCGTGTTGGCGGCGCGGCCATAGCGGCGCTTGCCGTCGCGGATCAGGCCGATGATCGCCACATCGGCCTTTTCCGCTTCTTCGTCCAGCTCGCCCAGCCGCTTGCCGATATGTTTGCTGTCGGCCGGGATCGTCAGCTCGGCGATATATTGCGCCAGGTCCGATTCGCCGCCCAGCGCCTCGCCCCGGTTCGGGATCAGCCGCCAGCCAACCAGCGCCACGAACAGCAAGCCGGCCGTCGCGGCGGCGACGCCGGCCGGGGCGAAGTCGAACATGCGGAAGGGTTCGCCCAGCGCGTTTTCACGGATCGAGGCGATGATGATATTGGGCGGGGTGCCGATCAGCGTCGCCATGCCGCCCAGGATGGTGGCAAAGCTGAGCGGCATCAGCGACAGCGAAGGCGAGCGGCCGGCCTTGCGCGCGGTCTGGATGTCCACCGGCATCAGCAATGCCAGCGCCGCGACATTGTTCATGAAGGCCGACAGCACCGCGCCGACGCCACCCATCAGCGCGATATGGCCGCCCAGCCGGCGCGAACTGTCCACCAGCGTGCGGGTGATCAGGAACACCGCGCCCGAGCGCACCAGCCCGGCCGAGACCACCAGCACCAGCGCCACCACGATGGTGGCCGGGTGGCCAAAGCCGCTGAACGCGCTTTCGGTCGGCACCACGCCCAGCACCACGCCGGCCATCAGCGCCGAAAACGCCACCAGGTCATAGCGGAAGCGGCCCCACAGCAGCAGGGCGAAGACGGCGCCGAAAAGGCAGAAGAGGATGATCTGGTCGCTGGTCATGCCGGGCACTCTAGCTGCAACAAACGACGCAGCAAGATGGTTCCTTGCACCGCTTGAACAGCCCCCGGCGCTGGGTCTATATGAGCGCCAGCAAATTCGGGGCTTGCAGACGCAAGGAGAACAGACATGGCCGGCCATTCCAAATGGGCAAACATCCAGCACCGCAAGGGGCGGCAGGACGCGGCGCGATCCAAGCTGTTTTCGAAACTGTCCAAGGAGATCACCGTCGCCGCCAAGATGGGCGATCCCGACCCGGACAAGAACCCGCGCCTGCGGCTGGCGGTGAAAGAGGCCAAGTCGAACTCGGTCCCCAAGGACGTGATCGACCGCGCGATCAAGAAATCCCAGGCCGGCGAGGGCGAGGATTACGAGGAAATCCGCTATGAGGGCTATGGCCCGAACGGCGTGGCGGTGATTGTCGAGGCGATGACCGACAATCGCAACCGCACCGCGTCGAATGTGCGGTCGACCTTTTCCAAGAACGGCGGCAACCTGGGCGAGACCGGCTCGGTCGGGTTCATGTTCGAACGCAAGGGCGAGGTGGTCTATCCCGCCTCGGTCGGCGATGCCGATACGGTGATGATGGCGGCGATCGAGGCCGGCGCCGAGGATGTCGAAAGCTCGGAAGAGGGCCACGTGATCTGGTGCGCCGATACCGACCTCAACGAGGTTGCCACCGCGCTGGAAGGTGAGTTGGGCGAAAGCGAGGCTACCCGCCTGGCCTGGCGTCCGACCACAACCACCGAGATGGACCTGGACGGCATGCAGAAGCTGATGAAGCTGATCGATGCGCTGGAAGACGATGACGACGTGCAGCGGGTGATCACCAATTTCGAAGCGCCCGACGAGGTGATGGCGCAGCTCTGACCGGGGGCGTTGCCCCGGCCGCCGCGCCGGGGCCTCACGGCACAGCCCACATCCTCACGTGCCGGCGATACCGGCAGTTTCCAGCAGGCGGTCGGCCTCTTCGCGCAGCAGCCGCTCTTCCGCGGCGCCCTGGACCGGCACCTTGCCGACCTCCAGCAGAAGTGGCGCGGCCAGCGGGGTGACGCGGCTCAGGCGAAGATGGTCGATGCGGCCCTGCACCCGCGCCGCCATTTCCTCGATGCGGCCGAAATCGACCAGGCCGGTCTGCGCCTCTTGCCGGGTGATCCGCAGCATCAGGTGATCGGGGTCGTATTTCACCAGCGTGTCATAGAGGATGTCCGAGGAAAATGTCGCCTGCCGCCCGGTCCTGCGCTGGCCGGCGATCTTGCGGTCGATCAGCCCGGCGATGGTGGCGCTGGCCTTGAAGGTGCGTTTCATCACCGCGTTGCCCGCCAGCCAGCGGTCCAGCCCGTCTTTCAGCGCCTCGATGTCGAACAGCGGCGCCGGATCGGTCAGCTGGTCCAGCCCCCAGATCAGGGTGGCGTAATCGGTGGCGACAAAGCCCAGAGGGTGCAGCCCGATCTCTTCCATCCGCTTGGTCAGCAGCAGGCCCAGCGTCTGCTGCGCGTTGCGCCCGGCAAAGCCGTAAACGCAGGTATGTTCGCGCCCGTCATGGGGAAAGCTTTCGATCAGCAGCCGGCCGCGCCGGGGCAGGCGGGACACCTCGCGCTGCAGCGTCAGCCATTCGGCGGTGTGGCGGGGCAGGCCTGGCCAGCTGTCCTGCGCAAACATGTCGAGGATGCGCGCCGACAGCTGGGTGGAGGTGGCGAATTTGGTGCCCATGAAGGTGGCGATTTTCGGCTTCTTGTCGGCGCGCCGCGTGACCTCGACGGTCATCTCGCGCAGCCCTTCATAGCGCACGATCTGGCCGCCGATCAGAAAGGTGTCGCCCGGGGTTAGCGAAGCGGCAAAGCCTTCTTCGATCTCGCCCAGCGGTTTGCCGCCACGGCTGCGCCGCAGCCGCACCTGTAGCGTGTCGGTGTCCTGGATGGTGCCGATATTCATCCGGATCCGCTGGGCCGCACGCGGGTCGCGCAGCTGCCAACGCCCGTCGGGGCGCTGCAACAGCCGCTGCCAGCGATCATAGGCGGCCAGCGCATAGCCACCGGTGGCGCAGAAATCGAGGCAGGCGTCGAACTCGGCGCGGGGCAGGGCGGCATAGGCCCCGGCGCTGGTCATCTCGGCAAACAGTGCGTCGGCCTCGAACGGGCCGGCGCAGGCGGCGATCAGGATATGCTGGCACAGCACGTCGCGCGGGCCGGGGCCGCGCGGGGCACCGTCCAGTGCACCCGCCTTGACCGCATCCAGCGCGGCGACACATTCCACCACTTCGAAGCGGTTGGCCGGCACCAGGATCGCCTTGGAGGGCGCGTTATAGCGGTGGTTGGCGCGGCCGATCCGTTGCACCAGCCGCTTGACGTTTTTCGGCGCGCCAACCTGGATGATCAGATCGACATCGCCCCAGTCGATGCCCAGGTCCAGCGTGCCGGTACAGACGATGGCGCGCAGCTCGCCGCGCACCATCGCCGCCTCGACCCGCTGGCGCTGTTCGCGGTCGAGGCTGCCGTGATGGATGCCGATGGGCAGGCCGTCTTCGTTGGCGAGCCAGAGGTTGTGAAAGAAGATCTCTGCCTGGGCGCGGGTGTTGTGAAAGATCAGCGAGGTCCGGTGCCGCTTAACCTGCTCCAGCACCGCCGGAATCGCATAGGCCGCGCCGCCGCCGGCCCAGGGCGGGTATTCCTCGGTCTGCAGCATCGAGATATCGGGCGCCGGGCCGGGATCGGCCAGCAGGATGTCGCAGGGGTCGGGATGGCGCGCCAGCAGATGGGCGATGGCCTGCGGATCTTCCACCGTGGCGGACAGGCCGACGCGGCGCAGGCCGGGGCAGAGGGTTTGCAGCCGCGCCAGCGCCAGGAACAGCTGGTCGCCCCGCTTGCTTTCGGACAGGGCATGGATTTCGTCCACCACCACCCGCCGCAAACCGGCGAACATGCGCGGCGCATCCTCGTAGGAGGTCAGCAACGCCAGGCTTTCCGGCGTGGTCAGCAGGATATGCGGCGGATCGGCGCGCTGGCGTTTCTTGCGGCTGGCCGGGGTGTCGCCGGTGCGGTCCTCGATGCGGATCGGCAGGCCCATCTCGTCGACCGGGGCGCGTAGGTTGCGCTTGATATCTGCCGCCAGCGCCTTGAGCGGTGAGACATATAACGTGTGCAGCCCCTGATGCGACCCGTCGGCCAGTTCCGCCAGGGTCGGCAGAAAGCCCGCCATGGTCTTGCCACCACCGGTGGGCGCGATCAGCAGCGTCGCGGGGGCATCGGCACGGTCGGCCATGGCGCGCTGATGCGGGTGGATCTGCCATCCGCGCGACCGGAACCAGGATTCGATGACATCGGGAAGGCGACCCATGAGCCAGATTTAAGGGCGGCGAAACGAAAAGGGAACAGACAGACTCAGTCTTGGTATTTTTTCGCCAGTGTCCGGGCGATATCGGCCACTTCCTGCGGGAAGTGTTCGGCGCCGATTTCGGGGGCTTCGTCGGTCCAGGCGCTGAACCGTTCCATCAGCGGCAGGAAAGTGGCGATTTCGGTTTCGCTCCAGCCCGACAGGAACTGTCCCATCACCAGGAATTTGAACTTGCGCGCGGCATCAACCACCGCATCGCCCTTTTCGGTCAGCTCGACGATGGTGCGGCGGGCGTCGCACTGGCTGACCGCGCGCTGGGCAAAGCCCCGGGCGATCATGTCGCTGACCAGCCGCGAGGCGCGCGAGGGATCGATGCGCAGGCGTTCGGCCACGGTCGAGACCATGGTCTCTTCCTTGCTGGCATCCTCGCCATATTCATTGACCGGGCCGCGGATCGCAAACAGCAGGTCGAGCTGGGTCAGGTCCAGCTCCGAGTCGAGCCCCAGCGCCTTGAGCGCGCTAAGCCCAAGGTCGCGCCGGAAGAAGCGGCGGCGCCAGTTCTGGATCACCGCGTCGATTTCCAGCGCCGCGGTGGTGATCCGCGGTTCGATCCCGGCAGCGGTCAGAAACGCCGCAATTTCATCGTCCCGCTTGCTGATTTGCCCGTCCTCCGGTTTGCGCGCCTGGCCGTTCAGGCTGCGCGGTGTGGTAAATACATGCTATTGACATGTAAATGCCAATGTCACATATATGCGCTTATCCATTTTATGCCAATTCAACCGGATCGCGAACCTCAAACGCGCCGTCCGGCGCGTGGCGTCCGTTCCAGGGAATTTCATTTTGTCTCATCCCGCAACTCCGCAACCGCAGCCGCTTGACTGGGCCCGCATCCGTGTTGTTTTCGCAGCAGTGGCGGTGACCCTGTTCCTGGCCTCGCTGGGGCAGACGGTGCCGACCACGGCGCTGACCACCATCGTCGGCGAACTGGGCGGCCTGGACCAGATCACCTGGGTGATCACCGCCTATCTGCTGGCGGCGACGGTAGGCGCGCCGGTCTTCGGCAAGCTGGGCGATCTGTTCGGGCGCAAGGGTGTCTTGCAGGTGGGAATCCTGGTGTTCCTCTGCGGGTCGGTGCTGTGCGCGCTGGCGCCCAGCATCTGGGTGCTGGTGGCGGGGCGCGCGGTGCAGGGGTTCGGCGGCGGTGGCCTGATCGTGGTGTCGATGGCCGCCATCGCGGACGTGCTGCCGGCGCGGCAGCGTGGCCGGTTCCAGGGCATTCTGGGGTCGGTTTTTGGCCTGTCCACGGTGGTCGGCCCGCTGGCCGGCGGCTTTATCGTGCAGCATTTCGCCTGGGAATGGATTTTCCTGCTGAACCTGCCGCTGGGCCTGGCCGTTCTGGGCATTCTCACCGTCGCGCTGGAAAAATCGCCCCGCCGGGAACGGGCCAAGCTGGATTATACCGGCGCGGCGATGCTGGCGCTGTTGCTGTCCCTGGCGGTGATCATCGCCAATCTGGGGGGCGTGGTGCTGCCCTGGGGCAGCCCGCTGACGATCCTGATGCTGTGCGGGATGGCGGTGGCGCTGGCCGGCTTCATCCTGGCCGAGCGGCGCGCCAGCGAACCGCTGTTGCCGCTGAAACTGTTCACGCTGAACAATTTCGTGGTCTCCAACCTGGTCGGGCTGATCACCGGGGTGGCGATGTTTTCCACCATCACCTTCGTGCCCTTCTTCATGCAGGTGGTGAAAGGCGTGTCGCCGGCCGCCTCGGGGGTCTACGTTTTCCCGATGATGCTGGGCCTGGTCACAACCTCGGCGATTGCCGGGCGGATCATGTCGATCACCGGCCGGTATCGGATATTGCCGGTCTGGTCGACGCTGCTTCTGGCGGTCGGGATGATCCTGATGGCCACCGCCGGGCCGGACACGCCGAACCCGCTGATCGCGGTCTATATGCTGATGGCGGGGATCGGGATTGGCCCGGTGATGAGCGTCGGGATCACCGCGATCCAGAACTCGGTGCCGTTTTCGATGGTCGGGGTCGGCACTGCCAGTGCCAATATGTTCCGCCTGATAGGCGGCTCGCTGGGCACGGCAGCCTATGGCGCGGTGTTTGCCGCCGGCCTGACCCGTACCCTGGGAACCGTGCTGCCAGACACCAACCCGCGCGCACTGAGCGCGCAGCAGATCGCGGCGATGGAGCCCGAGACCCAGGCGCTGGTGATCGAAGGCATCGCGCAGGCGCTGCACCCGGTGTTCTGGGCCTCGGCGGTGCTGGCCTGCCTGGCCAGCGCGGTGGCACTGCTGATGGTGGAACATCCGCTGGAAGACCAGCTGCCGGCCGCCCGCCCGGCGGAATAGGCCAAGACGCGACCCGGGCGGCCCCGGCGGCCCGGGCCTGAGGCGACCGGCTGGGAATCGCTCCTCCCGCGCCGGCGCAGGCCGGCGTTACTTCACGATCTTCTCGTCCTTGACGAACATGTTCGCCCAGGCCCGGTCGATCAGTTCGGGACTCATCTGATAGGGGATGCCCTCGAATTCGCAGATCGCGATCATCTGGTCGATCAGGAAGACCGGCTGGTAATTGGCGTAGATGTTGTTGATGGTCGGGTACTTGACCTTCAGCAGATGCACCAGCGCCGCCTCGTCCAGCGGCATGCCCTTCTTGCGGGCCACCATCGCGAAGATCTTCAGATAGTCTTCCTGTTTAGGCCCGTCGATCTTGATCTTGAAGAAGATCCGGCGCAGCGCGGCCTGGTCGAAGATCTCGTTGGGGTGGAAGTTGGTCGAGAAGATCACCAGCGTATCGAAGGGCACTTCGAACTTTTCGCCCGATTGCAGGCCCAGGATGTCCTTGCTTTCTTCCAGCGGCACGATCCAGCGGTTGATCAGCGCTTGCGGCGGCTCTTCCTGGCGGCCGAGGTCGTCGACGATGAAGATGCCGCCGGTGGATTTCAGCTGCAGCGGCGCCTGATAGGTGCGCGCGGTGGGGTTGTAGACCAGGTCGAGCATCTTCAGCGACAGCTCGCCGCCGGTGATCACCGTCGGCCGTTCGCAGCAGACATAGCGGCTGTCAAAGCGTTTGGCGCGGCGCAGCGAGGTGGGGTCGTCCTGTTCCATCTCGACGGCGTTGTGCACGATCGGGTCATAGACGGTGATGACCTGGCCGGAATATTCGATGGCGCGGGGCACGAAGACCCGGTCGCCCAAGGCGTCGCGGATGCCGTTCGAGATCGAGGATTTGCCGTTGCCCGGGGGGCCGTACATCAGGATCGAGCGGCCGGCACTGACCGCCGGGCCCAGATGGTCCAGCAGGCTGTCGGGCAGCACCAGATGGCCCATGGCGCCGACCAGCTGTTCGCGGGTGACCTGGATGTTGCGGATCGACTGGCGTTCGACCTGGTCGCGGTAGACCTCCAGCGGCACCGGCATCGCGCCGAAATATTCCGACTGGCTGAGCGCGTCCATCGCCCGCGCCTTGCCGGCATCAGTGAGCTGATAGCCCATCTCGTTGCCGCTGTTGGCGTTCAGCGTGCCGGTGGCTTCCAGCAGCTTCTGTTCGCGGGCCATGTCAATCAGTTCCTGCGTCACCTGGATCGGCAGGCACAGCGCCGCGGCAATTTCGCTGGCGGTGTCGGTGTTCTTGCGGAAGACCGTCTTCAGCAGGATGTCCCGCATCATCACGATCGGCAGTTTCATCTCGGTCAGATTGCGCGGTGCGGGCGGTGCCAGCACGCCGGAAGGTTGCATATTCATGCCGTTCTCACACCCTGGTTATGCCCCTCAGGTGGTGCCCCGGCTTGATGGTTTTTTTATGACTGCTTCGGGGTATTTGCCGCCCCGCTGCGGCGGCGTCAGGCGCCGTAGGCCGCGCCCAGCGCCAGATAGATCGCCAGCGTGCCGCCCAGCGACAGGCCCATCGGGAATTTCCAGCCCATGTCCCAACTTTTCCAATGCGGTGCGATGCGGCGCAGCGGGGTGTATTTGACCAGGCGGTGGGTAAAGAACGCCGCCAGCAGGTTGGCGGCAAAAATCGCCAGCAGGATACGCATGTCGCCCAGCGCCACGAAGGGTGCGGCGGCGGCGGCGAATTTCGCATCGCCCGCGCCGATGGCGCCGCCGGCATTCAGCAGAAAGCCGATGACCAGCACCACCACCAAATGCGCCAGCCGCCAGCCATAGTCGGGCAGGGGCAACAGGAAGGGCCCGATCACCACGAACAGCGCCGCCAGCACCAGAACCGCCTGGTTGGTGATCCGCATCTCGCGCAGATCGGTGAAACAGACATACAGACAGACCGGCAGGACGAAGGGCAGGAACCACATCGCCTCATGGGCGGTGATGCTCATCGGATCAGGCGTTTTCCAGCGCGTTCAGCGACCGGACGGCGTCTTCGAAATGCTGGGGATGGGTGCTGATCGCTTCGCGCAGCAGCTGCTTGCCGGTCTGCACATCGCCCTGCTTGATCGCCGAGAGCGCCAGCGTATGCAGCAGCTGCGCCCGCTCGATCTGGTCCATCGGTACCACCGGCAGGGTGTATTTGCGCTGGGCGCCGCGGGCCAGGATCAGGTTGTTCTTGGCGGTGAACAGCGACTGGTCCTGCCGGATCGCCTGGTCGAACAGCCGCTCGGCCTCGGTATAGTCACCGCGGCTCAGCTTGGAATAGCCCCAGTTGTTGTAAACGCTGGCGGGCCGCGTGGTCAGCCCGGCGGCGATTTCATAGAAACTGTCGGATTTCTTCCATTCCTTGTTGGCGTCGGCCACCATCGCCTCCAGCCGGTAACGCTGGAAGGTCTCGTAGGTGGGCGGCACGCTGTCCAGCACCGTTTCGGCCTTGTCCCATTCGCTGTTGCGGATCAGGGCATCGGCGTAATTGACCTTGTCCTCGCTGGTGGCGCCGGCCATCCCGTTGACCTTGGTCCAGGCCGGAACCGCCTCGGACAGGCGTTGGGCGCGCACCAGCGATTTTGCCAGCCCGCGCTGAAAGTCGATCCGGTCCGGCTCGGCCTTGAGCGCGCGGTTGAAATAATTCACCGCCTCGTTGGGGTCGGCCACCGTCAGCATCACGTCGTTGAGGTTGCTTTCATCGACGACATTGACGTCCTGGAAGGCCCGTTCGACGGTCTGTTCGCCATTTTGGGCACAGGCGGACAGGGTCACGCCACCCGCGATGACGGCTGGAATCAGGAATACACCGCGCATTTTTTGCGTCCCTTGCTGCTCTGCCTCAGTCCTGGTTCCGACGCAGAAGGAAGTCACCTTCGCCGCGCTGGACCAGTTTGTATTCGTTATTATCTGGGGCGACGTTAGCAGGATTTTTCGATTTTGCGAGCGCTAAGCGCAAATTGTCGCGGATTGCGTCACTTTCGCCATTGTCCAGCGCGTAGGCCCGGCGGAACACCTGTTCGGCTTCGGCGGTTTTGCCACGCTCCATCAGCACCACGCCCAGGTTGTTCCAGGCGGCCGGAAACTCGTCGTCGGCCTCGACCGCGCGGCGCATCAGGGTTTCGGCTTGGCCCAGCCGGCCCAGCTGCAGATTGGCGGTGCCCATGCCGCTGAGGATCTCGGCGGTCAGCCCCTGTTCCAGCGCGGCGCGGGTGAAGGCGTCGATCGCCAGTTCGTATTCCTGTGCCGCCATCAGCCGGTTGCCGACATCGACGCCGTTCACCGCCTCGCCACGAGGGTCGACGCCGGGCGCATAGGGGCCGTCCTGCGTTTGCGGGATGCGGTTGGGCACGCAGGCGGCCATCGCCGTGGTTACGGCGATGGCCAGCAGCAGCGTCTTGGCCCTTGGGTGCGTCGGCACACCCGATTGTGTCATGGGTTTACTTGCTCATATTGCCCAAATTCGCGATGCCGTTCGCCGAAGGCCCGACCAGGATGATCAGCAGCGGCGGCACCGTCAGGCCCATTGTCGCAAGGGTCATTTTGGTTGGCAACTTGTTTGCGGCCTCTTCCGCGCGCATGACGCGTTTATCCCGCATCTCGGCGGCGAAGACCCGCAGCGCCTCGGAGATCGATGTGCCGAACGTGGCCGACTGGATCAGCACGGTCACGAAGGAGGACACGTCCTGCACACCGCAGCGTTCGCCGAAATCGCGCAGCACCGACGATTTGTCCTTGCCGGCCTTCATCTCGTAGGCGACCAGGTCGAATTCATCGGCCAGGGCAGGGTAGGAAGCGCGCAGCTCGCGTGCCACGCGGACGATCGCCTGGTCCAGCGACTGACCGGCCTCGACGCAGACCAGCATCATGTCCAGCGCGTCGGGAAAGCCGCGGGTGATGGCCTCTTTGCGTTCCTCGATCCGCTTGGTGATCCAGTATTTCGGCAGGTAATAGCCCACGCCGCCGGGACCGACGACATACATCACCATTTGATTCGAGGTGAAATCCTGTCCCGCCTTGATCACGGTGACATAGACCACGCCAAGGATCAGGCCGATCACGCCCAGCACGAACTGGGCGAAATGGAAGAACCGCACCGCGTCTTTCGACTGATAGCCGGCCTGGCGCAGCTTGAGCTGCATCGCCGACAGTTCTTCCATGTCCTTGGGTTCCAGGAAGTTGGCGAATTTCTGCAACTGTTCGTTGCGTCCGCCCTGGCGCAGGCGTTCCTTTTGCGGCCGCGGGCGGCCGTCTTCGTTCATCGTGCGCTTGAGCTTTTTCAGCGGGTCTTCCGGCTGGTTCAGCAGCATCGGCAGGGTCAGCAGGATCATGAACAGACCCAGCGCGCCCACCACGATCAGCGGTCCGAACGGGCCCAACTGGTCGGTGAGATAGGTGTTGATCGCTTTGAGAAATTCCATAGCCCGGATACCTCAGACCTTGATGTTCGTCAGATAGCGCATGACGACCAGATTGGCGGCCAGCAGAATGCCCACGATGAAACAGGCGGGGATGAAATAGGGGTGGTCCAGCACCTCGTCGTAATAGTTCGGGTCGTTGACCATGATCAGGATCAGGCAGATCACCGGGAAGGCTGACAGGAACTTGCCCGACCATTTTGCCTCGGCGGTGATGGCGTTGACCCGGCGGAACAGGCGGAACCGGGCACGGATCACCCGCGCCAGCCCGGCCAGAACCTCGGCCAGGTTGCCGCCCGATTGCTGCTGGATGGTCACCGCGACCGAGAGAAAGCGCATGTCCTGCATGTCCAGCCGCTCGGCCATTTCCTTCAGCGCCTCGCCGACATCGCGGCCATAGGCGGATTCATCGGCGATGATGCCGAACTCGGTGGCCAGCGGATCCTCGATTTCCTTCGACACGATCGAGATGGCCGAAGAGAACGGGTGGCCGACGCGCAGGCTGCGCACCATCAGCTCGACGGCGTCGGGGAGCTGTTCCTCGATCATCGCCATGCGCTTCTTGGCCTTGCTGTTGACCCAGAAGTAGACACCGCCGACGCCGCTGGCGATCGATCCGACGATGCGCAGCATCACATCGGTTTCGGTGGCGATGGTCAGGCCGACAAAGGCGGCAAAGGCCAGGCCGACCATGATCAAGATCAGTTGGCGCGGGGTGAAGGCGATGGCCGCCTTCTGGGCGCGGTCGGCCAGCAGCGAATAGAGCGGGATCGACCGCGATTTCATGTGCTGCTGCATCTCCTTGCGGAGCTGCTCCAGCACCTGTTCGCGCCCGGTGCCCTTTTCCAGCATTTCCAGCCGCCGGTTGACGCGGCTGTTCAGGCTGATCGATTTGCCGAAGGCGACAAGATAGATACCTTCGACCAGGACAATCACCCCGACGAAGATCAGACCATAAATGATCGGTTCTGCGGAAAGCTGCATTATTTCGGTCCCAGGACAGTGGGTTCATAGATGGAAGCCGGCAGGTCATAGCCCCACATCCGGAACCGTTCCGAAAAGTGGCTGCGCACCCCTGTCGCGGTGAAATGGCCGATGATCTTGTTGTCCGGCGTCAGGCCGACGCGCTGGAACTTGAAGATTTCCTGCATCGAGATCACGTCGCCCTCCATGCCGGTGATCTCGGTGATCGAGGTCATCCGGCGCGAGCCGTCCTGCAGGCGGCTGGCCTGCACGATCAGGTTGACGGCCGAGGAGATCTGCGAGCGCATCGCCTTCATTGGCATCTCGATCCCGGCCATGGCGATCATGTTCTCCAGGCGGCTGACGCCGTCGCGGGCGCTGTTGGCGTGGATCGTGGTCATCGAGCCGTCATGGCCGGTGTTCATCGCCTGCAGCATGTCGATCACCTCGGCGCCGCGCGTCTCGCCGACGATGATGCGGTCGGGGCGCATCCGCAGGGCGTTTTTCAGACAGTCGCGCGGGCTGACCTCGCCCTTGCCTTCCACGTTGGGTGGGCGGCTTTCCATCCGGCCGACATGGATCTGCTGCAGCTGAAGTTCGGCGGTATCCTCGATGGTGAGGATGCGCTCGGAATTGTCGATGAACGAGGACAGCGCGTTCAGCGTGGTGGTTTTGCCCGAACCGGTACCGCCGGACACGATCACGTTCAAGCGGGTGGCGACGGCGGCTTGCAGATATGCAGCCATCTCTTCGGTAAAAGCACCGAAATTCACCAAGTCGTCGATGCCCAACTTGTCTTTTTTGAACTTTCGGATCGAAACCAGCGATCCGTCCACCGCCACTGGCGGCACCATCGCGTTGAATCGCGAGCCATCGGCCAGACGGGCGTCGACATAAGGGTTGGATTCATCGACGCGGCGGCCGACGGCCGACACGATTTTGTCAATGATACGAAGCAGGTGGCGTTCGTCCTTAAAGGTGACGTCGCTCAGTTCCAGCTTGCCGCTGCGTTCGACGAAAACCTGGCGCGGGCCGTTGACCAGAATATCGCTGACGGTGTCGTCCTGCAGCAGCGTTTCCAGCGGGCCGAGGCCGGTCACCTCGTCATAGAGTTCCTTGTTCAGCGTCTGGCGGTCATCGCGGTTCAGCACGATGCCTTTTTCGTCGAGCAACTCGCCCGCGATCGAGGCGATCTCGGCGCGCAGTTCCTTTTCGGTGGCGTGTTCCAGCGCGGCGAGGTTCAGGTTGTCGAGCAGCGCACGGTGCATCTCGATCTTGATCTCGCCCATGCGCTCCTTGCGCTTGCGCTCTTTGTCGCTGGCGCTGACATCGGCGGGCTGGGTGCGGGTCACCGGTTTGCGCAGCGAGGCCGGGGTCACTTGCTGGGGCTGCGGCGTCGGCTTGACCTCGGCCACCTTGGCGGTGTTGGCCGGTTTTGCCGCCGGGGCGTTGGAAACAGGCTTCTTGTATTTCGAAAACATTTTCCGATACGTCCTGAAAGGTTACGCGGCCTCGGCGTCGCTTCGGCCCAGTTCATGCAGGGATTGCGCCAGCTTGGCGATTTCCTTGCGCAGCGGATTCTTGGCGGCCGAAACGGCCAGTGGCTGGCCGTGATCGGCCCCCTGGGTGATCTGTTTGCCACCATCGGGCAGCTGCAGGTCGATCGAAATGCCCAGGCTTTCGGCCATGCGCTTGACCCGGCTTTTGCCCGACAGGTCGGTAAAGCGGGGGGCGCGGTTCATGGCAAAGCGCAGCTTGTTGAACGGCAGGTCCTCGGATTGCAGCGCACGTTTCATCCGCAGCGCGTTCTGGGCCGAGCGCATGTCCAGTTCGATCAGCGCGAAATAGACATGCGCCGCCTGCAGCACGGTTTCCGACCAGTGCACCAGCGTCGAGGGCATGTCGATCACCACATAGTCGAAATGGGTGCGCGCCATGTCGATCACCCGCTGAATGTCCTCGGGGGCCAGCAGGTCCAGCGGCACGATATCGGCGGGCGCGGTCAACACCTGCAACCGGTCCTCGTAGCTGACCAGCGCCTGCGAAAACACCTCGTCATCCAGATTGTCGGAATCCGACAGCATCTCGAACACCGCCTCGCGGCGCGGCAAATCCAGATAGGTCGAGACCGAGCCATATTGCAGATCCAGATCCAGCAGGCAGACGCTGGGCGAATTGGTCTTGTCGATGGTGGCCAGTTCCCAGGCCAGGTTCACCGCCAGCGTCGTCGCGCCGCAGCCGCCGGCCAGGCCATGCACCACCAGCAACGCGCCTTCCTTGGAATCCTTGCTTCGCAGCGACGGCCCGGCGCTGGGCGCGGCGGCGCGGGTCTCGGCCGCCGCTTTCAGGCGGTCGATGGCCGATTGCAGCTCCTGCTCGGGCAGCGGGTAGGGGACGAATTCGTCGGCCCCCTTGCGCAGCAACTGGTGCAGGGCCGCCGGCGTCACGTCTTCGGCGATCAGGATCACCCCGATATTGCGCGCCTTGGCCTGGGTGATGATTTCGGTCATCTGGGCGAGGTCGTTTTCATCTTCGCCATCGATGGCGAGGGCGATGAATTCGAGCGATTCCGCCTCGGGTTGGTTAAAAAAGGCCAGCGCCTCGGAGAACCCCAGATCGCCCCAGCTTTCGCCCAGGACAGATTCCATATCGTCGATCAGAAGATCGAAATTCTGCACGTCCCTGCTGACGGTGCAGGCGACAATCGGGTTGGTCTCCGGTTGCGGCATTCCGCTGCTCATTGCCATCTTCCTCTTCAAGGGCTTGGCAGAACGCGGAGCTTGGAAACATGCCCCTACCAGAGATCGCCCTGCTTAGCCGGCGCGCACGATGTGAGTCGTACGGCGCCTATTGCGATCAATTTGCTGGTTAAGTTGGGCAATAATTGGGCCAAAAAAACCCAATTGTAGGGTGCGGGGCGACGATAAGACGCCCCGCGCCTTTATTGTTCTTGGGTAAACCCGCCCTGGCGACCGGTCAAAACGGTCTGTCCGGTGGCGCTTTCGACATATTCGCGATAGACCACTTCGGCATATTTCCCGTCCAGCAGGGTGGGGTGCCGGCGGACAAAACCCGCCACCTCGGTCACCGTGCGGCGGTTGCGCCGCTCGCGGTCCAGGGTCTCGACGACGGGGCGAGTTTCTCCATAAGAAACAAGGGCTTCCAGCCGAGAGCGGCTGATTCCGCGGCGCGACAGATAGGCCACGACCGCATTCGCGCGGCGGCGTCCCAGCGCATAGTTATAGGCATCGGTGCCGACCTTGTCGGTATGGCCGTAGACGCGGAACCGCACCTCGGGGAACTGCCGGATCCAATCGGCCTGGCGGTCCAGGGTCTGCTGCGCCTGGGCATCCAGCACGGTGCTGTCGAAGGCGAAGTTCACCGTGGTGGGGACCTCTTCGGTGAAGCGATTGTTGAGGCTGATCGCGTAGTCGAGTTCGCCGCGCATCACCAGGTCATTATTGTGAATCGCGTTGCCGAAACTGCGCAGGTCCAGCTCGTGCCCGGCTTCCTTTTCGCAGGCCGCCAGCGCCAGAACGGCGGTGGTGCCCAGGGCGGCCTTGGTCAGGAATTTCCTCATGTGCCGATCCTCCAGATCAGTCCAGGACATAGCCGTAGGAGCCGCTGAAATCCTGCTTGGCGACTTCCCCGACCGCGTCGTTCCGGCGGGTGGGCTGTGCGGTCTTGCCGGACAGAAACAGGTCGGTCTCGCTTGGCGGTTTCACCCGGTCGGTGGGCAGGGCGAAGGCCTCGCCACGGGTCGGGGTGACCAGATGCGCGGTGACAATGATCACCAGTTCGGTCTGCTGGCGCTGATAGGCCGAGCTGCGGAACAGGGTGCCCAGGATCGGCACGTCGCCGATCCACGGCAGCTGGCTGACATTGTCGAGGAAGTCATCCTGGATCAGGCCGGCAATGGCGAAGCTTTCGCCGTCGCGCATTTCCACGGTGGTCGAGGCTTCGCGCCGCTGGAAGGCGTCGATCTGGAAGCCATTGAACTCGACCCCGGTGGTCGGGTCCACGGCCGAAACCGCGGCCAGCAGCTCGAGGTTGATCACGTCCCGGTCGACGACGCGGGGGATGAAGTTCAGCTCGATCCCGAAGGGTTTGAACTCCACCGAGATCGCCCCGTCGGTCTGCGCCACCGGCACCGGATATTCACCGCCGGCCAGGAACTTGGCCTCCTGGCCCGACAGCGCGGTCAGGTTCGGTTCGGCCAGCGTGCGCACGGCACCTTTCTGTTCCAGCGCTTCCAGCAGCAGCCCCACCTGGACCGAACCGGCGTTGAAGCCGAACAGCAGGGCGCCGGTGTTTTCGTTCACGTTGGGAATGTTGCCGCCGAGGCTGTTGGCCAGTTCGGGGGCGTTGTTCAGGCTGTTGACGCCGCCATTGACCCCGGTGTCGCCGCCGAAGATCGCCCCGTTCAGGCCCAGCGACGAGCTGAGCGATTTTGACACGGTGCGCTGCATCTCGGCAAAGCGGACCTTCAGCATCACCTGCTGTTCGCCGCCCACCGCCATCAGGTTCGACACGCGTTCCGGCGCATAGCGCTCGGCCAGTTCCAGCGCCCGTTGCAGCCGGGACGAGCTGGACACCACCCCGGACAGCACGATGCCGTCATTTGCGGTGCGCACCTCGATCCGTTCGCCGGGCAGGATCTGGCGCAGGCGTTCCTTGAATTCGCTGATATCGGCAGCGACCCGGACGTTCACGTTGGTGATCAACTGGCCGGTCGCATCCAGCAGCGTCAGGGTGGTCAGGCCGGGCGACTTGCCCAGCACGTAAATCGTGCGGTCCGACAGCGACGAGATATCGGCAATGCCCGGATTGGCGATGCTGAGTTCGGAAAACGGTACATCGCTTTCGACGACCACGGCCCGGTTCATCGGTACGTCTAGGGTTGAAATGGCGCCCGATTGCACAACCCTAAGGGTCTCTGCGGTTGCCAGCCCGGCAAGCGGAGAGAACGCCAATGCAACCCCTAACAGGGCTGCCTTTGTGGAAAACCAAAATTTCATGTGACCTGCCTCTCCGATCACGCCTCAAATATCGGGTCTTTGTCCGCCCGTTGAGCCGCACTGTGGGACAGTTCAGTTTTTATTGCAACAATCAGTACTTTGCTGTCCGGGGCTTATGTGGAGAACCGGCAACAGAACGGCGCGGGCCTGTTGGGGCAGGTCCCGCGCCGCTCGGCAGTTCAATCTTCCGGATCAATTGGTGCAGGGGATCGGGATCTCGACCACCTCGGCGCCGCGGCGGGTGCGGATGGTGCAGACTTTTTCCTCGGCCTGCTGCGGCGCGGCCTCGATTTCGCCCAAGCCCAGCAGCGACCGCTGGTCCACTTCCACCGCCGCGGCGATGGTGTCGTCCTCGGCACCCACCAGCGACAGCGACAGGCTGCCGGTGGTCTGCGCCTGGGCCAGGCGGGCCACCTGTTCGGGGCTGGCCGACACGGTGACGGTCTGGGCGATGGTGGTGGCCTCGATGTCGTTGCTGGCGGTCTGGTCGATCGCGATCAGCTTGATATTGGCCTGGATCAGGCGGGTGACTTCGCCATTGGCGCCCTCGATGGCGCCGCGCAGGCTGCCGGTCCAATAGACATCGACGCGATCTCCGGGACGCAGGAAGCCGGACACGCCCGAGGCGACATCGACCTTGATGGCAAAGGCGCGCTGGCCGCGTTCCAGCCGCGAGGTGATGCCGGCATCTTCGCCCGGTTCGGTAACCTTGACCGCCAGGATCGCCTCGTCCTTCTCCATCGCCCGCAACACCACGCGGCGGTCGGTCAGTTCAGGCGGAAACAGCAGATCCTTGTCGGTAAAGGCGCCTTCGGGCACCGCATCCTTGGGCCAGAGCACCTTGCGCACCGCATCGGGCTGCAGGGTTTCGCCATAACGCAGGCCGCGATCGGCGACCATGACCTCGACGGTGGGCACCACCGCCGCGCGCGCCGCGCGTTCATTGGCCAGTTCGCTCTTGTAATTGTCGATAAAATCCTTGGCCATCATGACGGCGCCGCCAGCGAGGCCGACCCCCACGATCAGAACAAGTCCAAACACCGCTCGCATGATAGTTACCTTTCCGATTTCAACGCGCGGTGGCTGCCGCGCCATCTCTCTGAAGCGGACGCTACCCTGCCAATGTGGCCAAATCAGGGAAGCGGAATGACCCGCGAAAGACAATCCACAGGTACAAACCCGGTATTGTTGACGCTCAGTCGCTGACTTCCATGTTGGTCAGACCGTCGCCAACACCGGTGCCGACGCCGCCAGACGCGGTCTGGATCGACAGGAAGGCCACGCCGGCCAATCCCACAACCGCCGCCGTCAGCACGACCCAGTCGACCGATACGGCTCCGCTCTCCCCACGGATAAACCGTTTCATCATGTTACGCATGATATCCTCGCGGATTAAAAATGGACCTGTACTTACAAGAAGGGCCACGCCAGAGTCTCTCGGCATGGCCCCCCAGAAAAACGTAAATGCGGGATCCGAAGATCAGTTCGGGTCCTTGCCTTCAATGAACGAACCGGTGTCCGAAGACAGGTTCGAAGCGCCGGTTTCAATCGCCGTATAGGCGGCGCCGGCCAGGGCCACGACAGCTGCGGTCAGCACGACCCAGTCAACCGTCACGGCACCGTCTTCGTCCTTGCGGAACTTCTTGAACAGTTTCAGCATTTCATGTCCCTTCCAGTGGATGAGTGCTTTTTCATCACCCTGCGGCCGGCCTGGTCCGGTCTCTCACTCCGGGGCGTAAACCACAGGGCATGACCCTATTAGGCGTTCGGATTGGGGCAGTATTTTGGCATCAAGATAGTTATTTTGCGTTATTCGATGCCCGTTTGCGCAGCAGGTCGATCGGTGCCGACCGCGGGGCGTGTCACGGCTTGGCACGGTGCGGATAAACCGCCGCCAGCTCTGCCGGGAACCGCTTTGTTCGCCCGGAAACACAAAAGCCGCGCCCGGCAACCGGACGCGGCTTTTAGAAGTCGTTAACCCGGATTTAGTTCGGGTCTTTGCCTTCGATGAAGGAACCGGTGTCCGAGGACAGGTTCGAGGCGCCGGTTTCGATGGCGGTGTAGGCAGCACCCGCCAGGGCGACGACGGCTGCGGTCAGCACGACCCAGTCAACAGTCACGGCACCGTCTTCGTCTTTGCGGAATTTTTTAATGAAGTTCAGCATGTTTATCCCTCCAGAGGATTAAAGATTGATCACTTATTACACGTCGTCCAGGTGGGGGCCGGTACTCTCTCTCGTGGACCCTTGTCCGTCGCGATAAGCGGTTTATCGCCGTCGCCCATGGCAAGATTTGGGCAGAAAGCCGAAAATTTCCGTCCAAAACCGAAATCTGGGAAACAGTCTGTTAACGTGTCGAATGAGACGCAGTTTTTCTCAGCGCTGCGCTTTGGCGGGGCAGGGCGATGCAAATCGGTGCCAGCTGCGGCGAAAACGGGGCCGCACCGCCGGTCTTTCCTTGGCGGCGATGCCCCGGTTGCGCCACAACCCGAAAAAAAGAGCAGTGAGGCAGTGATGTTAAGACCGTTCTTCGCCCTGTGTCTGGCGGGGCCCGTTCTGGCCGTTTCCGTCGGCGCCCGCGCCGAGGCGCCCGCGCCCTTCCCCGAATTTCAGGCCAAACGCATGGTGGTGCCCGGCGCGCAGGTGGCGGCGCGCCCGGATCCGGGGCGCAAGCGGATCACGGTGCAGATCGACCCGGCCGAACAGGCGCGCGCGCTG
>NZ_PGTB01000428.1 GCF_002786325.1 Pseudooceanicola lipolyticus | reverse complement strand
CTTCAGCCCCGGGAACAGCTCTTTCAGCGCCGCGGCGGGCGGGCGCAGGCTGTCCAGCTCGGGGAAATTGGTGCGGTAAAACGGCCGCGGCCGCAAATCGGCGGAGACCGCCGCGGCAATCACCTCGACCCGGGGCTCCTGCGCGGTCTCGGCGGCCAGCTGCGCGGCGACATCCGGATCCGCCTCGACCAGCAGGATCCGCGCCGCGCCGCTGGCCAGGCAGGCCGGCAGGCCGGTGCCCGTCCCGGCACCGATATGCACGATCCGCGCCACCGGCTGGGGCAGATCGGCCAGCATCTTCTCGATCATCGCGGTTCCTTTCTGTCCCCCGCCGGTCTGTCCCCCGCCGGGCCGGGCGCATATATCATTCGCGGCCCCGGAGCACCGCCCGCATCCGGCGCAGCGGCGCGGTCAGCCGATAGGAGCGCGAGGTGAAGAAACGGCCGGCCTCGGCTTCGAGCGCGGCAATCCGCGCCTGCCCGGCTGCCAGCTCCTGGCGGGCCTGCTCCAGATCGCCCTGCAGCCGGGCATTGCTGTCACCCAGCCGGGCCTGCCCCTCCTGCAGCAGCGCGGCGCGGGCCT
>NZ_PGTB01000060.1 GCF_002786325.1 Pseudooceanicola lipolyticus | reverse complement strand
TGATCGCCCCGCTGCGCGCCTTTGCCGGGCGCGCGCCGGAAGGCGCGACGCAAGTCGGTGGCCGCGCCCCGCTGTGTTCGCTGCTGCCGCTGCCCGATGGGCGGTTGGTTCTGTCGGTCAGTGGCGCCGGCCGGGGGATGGTGGCGGTATTGGCAGAGGACCGGCGCGGCGCGCTGCTGGACATCTGGCACAGCCTGATCGCCCCTTAGTTTGCGCTGAAGGGCCGGATCGACAAGACACTGGTACGGTAACCCGAAACGGGGTAATCCTGAGCCATGTCACAGCCCTGTATCATCTGCGTTGCGATCACCGGCTCGGTGCCCACCAAGACTGATAATCCCGCGGTGCCGATCACCGTCAGCGAACAGGTGGAAAGCACCCAGGAAGCCTTCGAGGCCGGGGCCACGATCTGCCATGCCCATGTGCGCAACGACGATCAGACGCCCAGTTCGGATCCGGAAAAATTCGCCCGTCTCAAGGAAGGGCTGGAGAAACATTGCCCCGGTATGGTGATCCAGTTCTCGACCGGTGGCCGGTCGGGCGCGGGGCAGGCACGCGGCGGCATGCTGCCGCTGGCGCCGGACATGGCCTCGTTGTCGGTGGGGTCGAACAATTTCCCGACGCGGGTTTATGAAAACCCGCCCGATCTGGTCGATTGGCTGGCAGCGGAAATGGTGACCTACGGGATCAAGCCCGAGATCGAAGCCTTTGATCTGTCGCATATCCTGAAAGCGGCCGAGATGCACCGCAAGGGCCAGATCCCGCAGACGCCCTATGTGCAATTCGTGATGGGTGTGAAAAACGCCATGCCCGCCGATCGCGCGGTCTTCGATTTCTACGTGCAGACCGTGCACCGCCTGTTCGGAGAGGACGCGCCGTGGTGCGCGGCGGGGATCGGCGCCAACCAGATGGTGTTGAACGACTGGGCGATCGCCGCAGGCGGCCATGCCCGGACCGGTCTGGAAGACAATGTGCGGCTGGACCGCGAGCGGCTGGCCCCGTCCAACGCGGCGCTGGTGCGGCGTACGGTGGAAATCTGCGAGAAATACCACCGCCCCGTCGCCGACTGCGCGACCGCGCGGTCGCTGCTGGGACTGCGCGCGGCGGCCTGATCGGCGCCCTTGTTCCCCTGGTCCTGACGGCCCGAAAGCGTTGATTCTGCTGCCATCACTGGCGTGAACGCGGGGCGCGGGTGCTGCCGCGTCAGGAATATTTATTGAAATCAGCACGTTACGAGGCCAGTTTCAGGTTGTTGTTGACCTGCGCGGTGGCTGTGGTGGAAAATCAGGCCCGTACGTGGTATGATTTTTGCGTTAATTGACGTCGGGCTTTGCATTTTTTTCCCCGCGGCTGCGGCGCAGTGAAAAGAAATTACTTGATGAATTTGAAAGCTGCATCGCATCACCAAGACCATTTTTGAGTAACGATTGCGGAGGGGGGAGAACATTGTCGGTCGCTACTGACCCGTGCCTTGACCTGAGCGCCGGATCCGGCGTGGGTTTTTCGCGGGCCATTGACAGACGCTTCCCCGGCCTTCTCCGTTTCCTCAAACCGGCGCTGCGGCGTTCTCCAATCCGAAACAATGCGAACTGCTTCACAGTCAGCGCGGCGATTCTGTCGTTCACTGGTCCCGAGTTTGAAACACGCGACGGAAAGGAACGACGCCATGCCTGACGGTCAGATCCGCACCGCCCCCCAGCAGGACACCACCAGCATCAAGCCTTCGCGCTATACCGTGGTGGTGCCGATGACCGGCGGACGCCATCTGGCCTATAACACGGTGTCGCAGTCGTTTTCGATCTGGGACGCCGAGGATATGGCGCTGTGGCAGGATCTGGAGATGGCGCGGGCGCTGCCTTATTCGGCGGCCTATCGCGGCTTTGTCCAGGGCGGCTATGTGGTCAACGCGGCCACCGACGAGGTTGGCGCGGTGCGCGCATCTTACGATCGGGCGCGCCATTCCGACAGCCACATGATGCTGACCATCGCGCCGACACTGTCCTGCAATTTCGGCTGCCATTACTGTTTCCAGGGGCTGGACAAGCCGCTGACCCGGATGACCCCGAAGGTGCGCGAAGCCACCAAGGCGTTCCTGCACGACCGGCTGCGGGGCAAGCGCAGTTTCCACCTGACCTGGTATGGCGGCGAGCCGCTGATGGATATGGACAGCATCTGGGAGATCTCGGCCGATGCCATCGCCTATTGCGACGCGCATGGCATCAAATACAGCTCGATGATGATCTCGAACGGCTACAAGATGACCGTTCCGGTGGCCGAAAAGCTGAAGCAGGCCCGCGTGTCGCGGGTGCAGATCACCATCGACGGCGATGCCGAGGCGCATGACAGCCGCCGCCACCTGACCAGCGGGCGCGGCACCTTCGACAAGATTATCGAGAACATCAAGGCGGTGACCGACCGGCGCCTGCTGAAGGTGTCGGTGCGGGTCAATATCGACGGCAATAACGAGGCCGAGGCGCTGCGCCTGCTCGATGTGTTGCAGCAGAATGGCCTGGGCGTTCACAATGGCGTCTCGGTCTATTTCGCGCCGGTCGAATCCATTGCCGAAAATGCCGGCGGCTGCGACAGCTGCCTGTCCAAGACCGACTATGCCGATGTCGAAAACCGGCTGCAGGACCTGGCCTTTGAAAAGGGGCTGATGGCGCTGCCCAAGATGCCGCGGTTCCTGGGCATGTGCACGGCAGTAAAGCCCAACAGCTATGTCGTGGTGCCCAATGGCGACCTCCACAAGTGCTGGGACACGGTGATGGATTCCAACCGCCGGGTCGGCAGCGTGATCTCCGCGCCGCGCCGGTCCGATGCGACAACCGAACAGAAATGGACCGACTGGTCGCCCTTCGATAACGAGGTCTGCCGCGGCTGCACGCTGTTGCCGGCCTGCGGCGGTGCCTGCGCGTTCAAGTTCATTCACAACGATTACGCCTCGGGCGAGACCGGCAAGCTGCCGTGCCCGAGTTTGAAATTCAATATGGCCGAACAGCTGTTCCTGCGCGCCAAGGCGCGTGGCTTTGTCTCAGATCGTGACTGGGACGCCGAGAACAGCCCCACGGTCCGGGCTGATGGATTGCTCACAGGGAATCGGCACACGTTTGATTCCATTCAGGCAATTCATGGTGCGCTGCAACATCCGCAGTAGCGCCAAGCCGTCGCGATCGGGCCCGCTTTTATTGGGCCCATCAGGCAGGAACTGGTCCGTGAACCGGTTCCAACCGAAGGAGCGCGAATAGCTATGACATCTGATCGAAGCATTCGAGAAATTCCGTTTCGGCTCTCCTCCACCGGCCGACTTTGCCAGGCGTGCCACACCTGCTGCCGCATCCCGCGGCGTCGGGGCAACCTTACATCTCTGACCCGTTACTGGCGCCATATGCGACCGACAGCGGGGAGGATGCATGGTCTGCATTCCTCACCCCACATGATCCGGACCGCCGGTGGGCTGATGCCGCACCGCCCCGGATCCCACCCTGCCAGCCGCCAGGTCGCCGCCGATTTCGGGCGCTGACCGCCAACCCCCGGCCAGAGGCCGGACCCAAGGCTGGACCCAGACTGGAGATGAACAATGACTTTCAAGGCAATCCTTTTTTCCACCACTGCCACCCGTATTCAGGCGGATGACATTTCCCACGACATCACCGAGCTGAGCGCCGAAGAGGCCCTGGCCGTGACCGGCGGCATGCCGGTGCCCGACCTCGAACAAGCCGAGGACTCCGGCAACGAGGCCGATGAAGGCGACGAGGGTAACGAAGACGACGAAAACGACGAAGGCGACGAAGCCGACGAGAACAACGAAGGCGACGAAGGCGACGAGAACGACGAAGGCAACGAAGGCAACGAAGGCGACGAAAGCATCGGCAACGAAGGCGACGAGGACAACGAAGGCAACGAAGGCGACGAGGGCGACGAGGCCGACGAAGGCAATGAAGGCAACGAAGCCTCGCCCAATGACGAAGGCGACGAAGGCAACGAAGGCAACGAGGGCGACGAAGGCGACGAAGCCAACGAAAACGACGAAGGCGACGAAACCGACATCTTCTTCCAGGAAGGCAATGAAGGCGACGAAGGCAACGAGGACAACGAAGGCGACGAAGGCAACGAAGGCAACGAGAACAACGAAGACAACGAAGGCGACGAAAACGACGAAGGCGACGAAGGCAACGAGGGCAACGAAGGCGACGAAGGCGACGAAACCGGCCTGTTCAACCAGGAAGGCAACGAAGGCAACGAAGGCGACGAGGGCGAAGAAGGCGACGAGTCCATCGGCGACGAAGGCAACGAAGACAACGAAGGCGACGAGGGTAACGAAGGCAACGAGAATAACGAAGACAACGAAAACAATGAAGGCGACGAGGGCGACGAAAACGACGAAGGCAACGAAAACGACGAAGGCGACGAAACCGACATCTTCTTCCAGGAAGGCAATGAAGGCGATGAAAGCGACGAGGACAATGAAGGCAACGAGGATGACGAAGGCAACGAAGGCGACGAAGGCAACGAGAATAACGAGGACGATGAAGGTGACGAGGAAGGCTTCCTAGCGTTCAACGACGAAGGCAACGAAGGCAACGAAGACAACGAAGGCGACGAAGGCAACGAAGGCAACGAAAACGAAGACAACGAAGGCAATGAAGGCGACGAAGACAACGAAAACAACGAGGGTGACGAAGGCGACGAAGGCGACGAAGGCAATGAAGGCACCGAAGGCGACGAAGGTGACGAAAACAACGAGGGCAACGAAGGCAACGAAGGTGAAGAAGGCGACGAGTCCATCGGCGACGAGGGCGACGAGGACAACGAAGGCAATGAAGGCAACGAAGGCGACGAAGGCAACGAAGACAACGAAGGCGACGAAAACGACGAAGGCGACGAAGGTAACGAAGGCAACGAAGGCAACGAAGCCGACGAAGGCGACGAAGGCAACGAAGGCGACGAAGGCGACGAGGGCGAAGAGGGCAACGAGTCGATCGGCGACGAAAACGACGAAGACAACGAGGGCAACGAGGGCGACGAAGGCGACGAAGGCGACGAAGCCAACGAAGGCAACGAAGGCGACGAAGGCGACGAGGCCGACGAAGGCAATGAAGGCAACGAAGCCTCGCCCAATGACGAAGGCGACGAAGGCAACGAAGGCGACGAAGGCGACGAAGGCGACGAAGCCAACGAAGGCAACGAAGACGACGAAGGCGACGAAGGCGACGAAGCCGATGAAGGCGACGAAGGCAATGAAGGCTTCGAAGGCGACGAAGGCGACGAAGGTGACGAAGCCGACGAAGGCGACGAACAGGATGAAGGCGACGAAGGCGACGAAGCCGACGAGAACAACGAAGGCAACGAAGGCAACGAAAACGACGAAGGCGACGAAGGAGATGAAGGCGACGAAAACGACGAAGGCGATGAAGGCGACGAGGGTGACGAAGACACCTCGCCCAATGACGAAGGCGACGAAGGCAACGAGTCCACGCCCAATGACGAGGGCAACGAGGGCGACGAAGGTAACGAGGGCGACGAAGGCAACGAAAAAGGTGTCGACGAGGGCAATGAAGGCAACGAAGGCAACGAAGGCGACGAAGGCAACGAGAAGGGTGTCGACGAAGGCAACGAAGGCGACGAAAGCGGTGAGCCCAATGACGAGGGCAACGAAGGCGACGAAGGCAATGAAGGCGACGAGGGCGACGAAAAGGGCCTCGACGAAGGGAACGAAGGCAATGAAGGCAACGAAGGTGACGAGGGCGACGAGAAGGGCCTCGACGAAGGGAACGAAGGCAATGAGAACACGCCGAATGACGAAGGCGACGAGGGCAACGAAGGTGACGAAGCTTCGGCTCCGCGCGGGTTCGCCTGCGGAGCGGATGGTGGCGCCGAAGACGGCGATGCCTGCGGCACCGATGCCTGCGCCATCGATGCGGGCGGTGCGACGGATGACGGAGACTTCTCCGACGCCATCGGCGCCGACCTTGGCGGCGGCCTGGACGAGTTCGATCCGGGTGTCTGAGACCTTGATCTGGTAAAAGGAGGAGGCAGGCCGATGAGGAGAGACGCAAAATCAGCGATCCCACCCGGCCTGCACCCCCCGGACCGGACCAGACGAAACAACGCGAACCGCCCCCAACGGGGCGGTTTTGCATTTTGGGGTTCCGCAATCCGAACCCGGAGTTCAACCGCGGCGGGTGCCCTTGCGGCCCGGCCGCCCCGCCAATGCGTTCAGGGCAACTGGGGCTCTGGACGGTTCAATGCAATCGCCAGATCTCAGGGGGGTATTCTCATGACCATCGCAGCCATCATCCGCAAGACCGCAACCGCTGTTCTCAGCCGTGACCCAGGGGACCTGGCGGCGGCGCGGGACATCCGGGTGCTGGCCCCGGACGCGGCCGCCGCGGTGCGGGGCGGGATGCCCCGGCCCGATCCGGAATTTCACGAAAACAATGGCGACGAGAACGACGAGGGCAACGAGGACAACGAGGATGACGAGGATAACGAGCGCAATGAGGGCGATGAGAATGACGAGGGGGACGAGGCCAACGAGGATGACGAGGACAACGAGAACGACGAGGGCGACGAGGATAACGAAAGGGACGAGGGGGACGAGCGCAACGAGGGCAACGAGGGCAACGAGGATAATGAGGGCGACGAAACCTTCGGCCCGCTGAGGGACAATGATGGCGACGAAGGGGAGGAGGGCAACGAGGACAACGAAAGCGACGAGAACGACGAGTTCAACGAGGGCGACGAAGGCAACGAGGACGATGAGGGCGACGAGTTCGACGAGAAGGACGAGTTCGACGAGGCCAACGAGGATAACGAGGGCGATGAGGGCGACGAGTTCAACGAGGACGACGAAGGCAACGAGGACAACGAGGGCGACGAATCCGACGAGAACAACGAGGGCGACGAGGGCAATGAGGGCAACGAGGCCGGACCTGGAAACGAGGGCAATGAGGGAAACGAGTTCGACGAGAATGACGAGGGCAACGAGGGCGACGAAAGCAACGAGGATGATGAGGACGACGAGGGCGACGAGAACAACGAGGGCGACGAGCGCAACGAGGATAACGAGAACAACGAGAAAGACGAGGGCAACGAGGGCAATGAATCAAACGAAGACGACGAGGATGACGAAGGCGACGAAGGCAATGAAGGCAACGAGGGCAATGAGGACTTCGCCGGCGGCAACGAGAATAACGAAGGTGACGAGGGCAACGAGAACAACGAGGGCAACGAGAACGAGGAGGATGGCAACGGTCAGCCCAATGACGGCGATGAGTTCAACGAGAATGACGAAGGCGACGAGGGCAACGAGGATAACGAGGGCGATGAAAGGGATGAAGGCGACGAGCTGAACGAAGGCAACGAGGACAATGAGGGGGATGAGGGCGACGAAGGCAATGAATTGAACGAGGGCAACGAGGGTGACGAGGGCGATGAAGGCGACGAGTTCAATGAAGGCAACGAGGCGAACGAGGATAACGAAGGCGATGAGGGCGACGAGAACAACGAGGGCGATGAATTCGTGACCGGCGACACCGGCAACGAAGGCAATGAAGGCAACGAACGGGACGAGGGCGACGAGAATAACGAGGGCGATGAACGCAATCTCGACGACGAGGGGAATGAAGGCGACGAGGCCGACGAGGGCAACGAGGATAACGAGGATAATGAGGAGGATGAAGGCGACGAGGACAACGAGGGCAACGAGCACGACGAGGGCGATGAAGGCGACGAGAATGACGAATTCAACGAACACAACGAGGATAACGAGGGCGACGAGAACAACGAAGGCAACGAGGATGACGAAGCCAACGAGTCCAACGAAGGCAACGAGGGCAACGAGGGGAATGAAGGCAACGAGGAGAACGAGCCGACCAGAGGCCCCGATCCCGACTTCAACGGCGACGAGTTCGACGAGGGGGACGAGAATGACGAGGCCAATGAAGGCGACGAGGGCGACGAGCGCGACGAGAATGACGAAGGCGACGAGGGCAACGAGGATTTCGTGAACGACGAAGGCGATGAAAACAACGAGGGCAATGAAGGCAACGAGGACGACGAATTCGACGAGGGCGATGAGGGCAACGAGGGCGACGAGCGCAACGAGGACAACGAGAATAACGAGAATGACGAGGGCAACGAGAATAACGAGGGCAACGAGGATAACGAGCACGACGAGGGCGACGAGGGCGACGAAGGCGACGAGAACGAGAACAACGGCAACGAAGGCGACGAAGGCGACGAGG
Source organism: Pseudooceanicola lipolyticus (assembly GCF_002786325.1). Taxonomy (GTDB): domain Bacteria; phylum Pseudomonadota; class Alphaproteobacteria; order Rhodobacterales; family Rhodobacteraceae; genus Pseudooceanicola_C; species Pseudooceanicola_C lipolyticus. Next base: position 14,952 of record NZ_PGTB01000060.1, on the reverse strand, counting down.
GCAACGAGAACGACGAAGGCAACGAAGATAACGAACGCGACGAAGACGACGAGCATGACGAAGGCGACGAGGCCAATGAAAATAACGAGGGCGACGAGAACAACGAGGGCAACGAAGGCAACGAAGGCAACGAGGACGATGAGAACGACGAAGATGACGAGGGCGACGAAAACAATGAAGGCGACGAGGGCGACGAGGGCGACGAACCCGCATCCGCACGGGAGGGCACGGCCGACGGCGCCTGTGACGGCTATGTCTGCGGTTCGGACGTGGACCGTTCCGCCGAGGAGGCCTGTGGCACGGATACATGCGCGCTCGATTCCGGCGCCGACACCGAGGCCGATGGCGACGCCGCGGTTTATGGCGCCGATCTGGGCGGCGGGCTGGACGAGTTCGACACCCATTTCTAAGCCCGGGGTGCGATGCGGCCGGCACCGGATCAGCGACAGGCGGGCGGCTTCGGTCCGCCCGCCGTCGGCCCGGCGCGGGGCTTGCGCCCTAATTGCGGAATGTGATGTCCTTTACAGCGGCGATTGTCCGCCGCGTGTTATCCCGGCGTAAGAGGCCATGCGGGCCGCACGCTTTGCCGGCACGGGTTGGGCGGCAGATGTCAGAGGGAAGTGGTGATGAAACTGTTTTCAGTCTCGATCGGTCTGATCCTTGCGGCGCTGGCGGTGTTTTATGTGCCGGTGTCCTTCGCGGTGGATGGCTTTGGCCTGATCGTGAATCCCGGCGGTGTTCGCACCATCCGCGCCACCGAGGCGGGCACGGTGTTGCACTTCGCCTCGGATGAGGGGCAGTTCCAGCCCGGCCAGATCGTATCGGCTGTGACCTATTCCGAGGCGGTGGCGGAAAACGCGCTGCTGCTGGGCACGATGCATCGCGAACTGGCCAAGGTCGATGCCGATCACCTTGAAAAGACATCGAAACTCCAGGTCGAGATCGACCGCGACCGCGCCAAGAAAACCGCCACGGCGGGCCGGGTGGCGGCGCGTGACGTGCTGATCGCCGACACTGCCGAGGTGCTGGCGGCGCTGCAGGATTTCACCCTGGAAAGCCTGTCGGACATCACCAGCCTGAACGAAGAGCGTCTGGCCCAGCTGGCGCAGCTGGAAGAACTGGTGAAGAAGTCCAAGGAAGCCTCGGCGCTGCCGGCGCAGCGGATCGCCACGATGATGGAAGACATCCAGTCCGACCGGCTGTCGGTGATCACCTCGAAGGGGGCGACCTTTTCCACCGACAAGATGATCCTGGACATGGTCAAGGGGCAGAATGACCTGATCTATTCCAATTCGATCGACGAGGCCGAAATCGAGATCCTGGCGCGGCAGATCGCCGATCTGGAAGCGCAGATCGCCGAACTGGACCGCCTGCGCGACAAGCAACATGCCGAGACCGAGGCGCGCTATCTCGCCAAGGCGATGTTGCCGCAGGTGGCGATTGCCAACGAGGTTTCGGTCGACATGCGGACGCTGCAGGCCAGCCGCGCCGATGTGGCGCGGGCCGATGCGCTGCGGCTGCTGGCCACCGGCACGCCGGTGGCGGGGATCTCGTTCCTGATCTATGGCGCTCCGCAGCAGGGGGCGATCACCCTGCATCATGGCCCGCGCGAGGTGGAGCTGTCCCTGCCGGTCGACCGCGCGGCGATGCGCGCGGCGCTGGAAGACGCCGGGCTGGCGGTGAAAGAGATCAGCCAGGACGAACAGACCATCGGCGCCATCGACGTGGTGTCGGTTTTCGTGGCGCTGGCCCGCCTGCCGCAGGACCGGGTGGCCATCACCTCGGCGCGGGCGCGGGATGCCTTTGACCGGCCGGTCCAGGTGGTGGCGGATATCTCGCTCCCCGATAGTTTCGGCGCGCGGCAGGCGGCAGGGCCCAGCCGCGAGATCATCGGTTTCCTGGAGAACCGCCATTCCGTGGTGCTGCAACCGGGGCAGCGGGTGCGCGGGTCGATCAACGATACTCGCACCGGCTCGGAGATCGTCTTCGATGCAACCCTGCTGAAACGCGACGTGTCGACCGTGGACACCCGCGAACTGGGCATCCGCCTGGGCAACCAGTCGCTGGCCGACAAGATCATCCGCCGGGGCGTGCTGAGCCAGGTGGTGGTCGAGGTGTCGGAAAGTTCCGCCGAGGAGATCTCGCATCTGCCCGGCGCGGTGGTGCATCTGAGCTTTCCGCTGGCGCGGCAATCGCTGTTCAACTTCCTGATGGCTAAAAATGCCGAGATCTAGCATCTTCTGGGCATCGGCCACGCTGGCGCTGCTGCGCCACCGGCGCAGGTTCGTGATGCAGACCGCGCGCACCGATTGCGGCGTCGCCTCGGCCCTGACGGTGCTGAACATGATCGGCCGCAAGGCGGACCCGGTCTTGGCCTCGGAGGCGCTGAACCCCGATTGCGCCGGCAGTTCGCTGGAGGCGCTGCGGCGGTATTTCGAGGAACAGCAGGGCATCGAGGCGGCGGCCCTGGCGGTGCCGGCGGCCAGCCTGCACAAGATTGCCGGGCGCGCGATCCTGCATATGCAGCAGCAACATTACGTGGTGCTGCTGACCTGCGGGCGGCGCGGCGTTCTGGTGTTCGATCCGGCGATGGGGCCGGTCTATTACCCGATGGCGGATTTCACCGCGCTGTATTCCGGCAAGCTGCTGGAGGTGCGCAAACCGGCCCGGTCGAAACTGCCGGCGCCTGTGGGTGCGGGGCAGGTGGTGGGCGGTGCCCGGCCGCGCCGCCTGGACACGGCGGCGCTGTTCCTGGCCGGTCTGGCGGCGCGCCTGCTGGAATGTGCGTTGTTGCTGTGCCTGGTGGCGGTGCTGTTCCTGGTGCTGAACCATGCGAGTTTCCCGTCGCTGCTGGCGATTGTCGCGGTGATCGCCGCCTGTGGTGGTCTGCTGCTGCTGGCGCGGCAGGTGCGGGTCGGGGGCGAGGATGACTGGGCGCGGCGGCGCCAGTCGCGGTTCTGGCGCGGGTTGTTGCGGGTGACGGTGCGCGACCGCGACCTAAACGGATTTCGCGGCCGGATGGAGCGCGATGTCTCCGGCACGATCCGGCGGGGGCTGATCCTGTCGCTGCCGCAGCAGGCGCAGATCCCAGCGGCGCTGGGCGCGATGTTTGGCTTGACCCTGTTGCTGATCGTGCTGAGCCCGATCATCGCCGCGATCCATGCCGGGCTGTTCCTGTGCCTGCTGCTGCTGATGCAGCTGGACGATATCCAGGTCTGCCGCCGGTCGGTCCGGCCCGGTATCGGCCGCTATTCGCGGCTGGGCCAGCGGCTGGGGCTGCCGGGCAAGACGGTGGCGCCGGATGCGCTGGGCGAGGTGGCGAAGTGGAGCGTGATCGGCTTTGCCGGGTTCGGCGTGCTGCTGGCCGACCTGCCGCCGGTGGCGCTGATGTTCTGGATCCTGACGGCGATGCAGATCGTGCCGCTGGATTTCCGCCGGGCGCGGCTGGTGATGCCGCTGCTGGCCCCGGCCGAGGCGGTGCCGTCGCTGGTGGGGGTCGAGGTGCCGCTGCGCCGGCAGAAACTGCTGGGCGAGGTGCCGCTGAAGGTTGCGCGCAGCGGCGACATGCTGCGGATCGAGGGGATTTCCAAGCTGACCCAATCGCTGCAGCAGCCGGACCTGACGGTGCGCGAACAGCGGATGATCATGGCCGACGTAGTGCGCCACGCGCTGGGCGAGCTGAGCGAGGGCGACCGCCCCGAGGCCGGCGCGGTGCGCATCTTCGGGCCGGGCCAGGACGCGACGCAGGCCGATTTCGACCACCTGCTGATCGCCCGCGAGACCCGGGGCGGCGGCACGCTGCCGGTGGCGGTGAAGGCGCAGCCGGTGGTCGAGAAACAGCAGAAAGACCCGTTGCTGCGCAACCTGCACAGCTGCGCACCGGGCGATCTGCCGGTGTTCTGGGATTATCGCAACAAGATGCCGGTGGCAGAGTTGCAGGCGCGGCTGGGTCAAACCGGACTGCGCCATGCCGCGCATCTGACGATGTCGCGGCTGACGCTGGTGCAGGCGGACACGGGTTCAGACGAGTTGAGATCATGAGTGTGCAATATCCTGTCCTGGGCGACATCTGGCCCTATCGCGAAGCGGCCGTGGCGCCGGAACTGGCGGCGCTGCCGGTGGATTTCTTCTTTTCCGAGGCCGGCAGCAGCCGGATTTCGGCGGCACGCTGGACCACCCCCGCTGATCCGGCGGCGGCGCCGCGGGCCTCCTACGCGCTGCGGTTGCGGCAACAGGGGCGGCAGGGCGACATTGCCCGCTGGGATCCGATGCACGGCGAATGGCGGGTGACCCGTAAATTTCCGGTGCCGGCGGGCGAGGATGCCTGCGCCATCGTCGATCTGCAGGGTATCCTGCTGGGCGGGGTCGAGGGCACCGAGGCGCTGGCGACACGTATGAAAAGCCTGCTGCAACCGGAACTGTCGCGGGCCAAGGGGCTGCGTCTGGGCGCCAAGCTGTTGTCGGTGCTGTCGGTGATCGTGCTGTTCTACGCGGTGCGCGCCGGTGTCGAACGTCACGCCATCGAACCCTTTGCGCTGATCTTCGCGCTGGCGGTGGGCATCGGCTTGCTGGCGGTGGGGCTGCGGACCCGGACCAAGGCGCTGAGCGAACAGGGGCTGGAGCGGATCAGCGAACAGTTCCGGTTTGAATACCGCAAGGCCGATCATGGCACGCTCACCCTGAAGACGGTGGGCAATATCCTGAAGGATCACGACCGCAAGCGCGACGAAGAGGCGGTGGTGTTCGGCTTTCTGCTGCTGCTGTGTTTCGTCTATTTCATCTCGCCGCTGGTGGTGATCGGGGTGATCGTGGCGCTGGTGGTGGTGACGATGATCATCGGCGATACCAGCATGCTGCGCGCGCTGGGCGTGGCGCTGGACCGGGCGGAAACCCGGCTGGAACAGGCATTCCTGTCGTTCCGGGCCAGCAATGATGCCTTTGCGCCGCCGGCGCTGCGCAGCGCCAAGAAGGCGGTGCTGCGCGACCGGATGCGCCGGCATGGCGACATGCTGGCGCGCACCCGGTCGCGGCAGGCGCGGTTCCGGCTGACGCAGGACATCGCCATCGCGGTGTCATTCGGCATCATCTTTGCCGCCTATGCCTTTCCGATCGCCGCCGGGTTCCAGATGCTGGCGGTCAGTACCGCGGATTCGCTGGTCAACACCTCACTGTTCAAGGTGGCGCCGGTGGTGATCCTGCTGTCGATCTCGCGTTCGACCGTATCGCTGGCGCAGGTGGCGAACCGGCGGCTGGCGGTGCTGACGAAATAACCCGGTCTATTCGACCTTTTCGACCTGTTCGGCTTTCATTTCCTCGATCCGCTGCAGCGCCTCTTCGCGGGTGTTGCGGATATTCGGCCGGAAGCCCTGGCTTTGGGCGCGCAGCCGGATGTCGGTTTCGGTTTCCGATCCCGGCGCATAGCGCACCGACCCAAGCGACCAGGTTTCATTCAGGTTTTTGCCGCGCCGCGCATATTGCACCCAGGCCGGCGATTGAATGCGGGTGCCGTCGTAATTGACCAGGAAATACCACTGCCGGCCGGTGGCCGCGATCTGGTCTTCGATGAAATTGAAAACCTCGTTCACGTCGCGTACGTTCTCGAAGGAGAGATTGGAGAAATCGGCTTCCATGATGCCCTCTTGCGGATGAAACCCGATCCGCCAGTTCAGGTCGGCGCGGCTGATGCTGGCGGTGGATTTGACCGGTTTGCGCCGCTGCGAAGGCAGGCCGCGCAGGTGGGCAAGCGCGCCGTCGCGGGTGGCGAACAGGTTCGGATCGAAGGATTCAGTGCCGGCGTCGCGTTCGATCCGCGCGCGGGTTTCCTCGGTCAGGTCGAAGCGGACGGACCCCATGGAATGCGCCTGGTTCAGCGCGCGGCCCCTGCGGGAATGGGCGATCCAGGCGGAACTGTCGATCCAGGTGCCGGAATAGTTCACCAGGAAGAACCAGAGCGGTTCGCCCGAGGCGGTGATGCGCTCTTCGATCCGGTCATAAAAGGCGTTGATGTCGGCGGTGCTTTCAATCCGGAGTCCGGCAAAGCTGACCTCCATGATCTGGTCGCTCTCGTGAAAGGTGATACGGGCGTCGATCTCGCCCCGGGTCAGGGTGGGCTGGGTCATGTGCGGCGGTCTCCTCCTATCGTCGCAACATCGTTACAATGGCAGGGGAGATGCGGTGACAGGCCGCGCCAATCAATCGAGCAGATTGCCGCTGCGTCAGGCGGCCGCATGTGACGTCAGCCGGGATCGGCGCGGAGCAGCATACCGAACAGGTCGCGCGGATCGTCGGGATCGGCCAGCAGGTCGAGGTCATGATAATAACCGGTGCCGGGCAGGCGATCGCGCACGTAACGCAGGGCGCTGAAATCCTCGATGGCAAAGCCGACGCTGTCGAACAGGGTGATCTGTTCCGGCGCGGTGCGGCCCGGCGCGGTGCCCGAGATCACCTGCCATAACTCGGTAACCGGGTGGTCCGGGGCCAGCTGCTGGATCTCGCCCTCGATGCGTGTCTGCGGCGGGAATTCGACGAAGATCGTCGAACGTTGCAGCACCGCCGGGGCCAGTTCGGTCTTGCCGGGGCAATCGCCGCCGATAGCGTTGATATGGATGCCGGGGCCGACCATGTTGTCGGTCAGGATCGTGGCATATTGCTTGTCGGCGGTGCAGGTGGTGACGATCTGCGCGCCTTCGATCGCCTCTTCGGGGCTTTCGCAGGCGATGATGTCGAGCCCGCGGCCGGTGAGGTTGCGGGCGCATTTGGCGGTGGCGGCCGGGTCGATGTCATAAAGGCGCACGGTGTCGATGCCGCAGACCGCCTTCATCGCCAGGGTCTGGAATTCCGCCTGCGCGCCATTGCCGATCATCGCCATCACCCGCGCGCCCCGGGGCGCGAGATGTTTGGCCACCATGGCCGAGGTGGCGGCGGTGCGCATCGCCGTCAGCATCGTCATCTCGCTGAGCAGCACCGGATAGCCGGTGGCCACCTCGGCCAGCAGGCCGAAGGCGGTCACCGTCTGCAGCCCCTCGCGGGTGTTCTTGGGGTGGCCGTTCACGTATTTGAACCCGTAGACCTCGCCATCCGAGGTCGGCATCAGTTCGATCACGCCTTCGGCGGAATGCGAGGCGATGCGCGGGGTCTTGTCGAACAGCTCCCACCGGCGGAAGTCGGCCTCGATATACTCGGCCAGGCCCAGCAGCATCGGTTCCACGCCGATATGGTGGATCAGCTGCATCATGTCATCGACCGAGACGAAGGGAACCAGGGCCTTGTCGGAGGGAACGGGGATCATGGCGGGGCTCACATATGGGCGCGGGTGGGACGATCGAACACGCGGCGGCCCAGCGCCGAGGCGGCCAGGTCGACCATCAACTGGGCGGTGCGGCCGCGTTCGTCGAGGAACGGGTTCAGTTCGACCAGGTCGAGCGAGGTCATCAGCCCGTAATCGTGCAGGATTTCCATCACCAGGTGGCCTTCGCGCACGGTGATGCCGCCGGGCACGGTGGTGCCGACGCCGGGCGCCATATAGGGGTCGAGGAAATCGACATCGAGCGAGACATGCAGGAAGCCATTGGCCTGTTCCACCCGTTCGAGAAAGGCGGTCAGCGGGCGCGAAATGCCCTGTTCGTCGATCTCGCGCATGTCGTGATAGCCGATATTGGTATCCTCCAGCGCGGCGCGTTCCTCGGCATCGACCGAGCGCAGACCGATGATGCAGATATTCTCTTCGGGCACCGGATTGTCGACGCGGGGAAAGCCGCCAAAGCCGCTGCGCCCGGTGACATAGGCCAACGGCGTGCCGTGCAGATTGCCCGATGCGGTGGTCTCGGGGGTGTGGAAATCGCTATGTGCGTCCAGCCACAGCACGAATTGCGGCCGGCCCTGCGCCGCCGCGTGATTGGCGACGCCCACGACGGTGCCCAGTGACAGGCTGTGATCGCCGCCCATGAAGATCGGCAGGCCGCGGCCGATGGCGCGTTCGCTTTCGCGGATCAGCCGATGGGTCCAGGCGATGGTTTCATTGGGGGCGTGCAGCTTGCCGTCATTGGTGTCGGGGGTGAAGGAGGCGGGCGACAGGTTGCCCATATCCTCGACCTTCAGGCCCAGCCCGCTGAGGGCCGCGATGATGCCGGCGGTGCGGTAGGCGTCAGGGCCCATCAGACAGCCGGTGCGGCGCTTGCCGCTGTCCACGGGGGCGCCGATCAGGATGCAGGTTTTCGGTTTCATGACGGCTCGATGCTGTTGCGGTACCGTCCCAGTATCCGCCGTTTCGCGCTGCTTTCCAGTGTCGGATTTGGGCAATTTGGGGGCAGCGGCGCGAAACCGGCGATAAAACCGGCCCGGCGGCGGGTCAGGCGGCCAGCGACTTGCGCGCGGCGATCAGCCAGATCGCTGCCAGCCCCAGCGACAGCAGCATGTTCCAGCTGGCCATCGACAGGCTGAACAGCTGCCACGGCACCTCGTCACAGCGGACCAGCGGGGCGTTCATGATATGGTCCATCAGCTCGCCGGGGGTCAGCCCGCCCACCGGCGCGGCGGTGCAGGTGGTCGGCCCCTGCCACCAGCCCTGTTCGACGCCGGTGTGGTAAAGGCCGATACCGCCGGTCGCCAGCGCCGCCAGCGCACCCAGCACCGGCAGCACCGGGCCGGGCAGGACCAGCGCCAGCAGGCCCAGCACGATCGCCGCGCCATGCGGCCAGCGCTGCCAGATGCACATTTTGCAGGGGGCGAGACCGCCCAGATGCTGGAAGGCGAACGCGCCCAGCAGCAGCGCGGCCGAGCCGCCGGCGGCCAGGCAGATCGACATGTTGCGTGTCACAGATACTTCACCAATGCGAACCCGCCGATCAGAACCACGATGAAGAGGGTAAAGACAAGACCCAGGCGGCGTTCAATGAATTCACGAATTGGTGCGCCGAACACCCGCAGCAGGCCGGCGACCACGAAAAACCGCAATGCCCGCGCGAGGATAGAGGTGGCAATGAAAGTGCCCAGCGGCATGGCGGTCCAGCCGGACATGATGGTGATCACCTTGTAGGGGAACGGCGTGACCCCGGCCACCAGCACCGCCCAGAAGCCGAAATCATTGAACCGGGTGTTGAACTCGGCCATGGCGTCGCCCTTGCCCAGGCTGGACAGGATCGGCTGGCCGATGGTTTCGAAGGCCAGCGCGCCGATGGCATAGCCCAGCAGCCCGCCGGCGACCGAGGCCACCAGCGCAACCAGCGCGATCAGCCAGGCCCGTGTCGGGCGGGCGATGATCATCGGAATCATCATCACATCGGGCGGGATCGGGAAGACCGAGCTTTCGATGAAGGAGACCAGCGCCAACCACCACAGCGCCTGCGGATGCCCGGCCAGTTCCATCACCCGGTCGTAGAGGCGTTTCATCATCACAGGCGCTCCGCTTGGCCCGAAAGCGGGCGTCAGGGCATGGCAAAACATGGACGCGCGGCACCGTCAACTCCCCGATGCGAAGCGGCCGCCCTGAATTTGCCACTGGACGGCGCAGTGCCTCGACGATAGACCATCGCCGAGGCCCAAGTGGCGGAATTGGTAGACGCAGGGGATTCAAAATCCCCCGGCTTAACGGCCTTGTCGGTTCGAGTCCGACCTTGGGTACCAGCCTCAGAGTTCCGAAACAGGTAACACCGCCGCCGGGCGGTGCGGCACGGCTGTTGGTGGAATCGGCGATGCCCCGCCGCTGGGTGCGACCGGACATAGTTTTGCCCGATTCTCCGGTTTGGCCCGGCGATTCGGGGGCAAGGCGGGCAGGTTGTATCCATTGGTTGAGCAATCGGGGTCAAATGCCCGTTATCGTTTCTAAACCGGCCTAGAATGTGGGCGGGAACGGGCCGAAACCGGGCAGCGGCAGGCTGCCGGGGGGCGTGCCGCAGGCTGTTGCGCCGGTGGAAACAAGATCTTGCCGCAACGCAGCGCGAGCGCAATAAACCCTGGGTTTTCAAGGCGCTCCGGGGGAAATCTGCCCTCTCTGGAGAGGGAATTGGAAACAATCAGCACGGTTCAGGAACCCGGCACCGCGCAATTGTGGCGGAATCGTGGTGACCTTTCGGCAAAATTTAGCTTTCGAGGATCCGGGGCCTTCAGTAGAAATAAACCTGCCTGAGTGGGGGGCAATGTCTGTTGGTCGCGGGGGCGGCCGCACAAGTTCGCATTCCGAGGATGCGGAAGACACGCGTTTGCGCGGGGTCCGGGATTTGCCCGGTCCTGGGCGAGCTTTGGCTGCTGAAATGGCAGGTCCGAGGGCCTGTCTCGGCACCCGTGTCTGACCATCTTCGCATGCGCCGGGTGCTGCCGCCGATCCTCGGATCGTCGCACCAGCTGTAGTTAACGGTTCCGCAGGGCTGCGGGTGGCGGTGTTTGCACCGCCAGGGAGATGACGATGACGAGTGCGAGCAACTTCACCAACCCGTATTCCGCCGATGTGATCGGCCTGTGGGATTTTCTGCGCGGATCCGAAACCAAGGATACCGGGCTGGATGATGGGATTGCCCAGAATGGCGAGAAATTCGGCTATGGCCAGTTCTCCAACGGGTATTTCAAGACCGACGGACGCAGCGCTCGGTTCGACGTGCAGGGCAACGACACGCCCTTCGACCTGGCTGCCGGGACCGTCATGGTGCAGTTCGAACAGACCGGCGATCCGGGCTGGTGCGATGACTATGCCACCGTGGTCAGCCGTGGCGAAAAGGCCGATGCCGGCAAGGAGGGCTTTTTCGAGGTCCGCGTGACCGAGACCGGCGCGGTGCAGGTGCTGCATGCCGATGATTGCAACGTGTCGCTGCTGTCCACCGGCAAGGGCTTTGCCGGGCTTTGCGACGAGATCCGGGTGACCTATTCCTGGGACGCGGCCACCGGCAACAAGGTGCTGGTGGAGAACCTGACCGACGGCACGTCCTTCACCGGCGGTTCGGAAGTCACCGGCCTGACCTTCGACATCACCGACAATGACGGCCAGAGCTTTACCATCGGCGCCGAGGAAAAGGACGATGGCAAGTTCGATCACTATTTCGACGGCCATATCGACTATCTGGCGATCCTCGACGGCGCAGTGTTGTTCGATCCGGCGCTGGACGGCGTGGTCGAGGGCACCGATGGCGACGATCTGATCGACCTGGCCTATACGGGCGATCCCGAGGGCGACCGTATCGACAATGGCGATGCCATCCTGCCCGGGCAGGCGCCCGATGACGATATCGTTGATGCTGGCGCCGGGGATGACACGGTGCGGGCGGGCGAGGGCAACGACACCATCTATGCCGGCAGCGGTTCGGATACGGTCGAAGGCGGCGCCGGCGACGATGTGATCTACGGCGATTCCAATCTGCCCGGCGGCGATTTCGAAACCGGGCGCGAGGTGTTCCGCTGGTCCGAGGGGCCGGGCTTTTCCGACGAGCGCGACGCCGGCGGTTTTACCCAGAACACCGGCAGCGTCGATGTCAGCTTTTCGATCCTGAACAGCTATCGCCATGCGCAGGTCGAATGGGAATCCGATGACGGTTTGGTCGAGGGTATCGACACCGGCGACCTGGGGCCGGTGAACCCGGACAGCAACCTGGCGATCGAGACCGAGAAGGATTGCGCCACCGCCACCGTCGCGCTGGAGTTTTCCGAAGCGGTTGGCAATGTGTCGTTCCGGATCAACGATGCCGATCACGACAGCGTGGTGTCGGTGCGCGCCTATGACGCCGAGGGTCACGCGATCCCGGTTGAACTGACCGGTGGCAGCGGCCTGATCCTGTCGGACAAGGACGCGGTGCCGGGCGATGACACCGCGACGTCGAAAGGCGGCGGCGCCGCGCCGGATAGCGCCAAGTATTCGCTGCTGGTCGGCATCGACGGCCCGGTCAGCAAGATCGTTATCACCCATACCAATGATGGCGGCGACAGTTCGCATGTCCAGATCACCGATGTCTATTTCGACGCCGGTATCGCCGACGAGGGCGCGCCGGGCGACGATGTGCTGCTGGGCGGCGCCGGCGACGATACCATCTTTGGCGAGGGCGGCGATGACACCATCACCGGCGGCGAAGGCGCCGACCGGCTGTCGGGGGGCGATGATGCGGACACCTTCATCGTCGATGCCGCTACCGGCAAGGGCGATGTGATCGATGGCGGCTCGGGCGGGAATGACCACGACACGCTGGAGATTGCCGGCGATTTCGGAACGGACTTCCGCTTTACCGACCTGGTCACCGACAGCGACGGCAACGGCTTCGACGGCACGGTGGAATTCCTCGACGGTGATGGCGATGTCACCGGCACACTGAAATTCACCAATATCGAGGTGGTGCCCTGCTTTACCCCCGGCACCCGGATTGCGACGCCGCAGGGCGCGCGGCCGGTCGAGGACCTGCGCCAGGGCGACCGGGTGCTGACCCGCGACAATGGCATCCGCGAGATCGGCTGGCTGGGCCACAAGACGTTGAGCGCGGCCGATCTGGCGCGCGCCGAACATCTGCGCCCGGTGCTGATCCGCAAGGGCGCCCTGGGCGACGGGCTGCCGGAACGCGACATGATGGTCAGCCCGAACCACCGGATGCTGGTGTCCAATGACAAGACGGCGCTGTATTTCGCCGAGACCGAAGTGCTGGCCGCGGCCAAGCACCTGACCGGGCTGCCCGGGGTCGAGACGGTGATGGCGCCGCGGGTGACCTATATCCACTTCATGTTCGACCAGCACGAGGTGGTGCTGTCGGATGGCAGCTGGAGCGAAAGTTTCCAGCCCGGCGACCAGTCGCTGCAAGGGGTCGGCAACGCCCAGCGCAACGAGATTTACGAACTATTCCCCGAGCTGAAGACGCAAGTGGGCATCAATGCCTACCAGGCGGCGCGTAAATCGCTCAAGCGCCACGAGGCGCGGTTGCTCACGCTCTGAGATCCCCTGAATTCAACGGTTATGCAGCATCTGCCACGGATTGCCGTGGCAGAGCCTGGGGCGGGACGAGATGATCGTCCCGCCTTTCGGGTATTTGGGGATATGGTGCAGAGACTGATCCGGAGGCGCGCCGCCAGGCTGGGAAGCCCAGGTGTAAGCCCTTTTCGACACGCCGCGATAATTGAAGACTGCCACGCCCGTAGCGTTCCCAAGCAGGAACAGCCTGCGCGCAAAGTTTCTTAAGGGATGCCGGGGAGCTTGTAAGGGTCAGTTGCGCGGAGTGCCGAAATTTAGATGAGCAAATCCATCGTCAACTCCGGATCTGACAATATCCCAACTGAGTTTTGCGATGATCACAATCGCCCGATCGACCGAGGCCAATTCGGGGTGACGTAAGGTCAATCTCGAAATAGCATGGACAGACTCACTGTGCTCGGTCATGCCTGTCAGGCTACGTTACTGCTTTCGATCCCCTGCTTTCCCTACCGGACTTCAGCGAACTCGATATCGGCCGACTGCGCCACGCTGTTGCACTTCCGCGAACAGGTTGAAAATAAAAGGAGATCTCACGATGGCCAATGGCACCGTGAAATGGTTCAACACCACAAAAGGCTTCGGCTTCATTGCACCCGAAACGGGTGGTAAGGATATCTTCGTCCATATTTCTGCTGTTGAGCGCGCCGGTCTCACCGGTCTTAGCGACAATCAGAAAGTCACCTACGACGTACAAGCCGGCCGTGATGGCCGAGAGGCGGCGGAAAACATTCAGCTCGCCTGATTGGACGATTCAAGTTTGGAATGGGGCGCCCTTGGGCGCCCTTTTTCTTTGACCCCCCAAGACCGGGGTCACGAACGTTGACACCTTAAAGGTTCAAGCGTCGGTACCACGCTACAGCGTTCTATGGATATTCCCTGTCTGGCTGCACATGAACTGCTGTTGCTGCAACCAACAATAGCTTGCTCCGCTAGGGGGACCTCCGGCGAAGCGGGGTTAGCTGGACTGCGCACCGCCAAGACGGGGAAGTCGGCTTCGAACCCACTTCCACCAAATTCTGCATTGCGACAAACGTCAGGATCGGCTTTTCAGACATACGATCATCGTAGCTCAGACGATGCCCGAGCAGATGATCGCTGTGACGGTGATTTGTTCTCCGAGAAAGAGCGCAGACCATCCAAGCGCGGTGGTACGCAGGAGAAGGTTGATCTGGCCAATACGGGCGATGTCCCAAGCGCAAGCCCGCGATGCCAAGACACCGACGCCAGAAACATGCTCATGATGCCAACATAGGCCAGAGAGACCCGATGACTGGTTGCAGCCCAAAACGCAAAGCACTGCGCCGCCGTTAGATGATTTTTTGTTCCAGTTCGGCAGGATCGGCCACATCGACATGCCAGAACGCAAGCGCCTCGGCCGGAAGCTTCGCCAATACGCGCTCAAAGTCTCTTTTGTTGGTGCAGCGCCGAACTGCCCATGCTGTCGCCTCTATCGCGTTGTCTGGCGTCAGATTGTGGTTCACGCGCACTTTCTGGACTTCGGAAACCAGTTTTTCGCGGTCATCAAATGCAGCGCGGGGCTCAGTCACGTCCCAGTTATTCACAAAAATTGCACGAAGCACGCTCGGCAAGACGCTTGCGAAAGCCAAACCCTCTTGAGCGGTTAGCCGACGCCGGAACACCTGAAAAACCGCATCTACAGCGGTGTAAGCCATGTTGTCTGACTCAAGGGACATACGCTCTTTCGCATCATCGAGGAAGGCGCGCCACTCCTTGGAGGCGTGCCGATATGTCCACGGCATGGGCATGGGTAGCTGGATACTTTTGCAAATTCCTCACCAGAAGCACTAGCGCAGTTCGCAAAATATGTCGACGAATTCAACGTCCGCTTTGTTCGCTAAGCCGACCTCCTGCCGCCTTTGAAGCCGCTGGAACAAGATCGCCGGATCTTGGCTAGTCCCGATCGCGGTGGCGCGCGCGCCACGCGGCCCAGTCTTCGGGCGTGTCCAGGTCGGCGCGGGCGCGTTGGCCGGGCAGGGGGACCAGCTGCACCCGGTCGCCCG
>NZ_PGTB01000427.1 GCF_002786325.1 Pseudooceanicola lipolyticus | reverse complement strand
ATCCCATCCCACTACCACCCATCTCGTCGTCCGCCGATTCGATCCGGTTCTTCCAACCCAGGGTGAGTCTCCGGATCCGTCGCCGTCTGGTATCCGTGTGCTCTCGTCGCCGTCGCCGTCGCCGCCGTCTGACTGCCCCCCTCGCCTCCCGCGGCGTCGGGTCTCTGGTGCTGCTGCTGCTGCTGCTGCTGCGTGCAGGGCAGTGATGGCGACGAAGAGGAGCGTGGGCACCCTCGGCGAGGCGGATCTGAAGGGGAAGAAGGTGTTCGTGCGCGCCGACCTCAACGTCCCGCTCGACGATGCCCAGAAGATCACCGACGACACCCGCATCCGCGCCTCCGTCCCCACCATCAAGTTCCTCCTCGAGAAGGGCGCCAAGGTCATCCTCGCCAGCCACCTGGGTCGTCCAAAAGGTGTCACCCCAAAGTACAGCTTGAAGCCTCTTGTTCCACGCTTGTCTGAGCTCCTTGGAGTTGAAGTCGTGATGGCCAATGATTGCATTGGTGAAGAAGTTGAGAAGTTGGCTGCCGCTTTGCCAGAAGGTGGAGTGCTGCTCCTAGAGAATGTTAGATTCTACAAGGAGGCAGAG
>NZ_PGTB01000426.1 GCF_002786325.1 Pseudooceanicola lipolyticus | reverse complement strand
ACCGCGCGGCGCTGGGCCATGGGGCGGCGGATGCCGCGCCGCTGAACAACCTGGGCATCCTGGCCCGCGCCAGCGGTGACCTGGCCGCGGCCGAAGGGTTTTTCCGCCAGGCGGTGGCGCTGAACCCGGGCAGCGCACATCTGCATCACAACCTGGCCCGCGCCATCCGCTATCACGCGGAGGAACCGCACCTGGCGCAGATGCAGACGCAGCTGGCCGGGTTCGCCCCCGGCGACAGCGCCGCGGCACCGCTGCATTTCGCCCTGTTCAAGGCGCTGGACGAGTTGGACCAGCGCGACGCCGCCTTTGCCCACCTGTCCGAGGGCAACCGCCTGAGCAAGGCGGCGCAGCCCGTCGATATCCGCCGCGAAGCGGTGCGCTTTGCCTTCAGCAAGCAGCTTTGCGCCGGGCCGCTGCCCGAGATCGCCGCCGAGGGGCCGCCGGGGCCGGTTTTCATCACCGGCCTGCCGCGGTCGGGCACCACCCTGGTCGAGCGGATCCTGGCACAGACGCCCGAGGGCCATGCCTGCGGCGAGTTGCCGGTCGCCACCACCGCCTGTGCCCGCCTGCTGCGCCGGGTGCAAGCGCGCG
>NZ_PGTB01000425.1 GCF_002786325.1 Pseudooceanicola lipolyticus | reverse complement strand
GGCGGCGATGGCGGTTGGATCGAAGCGCCAGTCGCGGTTGGTGAGCCTGGCGCGGCCCGGCGTGACCGGCCCGGCCACGGCGATGCAGCAGGCATCAAGCGGCGGCAGGTCGCGGGGCCCGAGATAGGCCGCCAGCACGCCGGCAAACCCGGCATGGTCGTCATTGGCAAAGCGGGCGCTGTCGCGGACCGTACCGGCGGCATCCACCAGCGCCATGCGGGTATTGGTGCCGCCGACATCGGCAATCAGCGCCTGGGCCGAATTCTGCGCCGTCGCGGCGGGGTCGCCTGTCATTCTGGTCCTCCGGGCCGCTGCATCGAGTGGGTCTGCCGATGCTGGGGCATTTTAATTTGAAAATCAAATTTAAATGCCTAATCTGGTTCGGCTGGCGGCCCGCAGGTGTCTGCCGCCGGCGCAGCGGGGGCCGGCCGGCGCCGGGCGACAGGTGGGTCGGATGGCGGTATTGCAACGGGAATATGGAAGGCGGCGGCTGCTGGGGCAGATCCGCCGCGCCGGGCGCAGCCCGCGCATCGAGCTGGCCGAGCAGACCGGCATCAGCCGCGCCACCGTCACCACCATCACCGCCGAGCTG
>NZ_PGTB01000005.1 GCF_002786325.1 Pseudooceanicola lipolyticus | reverse complement strand
CAACGCCATCGGCTATGCCGAGGACGGCATCGCCGTCACCGGCAACCAGGCGCGCACCACCGCCGACAAGCTGGCCGGGCTGCGCGACGTGCCGGGCTTTGCCCAGACCTTCTTGGTCGACGGCGCGCCACCCGCCGCCGGCCACCGCCTGCGCCAGCCTGCCCTGGCGAGAACCCTGAAAACGCTGGCCGAAACCGGGTTGCAAAGCTTTTACAGCGGCCCGATTGCCAGAACCCATGCCGAGTTTCTCGCCGCCCAGGGCAGCCCGCTGCGGCGGGAGGATTTTGCCGCCTATGGTGCCGAAACCGTCACCCCGCTCAGCCTCGAAACCGCGCAGGGCAGGCTCTATAACATGATCGCGCCGACGCAGGGCGTCGCCTCGCTGATGATCCTGGGCCTGTTCGACCGGCTGGGCGTGGCCCAGGGTGAGGGGTTTGACCATATCCACGGGCTGATCGAGGCGACCAAACGGGCGTTCCTTCTGCGCAATGCCGGGCTGGGCGATCCGCGCAGCATGGCAGAGCCGGCGCAGGACTGGCTGCGCTCAGACCGGCTGGACCGGCTGGCCCGTCAGATCGACCCGGCCCGCGCCCTGCCCTGGCCGCATGATCCCAAGGCCGGCGATACCATCTGGATGGGCGCGGCGGATGCCGAAGGCACGGTGGTCAGTTTCATCCAGAGCGTGTTCTGGGAATTCGGCTCGGGCCTGACCTGCCCGGAAACCGGTGTCTTCTTCCAGAACCGCGGCGCCGGTTTCGCGCTGGCGCCGGGGCCGAACCAGCTGGCGCCGGGGCGGCGCCCCTTCCACACGCTGAACCCGGCTTTGGCGCATCTCAAGGACGGCCGGGTGATGGCCTATGGCACTATGGGGGGCGAAGGCCAGCCGCAGACGCAATCGGCGATCTTCACCCGCCATGTGACCTATGGCATGGACCTGCAGGCGGCGGTCACCGCGCCGCGTTGGCTGCTGGGCAAGACCTGGGGCGCGGAGTCGACCACGCTCAAGCTGGAAGACCGGTTCGACCCGGCGCTTGTCGATGCCCTGCGCCAGGCCGGACACGCGGTTGAACTGCTGCCCGCCTTCTCCGATCTCGTCGGCCATGCCGGCGCCGTGGTGCGCCATGCCTCGGGCCTGATCGAGGCCGCCTCGGACCCGCGCGCCGATGGCGCCGCAACCTGCTACTGAATCAGAAAAGTAATAAAGACCATGCTGGAACTTCTCCCGTTCGTCCTCGGCGTTATCGCCGCTGCCATTCTTGCCGGCCTGATGGCCGGGCTGCTGGGGGTCGGTGGCGGCATCGTGTTGGTGCCGGTGCTGTTCTGGGTGCTGTCGCTGATCGACTTCCCCGCCGCGCTGTCGATGCATATGGCGGTGGCGACCTCGCTGGCGACGATCATCTTCACCTCGATCTCTTCGGCCCGCGCGCATCATCGGCGCGGCGCGGTCGACGTGGCGCTGCTGAAACGCTGGGGGCCGGGGCTGATGCTGGGCGCGCTGGCCGGCGGGCTGGCGGCGAAATTCATCCAACCCGACGGGCTCAAGGCAATCTTTGGCATTATCGCCCTGGCGGTGGCGGTGAACATGGCCATCCCGCGCACCCTGGTTCTGGCGCAAGCGCTGCCGGGCAGCACCGCGATCAACGCCGCGATATCCTTCGTCGTCGGCACGTTTTCGGCGCTGATGGGCATCGGTGGCGGCACGCTGTCGGTGCCGATCCTGACCGCCTGCTCGTTCGAAATTCGCCGCGCGGTCGGCACCGCAGCCGCCTTTGGCCTGCTTATCGCCATCCCGGCGGCGATCGGATTTGTCCTGTCGGGCTGGAGCGTGCCAGGCCGCCCCCCCTATTCTCTGGGCTATGTCAGCCTGCCCGCCGCGGCGTTGATCCTGCCCTTTACCGTCGGGTTCGCGCCGCTGGGCGCGCGGCTGGCGCACAGCCTGGACGGCATCTGGATCAAGCGCGCCTTTGCGCTGTTCCTCGCCGTCACCGCGGTCAGGATGCTGATCTCGGCCTTCGGCTGACCGGTCAGGTCATCCGCGTCAACACTTCGCGGGCGGCGCTCATCAGGTGCCGTCTGAGCGCCTTCTCGGCGCGCTTGGGATCGCGGTCCAGCAGCGCCTGCACGATCTCTTCATGCTCGGCATGCGACCGTTCCATGCGCGGCGTGCTTTGCAGTTGGAATTTGCGGAACGGCGCCAGTTTCAGCCGCAATGTGTTGGCCAGCGCGGTCAGGTCCAGGTTCTGGGTGGCCCCGAAAATCAACTGGTGAAACTCGGAATTCGAGGCGTCATAGGCATCCTGCCGCCCCTCGCGGGCCAGCTCGGCCATGGCGCCATGCAGCTGTTCCAGAGCCACCCGTTCGCCCACGGTCATGCGCTCGGCGGCAAAGCGCCCGCACAGCGCCTCGATCTCGGCCATCGCCTCGAACATCTGCTCGACCCGTTCGCGCGAGACATCGGCGACGATCACGCCCTTATAGGGTTTGCGCTCGGCCAGCGACCGCGCCACCAGCTCGTGCAGCGCTTCGCGGATCGGCGTGCGCGACACTCCGAAGCGGCGGGTCAGGCTCTGCTCATCCAGCTTTTCGCCGGCAGCGTAATGCCCGGCCACGATCTCGGCCTCCAACTTTTGCGCGATGCTGGTGCTGTGCAGGGTTCGGGGGGTGTCATTGCCGGTTTCCGGCTGCCGCGCGCCGCTCATCGTGGTATGCGTCCTTAAAATTCTGCCTTCATCCCTGCAGGCCCGCTCAAATTGTTCAGGTGCAGGGTCTTCTCTTTCCTTTAACATGATAACGTCATGTGCCGCCACGTTCTTGTATGCAACGGGGGCGATTCAGGCGCCTCGTGTCGACAATTTAGGCTGAAATTATCCGCCCTGCCAAAAAGAAGCCCAGCAGCGGATGCCAGCAGGGCCTTTGACGCCGAAACGTTGCAGGGTCGGTGTTTTCCGGTGGACTTTAATTTGCAAGAGGTGGCCGCCCGGCCCGCCGGGCGGCCCTGCCTTAATAGAAATACGGCAGTTTCTTTTCCTTCGCCGCCCGGACCCAGGGCGGAACGAAGGGCACGATCTCGTCCTGGGACGGCACCGAAATTTCGATGAAATTTGCACCCGGATTGTCTATCGCGGCCCGCAGCGCCGCCTCGATCTGGTCTTCCGCGGTGATGCGGACGGCCTCGAACCCGAACCCTTCGGCCACCTTCACATAGTCGACGGCACCGAAATCGGTGGTCCAGGGGGCGTCGACATCGTCCAGCAGGATCGCCTCGCCCCGGATCCAGCCATAGGTGTCGTTGCGGGTCAGGATCACGGTAACGTTCTTGCCGCTGCGCCGAATGGTTTCGAAATCGCCCAGCACGAAGGCCAGCGATCCGTCGCCGGTGAACGAGATCACCGGACCATCGGCCGCATAGGCGGCGCCGATCCCGGCGGGCACCGAATATCCCAAGGCCCCCATCGAGTAATTGGTGATATAGCGCCGCCCGGCCTCGCGGATCGACAGCAATGCCGAGGGGTAGATCGCGCTGACACCCGGTTCGGCGGTGACGATGGCATTGGCCGGCAGGATCGTGTCCAGCGCCTGGGTCAGCTTGACCGGCGAAACCGTACCCTTTGGCATCGGGATGTTAGAGTTGAACACCGCGTCCAGCGCCGTGCGCTTGACCTCGGTCAGGTCGAGGTCCGGCCGCGTCTCCAACTCCGGATCGGCGGCGATCAGTTCGTTCATATAGTCCAGCGTGGCGCGGGCATCGCCGACCAACCCCACCTTGACCGGGAAATTATTGCCGATATGGGCCTCGGCGATGTCGAGATGCAGAAAGGTCTTGCTGGCCGGATCGCCATACAGCTTCCAGTGGTCGGTGCCGCTGGAATCGGTATTGGTGCCGACGAAGAACACCAGGTCGGCGTCGTGGACATAGCTGTTGGAATAGTCCATGCCGCCGCGTGCGCCGATCACCCGCAGCGCCAGCGGATGGGTTTCCGGGATGGTTCCCTTGCCCGGCGTGGTGGTGGCCACCGGGATCTGCAGCCGTTCGGCCAGGGTCAGCAGCGCGTCGGTGGCTTTCGAGATCAGCGCGCCCTGCCCGCACACGATCACCGGCTTTGTCGCTGCCAGCAGCAGCTTGATCGCCGCGCGGACCTTGCCATGGTCGGCCACCGGGCGATGCGCCGGATAGTGCTGATACTCCGGCTCGGCGTAGAGGTCGGACAATTCGGCGGTTTCGTGAAAGACGTTGATCGGCACCCGGATATGAACCGGCGCCGGCCGTCCCGACGTGGCCACCCGGAAGGCCCGGCGCATCAGGAAGGGGATGTCTTTGACGTTCGTGAGGTAAAAGCTTTCCTTGCAGATGGGGGCATAAAGCGCGGTCTGATCGACCCCGGTCAGACCGTGCTTCTTGTCCTGGTTGACCGGAATGTCCGAGCTGAAAAAGATCACCGGAACCGAGCTTAGATAGGCTTCGGTAATGCCTGGGGTGCAATGGGTCACGCCGGGGCTGGGCGCTTCCAGCACGCAGGGGCGCCCGGTGATCTTGGCATAGGCTTCGGCGGCAAAGGCGGCGGTGCGTTCGTCACGGGTCAGGACATATTCGATATCTGAACTTTCCTGCCATTCCTTGTACCACCCGATGGTGGTTTCTCCCGGGAGTCCGAACACATGCGACACGCCATGCAGTTCCAGCATTTTCAATATGGCGCGCGCCCCAGTCATTGCTTCTGTCACGGAAGACTCCAAATTCTTTTCCACGTATGTGCACTCTTATCTGTATACAGATCGAAGCACAACTGTATATACAAAGCAATTGTTTTCTTATCCAAGATGGATCTGCGGCCAGAACGGCCGCAAGAAATTTGTACTCTCTGCTAAGTCTTGGAGCGGTCGAACGCGCCCCTCTTCAGCTTAAAGAGTTGGCGGCAAAATACAAATTCAAACCCGCTTCGCGGCTAACCGACAGCGCGCGGGGCAAACGCCTGACCCCTAGCCGCGCGCCTGGCGGCGCTGCGGACCAGGCCGGATCAATTTGGCGCGCCAGAACGCCGCCTGACCGAGGCCATAGACAATTATCTGTCCGGCACCTCGCCTGTGGGCTCGGTCGGGCTGGAAAAGGCCTTTCACCCGCAGCCGAGCGCGCTGCTCGGAAAGGCCGAGATGCCGCGGGAGATGGATTACGTAAACGGCCACCGGCCCGCGTCCGGCGACGGGCTCCGTTCCACCGACCCTTTCGGCGATATGTGCACCACGGGTCGGGTCGTTCACGAATTGATCACGCTACACCACGGTTCTGCCAAGTCGATTCCGATTTGGATTCCAGTGGTTAGATAGACCGCGGCTCTGGCCGATTGCATCAACCGAACACATCAAAGGATCTTCGATGATCGACTTCCCCCCCTATCGCAACCTTTTGCTGGCCGGACTGGTCGGCGAGCTGAGTTTTGAAGCCTATGCCTGGCTTGTCTCGCCGCTGATTTTCGGTCTGCAGCTGGAGCCGGCCAATCTTATCATCGGGCTCGGCAAGACCTTCCTTGGTGTGAATCTGCCGTATTGGGCGGGATTTGCCGTTCATTTTCTGATCGGGTCGATTGGCTTTGCCGCGGTGGTCTGGCTCACCCATGTGCTGACCAAGACCCGGCTGGCCGTGTCAGGTGCAATTGCGGGCGCAGCGTTGTGGTTCGTGGCGCAGGGACTTCTGGCGCCGCTTATGGGGCGGTCTTTCATGATGGGGTTTGGTGTCTACACGCAGTCCTCCCTGCTAGCTCATGTCGGAATGTCGATCATGATCGCCCTAACCCTGGACCAACTCAATCGCCGAAGACCGCTGCCCGCCTGACCTTCTGGAGCCCGCGCCGCTGGCACGCCGAACGTGGCATGCCGAGCAGAACCGCCGCCGAGCTGGCGGCGGAAAGCGTGAAAGCTTCCGACATCGGCGTTAGTCGAAATTCATCACGATGGTCTTAGAGCGGGTGAAATGCTCGACCATGGCCTCCAACGACGCTTCCTTGCCCTGTCCGGACCGGCCGAATCCGCCATAGGACACGTTGGGCTGAATTGTCAGGTTCTGGTTCACCTGAACGTATCCCGCGTTCAGCCGCGCAGTGCTGTCCAACGCCATCGACAGGCTGCGCGTCCAGACCGAGGCGGCCAGGCCGTAATGGGTGGAATTGGCCAGCGCAATGACCGCATCGTAATCCGACCAGCCGCTAACCACGGCAACAGGGCCGAAGATCTCTTCCATCACGCAGGGATGGTCGTCGGGCAGGCCGGTCACGATGGTTGGTTGGGCAAACAGGTCGGGGGACAGGCCGGCGTCAGCCGGCAGCGTCCCATAACGCGCGACGGTCGCGCCTTCGGTTGCTTCGGCCTGGGCGACATAGGCGTTGATCCGGGCCGCCTGGCGGGCGTTGATGATGGCGCCGATGTCGGTCTTTTCGTCGAGCGGATCACCGATAACCAACTGATCCAGCTGTGCGCCCAGGCGTTCAAGGAAGGCAGAAATCAGGCTGTCATGCACATAGATCCTGCTGGCGGCGGTACAGCTTTGGCCTTGGCGGGTAAAACGCATACCGGCGATGGCGCCGGTCACCGCCTTGTCCAGATCGGCATCGGCGCAGACGATCATCGGCGATTTGCCCCCCAGTTCCAGCGAAACCGGGATGATCCGGCCGGCGGCCACCTTGTTGATCTCCTCGCCCACCGCCTCGGAGCCCGTGAAGGTGATCTTGGCGATATCGGGATGGCCGGTCAGCGCCGCGCCGCAATCCTTGCCCGTGCCGTTGATCACGTTCAGGACACCGGCCGGAAGGTGTTGCATCATCAGTTCTGCCATCAGGAAAGTGGCAAAGGGCGCTTCTTCCGAGGATTTCACCACCACGGTGTTGCCGGCCACCAACGCCGGGCCGACCTTCAGCGCAAACAGCACCAGCGGCACGTTCCAGGGCACGATGGCGGCCACCACGCCCAGCGGTTCGCGGGTGGTCAGGGTCAGCATCCGCGGATTGTAGGGTACGGTCTGACCCTTCAGCTCGGACCCCAGGTTGCCGTAGAACTCGACGATATCGGCGGCCACGGCCACCTCGCCGCGGCATTCCGTGCGGATCGCCTTGCCAGTCTCGCAGGCCAGAACCTGGGCGATCACCTCGGCCTTTTCCAGCACGGCACAGGCGGCGGCGGTGACGCGCTTGCCCCGTTCGCGCGCCGGCAACTGGGCCCAAGACTCCTGCGCCGCCTTTGCCGAGGCGACCGCAGCCCCTGTTTCGGCGCGCCCGCTTGCGGCGGCCTGGCCGATCACCAACCCGGTGGCAGGGTTGATCACGTCGAGGGCGGCCTTGGCCGGAACCCGCACCCCATCGATCAGATTCACTTGCCGATAGCGTTCAAATATCTCGTCAGGTGCCGCCGAAATGGCAAATTGCTCAGGCATGTCAGGTCCTTGGTCAGGGAAGGAGTCGGTCGCGCCTGTTTAAGTTCGTGACCGCTCGACCGTGCAGGGCCAGAAAATTACTTCGATAAGTCCAGTTTGATCGCTGAAACTGGAGCACGCGCAAAAGCGGCGCCAGCGCGCGGATAATGTTGACGAAGGGCCAAGCGAAATGCGGCCCAGGCGTTGAAACACGCGGTTTCGGCCAAGGCCGCCCCGGTGCGGCCTCAGGGCCGCGACCGGATCGGTGATACCGGCATTTGCGCCGCCGGTATCACCAGTTTCCTAGAATTTCAGCGTCGCACTCAGGGCGAGGCTACGACCTGGTTCGTTCAGCTGGGTGATCACCGCCGGCAGACCAATGCCATCGCTGGCGCGAGAGGCATAGGTTTCATCAAACAGATTGCGCAGGTCCAGACGGATTTCGACATTCTCGTTGGCCGGCGGGCTATAGCTGGCATAAAGATTGACAACTTCATACCCTTCCAGCGCCGACATACCGCCGACCCCTGCCGTGTCATTGTTTTCCAGTGCAATCTCGGCGGTGCCGCCGATCCCCAGATGCGGGTTGATGTCATAGCGTCCTTCCAGAGCGAAGATGTGACCAACCGGACGGCCCGCATAATAGGCGGTGGAACTGATTGTCGTGTCGCTCATCTGCACATCGGCATAGGTATAGTTCAGCCGCAGGAAACCCCGTGACGCATAGTACCCCACCGAACCGTCGAACCCTTGCGACGTCAGGTCGAACAGGGTCCGGCCTGCGGTCAGCACATCGTTGACATCATGTACCTTGGTATAGAACAGCGCACCGCTGACCGCCCAGGGACCGCGGTCGTAGCGCAGACCGATCCGGGCGTTATTGGCGCGGGACGGTTCGGGTGTCCCATAGACCCAGGCTCCGCCCAGATTGATCAACGACGCTTCGCTCAGCTCGAACCCACCCCAGCTGGACGCGGCACCGATGTTCAACGTCAGGCTGTCGGTCAGCACCACATCGGCCTGGGCGTTCACGCTCAACCCGCTTTCGTTGTACTCGGCCCCGTCGGCAAGCGTGAATTTCTGGGTATCCACCCGCGCCCCGTAGGACAGCGAGACCCGGTCGGTCACGTCCTGACGCATCTGAGCGTAAAGCCCAAGATTGTTCAGCGTTTCCTTGGAACCTGCCGTGTTCAGCTGGCCGAGACCGCGTGCGGTATCGTGGAAAAAGTCGATACCTGCGGTCAGAATGCCGGTTTCCAGATCAAAGTCGTTCTCGAACTTGCCGCTTAAGCTGCGGTTCGACCCGATCGCGCCGCCTGCCTCGACATATTGTTCGTTCCAGCTCAATTGCACGGTGGGCGCCCAGACACCTTCAGGCGCCTCGTCGGTATAGGTGAAGGTATAGGATTGCCGCCGCGACAGCGCGGGCAGATAGACGCTGGTCCGGCCAACGACCCCGGCAAAATCGGGACGTGCGAAAAATAACCCGCCGGGCCCCGCCTGCATGGCTCGGGTGCCTTCGTCTTTGACCTGTTCAGCCGAGAACTCGAACCGCTTTCCGGTCTCCGTCGTATAGGCGAGCTTGGCGCTGATGGCGTCGAGGTCGGGCTCGGTGCCTGGCACCACGTTGCCAGAACCGTCCTCGTAGTCGTCACCCGATATCTGGGTGCCGCTCAGGAGCCATTCAAACCCTTCGTTGCGCCCGAACAGCGTCAGGCTGCGCTGGAAGTCGCTGGCATTGCTGCCATAGCCAACGCTGGCAATCCCGCCGAACTCGTCTCCCGGCTCCAGCAGGTCCCGCGCGTCCTTGGTTTCGTATGCGATGGTGCCGGCCAGGGCACCGGGCCCGGCATCGGCGGGTGCGAGCCCGGAACTGATCTCGACCCGCTTCAGCAATGTCGGATCGATCAGCACATTGCCAGTGTGGTGGAAAGCCGACTTGTTCTGACGGGCGCCGTCGATGGTTACCGAAAGGAGGCTTTCCTCGATCCCGTGGACCAAGACCTTCTGCGCGATCGCGGCCCCGCCGCTGACGGTGACCTCCGACTCGCCGGAAAACACATCCTTGATGCTTTGCGGGTTGCGTGCGGTCAACTCTTCCGTGGTGATCTCGCTGTTGCCAAGCGCTTCCTGTGCTTCGTCCGCTTCCACACGGATCGGGTCAAGATCGATGACCTCCTGTGCTTGAATGGGTGCTGCAACGCAAATAGTGGCGGTTGCCAGCAGTCTGGCCCGAATGGATATCTTCATAGTCCCGTCCCCAGGTTCTAAGTGTCTGGCTGGCTCTGCTTCCCGGGTACAAGGGGTGCTGACTGGCTTCGTGTGCCGGCAGTATAATACTGACTGTATTAGTCAAGTATTTGTGACCAATTTAGGTTTGCCCTGCTCCCTGCACCGCTTGTGGCACAGGAAGCAATTGGAATCTGACGATTTCTTGGGCATCCCGCCGGGTTCTATGCCTGGGTTTTTCCCAGGCATTGACGTCGGCGCCATCCGGACTTCGACATCGGCGCGAACCGAAAAACCGGCGGCCGCACGAAGCCGAAAAGATTCAATGCCCCGCGGCAATTGCCGCGGTGATGCCGGCCGAGGCAAAACCGCCATCGACACACAGCGTCTGGCCGTTGACATAACCCGATTGCTCGGGATCGAGCAGAAAGCGCACCGCCGCGGCGATCTCTTCGGGCTGTGCGTAGCGCTCCATCGGTACGGTTCGGGTCCAGCCGCGGCGCATGGCGGGGGTATGGTGTTCCACGGTCATCGGGGTCTCGACCGGGCCGGGTGCAACCGAATTGACCCGGATGTTGCGCGGGCCAAGCTCGGTCGCCATGATCTTGGTCAGCATTTCCAGCCCGCCTTTCGAGGCACCATAGGCGGCGCGCCCGATATTGCCACGCACCCCCGAGACCGAGGTGATGTTGACGATGGCGCCGCCCTCTTCGGGCATCAGCCGGGCCGCCGCGCGCGAGACGATGAAGGATCCCAGCAGGTTGATTTCCAGAATATTGCGAAAGCTGGCGACATCGGTGTCCAGCGCGGCGCGATCCATCCCGATCCCTGCCGAGTTCACCACCCCGTGCAGCCGCCCGGCATAGGCTGACAGCGCATCGGTGACCGCCTGTTCATCGCTGATGTCAAAGGCCAGCGGCACCGCCTGCGGGCCAAACCCGACGCTGGCCTGGGTCAGTGCCTCCATCCGGCGGTCGGCCATCAGGACGGTGGCGCCGGCGGCCACGCAAGTCTGGGCACAGGCCAGTCCGATGCCAGAGGCGGCACCGGTGATCAGAATGGTCTTGGAAGTCAGCATCAGGTTGTCCTTTCCAGGATCCGCGCCTGCACGGCGCGGGGTTAGTCAAAGGCTTTGATCGCAGCCATCTCCGAACAATGCGCTCCCGCCACGACAAGGCTGCCCCGGTCCCGCTGGTCCAGGGACGACCCGGAATCCATCACCCGCACCGTGCCCTAGGTTTCGGGCACGTCCTGCCGGGCGCCCAGGCCGGTGATCCCGTGCTCCGCCATGCCAATGCCTAGCGCGCGCGGCAAGACAGGCCGCCATCCACCGGCAGCAGCACGCCGTTGATATATTTGGCTTCGGGCGAGGCCAGGAACACAGCGGCATGGGCCACGTCCCAGGCATCGCCCATCTTGCCGGTCGGGCTCATCGCGTCGCGTTCGGCAAGCTGCTTTTCCAGATCGCCGTGATGCCCCTTCATCCCTTCATTGCCCTGGATCAACGGCGTGTTCATCAGTCCCGGCAGAATCGCGTTCGACCGGATGCCCTTGTCGGCATATTGCAGGGCAACGGCGCGGGTCAGCTGGTTCACCGCGGCCTTGCTGGTGTAATACGAGGCCATGTCATAGCCGGCGATGCGAATGCTCGCGATGGACGAGATATTGGTGATCACGCCATGCCCCTGCGCCACCATATGCGGCAACACGTGGCGACAGGCCAGGAACACGCTTTTGACGTTCACGTCCATCGCCCGTTCCCATTCTTCGATCGGCTGCTCGACCGGGCTGCCAAACAGGGTGATCCCGGTATTGTTGTGCAGGATGTCGATCTTGCCGAAATGAGAAACCGTCTTGGACACCGCGGCGGAGACATCGGCCTCGCTGGACACGTCGCCGCGAATGGCGATCGCGGGCATCCCTTCGCCGCCGATGATCCCGGCGGTTTCCTCGGCGGCCGCCTGGTTCAAATCCACGCAGACCACCCGCGCCCCGGCCCGCGCATAGGCGACCGCCGCCGCCTTGCCATTGCCCCAGCCCGGTCCCGAAGACCCGGCCCCGAAGACCAGTGCAACCTGGTCCAAAAGCGAAAAGCTCATGTTTCCTCCCGATAATTATCCGTGATCCCTGCCGTCCTCAGGACTCGGCCAGGATCAGCATCTCGAAGGTCACGCAGACCGGCCCCGCCCCGGCGTTCAGATCGCCCTGGAACGTGGCCTGTTGCGGATCGACACAGATCAGCGGCAGCGCCGCGCAGCGGCCAGCGCGCACGCGCGCACCGTCCAGCAACAGCACCTCCGAGATCGGCGACAGCATCGGGCCGGCATCGCGGAATTCGGCGCCGATCAGGCTGCCCAGCCCGATCAGCCTGGCATCGCCGATGCCCAGTTCGGCGCAGGCCCTTTCGATCGTGCCGCGCAGATCCTCGTGCGGCCGGATGGTCAACAAGGCGCCGTTGGCACCGGCCACCTCGGCCGGACGACGCACATGGAACAGCGGAAAATTGGTTTCCGGATCCAGCGCGACCTCCAGCAATGCTCCGGTCAACACATGGCCCCGCGCCGCAAAGGGCGCCGTCACCCGGCACTGATCGTTCAGCAGGTGGCCCATCAGAACGCCCTGCCCGCCCGCCGGCCACACCGCATGACAATGCACGAACCACTGGCCGTCCTTGCGCCCAACCATGGCGGTTGCATGCTGCAGCTGCGCCGCCTCGCAAGTATAGGTCTCGCTATACCAGGCAGCATGGCTGTCATCGCGCGCCCCGGCGGGGATCACGTAATGCATGTCCTCCAGCGCGATGCCGTCCAGTTGCAGCACCGCCGCGTCGCCGCCCAGCCGCTCCATTTCAGCGGTGATCGCGTCCAGCAGGCTTTGGCCCGGCTGCAGGTCGAAGCGCACCGGTTTGGCCCGGCAGCCTGCCAGGCTGTAACGCGGCGACAGTTCGCGGCCCGGATGGCGCAGCACCTCGCGGCTGCGGGAGGCGGCAAATTTTGCATCCATCGCTCAGCCCTCCGCCGGTTCGGTGGCCGGGTTGGGCAACAGGCCCCTTGCGGCCAGCTCTTCGCGCACCAGCTTCTTGGTGATCTTGCCATAGGCGGTCTTGGGCATCTCGTCCAAGAATACGTAATATTGCGGCATCTTGTATTTCGACACCCGGCCGGAAAGATGCCGGGCGATCTGATCTTCGGTGACCGATTGGCCCGGGTGCGCGACGCAGACACACAGGCCGACCTCGCCCCATTTGGGATCGGGCACACCCAGGATGGCCACCTCGTTCACCCCGTCGAGCGTCAGCAGAACCTCTTCGACCTCGCGGGGATAGACGTTCGAGCCGCCGGAAATATACATGTCCGACGCCCGCCCGGTGATATAGACATAGCCCTGCTTGTCCACATGCCCCAGATCCCCGGTCCGGAACCATCCGTTGCGAAAGGATTTGCGGTTGGCGCCCTCATCTTCGAAATAGCCGGCACAGACCGCGGGACCGATGACGCAGATCTCGCCGGTCTCGAAGGGCGCGACGTCGCGCCCGTCCTCGTCCTGGATCGAAATCTCGATCCCCGTGCGTTCGATCCCGCAGGTGCCGATCCGGTTCTGCGGCCCGTCCTCCAGGTGATGGTCCTGCGGCCGCAGCACGGTGATGGCGCCGGTCACCTCGCCCAGCCCGTAATATTGCACCAGCACCTTGCCCAGGGTCGCAAGCGCGCGCTTCTGATCCTCGCGATACATCGGCGCGCCAGCATAGATGACATAGCGCAACGAGCTGTGGTCGTGATCCTGGACGGAGGGATGTTCGACCAGCATCTTCACGATGGTCGGCACCGTGAACATGTTGGTGATGCGCCAGGTTTCGATCAGTTCCCAGGCCACTGCCGGGTCGAAGCGGCCCTGCGGCAACAGCACGCTTTTGGCGCCCGCGGCGATCTGGGTCATCTGGTGCATCGCGGCACCATGGCTCAGCGGCGCAACCACCAGGCTGGCATCTTCCGGCCCGGTGCCGGGCATCAGGTCGTTCAGGTGGTTCAGCGTGGTGAAGGTCAGCTGCCCGTGGGTCAGCACCACCGCCTTGGGCCGCCCGGTGGACCCCGAGGTAAAGAACAACCAGGCGGGATCGTCGCGGTCAACCTGCTGGTTGGGCACGACCTGTCCGGCGTGCTGCGCCACCAGCGCCTCGTAAGATCGGGCACCCTCCAGCGCGCCGATGGAGACGATGGCATCAACCATGCCCCGGCAACGTGTCGCATGGGCGGCAAAGGCAGCCTCGACAACCATCAGCCGAGCGCCGGATTTCTCGCAGAGATAGGCCACCTCGTCGGGGCTCTGGCGGAAATTGGCCGGGGTCCAGACCGCGCCCAGCCGGAACACCGCCATCATCAGTTCCATCATCTGGTTGTTATTGGCGGATTGAACCAGGACGCGGTCGCCCTTTTGCAGCCCGAATTCCCGCTGCAGACCCGCGGCCAGCGCGTTGACACGGGCATCGAACTCGGCCCAGGTCCAGCTTTGCCCGTCATAGACGATGGCGATCTCGTCGGGCAGCCGCCGGGCGCTGGCCGACAGGAAATGGGCCATGTTGGGCACACGGGTACTGGTCGGCCAGGTCGCGGCGGCGTCGCTCATTTCACGCGCTCCAGGATCGAGGTGTAATTGGCGACGGCGGCGCCGCCCATGTTGAACACGCCGGCGCGGTCGGCCTTGGGCAGCTGCATCTCCCCGGCCTCGCCGGCCAGTTGCATCGCCGCCATCACATGCATCGACACGCCGGTCGCCCCCAGCGGGTGACCGCGCGCCTTCAGACCGCCCGAGGGGTTCACCGGCAGTTTGCCGTCCCGCTGGGTCACCCCGTCACGGATGATGTCGCCGCCCCTGCCGCGCTCGGCCAGGCCCATCGCCTCGTATTCGATCATCTCGGCGATGGTGAAACAGTCATGGGTTTCGACAAAATCCAGATCGTCCAGGGTCAGCCCCGCCTGGGCCAGCGATTTGGCCCAGGCCTGCGTCGCCCCGGCAAATTCGGTGGGGTCGCGGCGCGACAGCGCCATCGAATCGTTGACCTGGGTCCGGGCACGGATCGCGATTGCCCGTTGCAGCCCGGCGGCGGTGTCGGCATCCGCGATCACCATCGCCGCGGCGCCGTCCGAGATCAGCGAACAATCGGTTCGGCGCAGCGGCGGCGCAACATAGGGGTTCTTGTCGCTGATGGTGTTGCAGAAGGCGACCGAAAAATCCTTCTGCATATGCGCATAGGGGTTCAGCATCCCGTTGCGGTGGTTTTTCGACGAGATCATCGCCAGCTCTTCCGAGCGGTCGCCGTAGCGCTGGAAGTAATTCTGGGCGATATGCCCGAACACCCCGGCAAACCCGGCGTCGAAATGGCCTTCCTCGGGGAAATAGCTGCCCTGCAGCATCAGGTTGGCCGCGTCCTGCGACGGAATCGCCGTCATCTTTTCCGCGCCGATTACCAAAGCCACCCTGCCCCGGCCCGCATTGATGAAATCCAGCGCCGCATAGAGCGCGGCCGAACCGGTGGCGCAGGCGTTTTCCAGCCGGTTGGCTGGAACATGTTTCAGCTCGGGCACCGCCATACCCACCAGGCCGGCCTCGAAGGACTGTTTCAGGAACCCGTTGTTATAGACACCCAGATAGATGCCATCGACCTGTTGCGCCTCGACCCCGGCATGGTCCAGCGCCGCGGGCACCACCTCGCGGATCAGGGCCTCCAGATCGGGCGCCTCGGATTTTCCGAACTTGCTGTGCGACCAGCCGACAATTTGCGCGTTATTCGCCATGGATGTTCTCCGATCTGTTCAGATTCATTTGCCCGCGGCCTTTCTGGGCCCGGCGAGGGCGCCCTTTTCGGCGCGCTGCCGCATCCGCCGTTCGACCTTGTCGGCCTCGCGGCGCAGCATCGCCACCAGTTCGGGCTGGCGCGCCTCGCCCATGCGGCTGTCGATTGCGGCGATCGACAGCGACCCCACCACAGCACCCGAAGGCGCCATCAGCGGCACCCCGATCGCCCAGGAATTCGCCACATACATGCCCGGATTCAGGCTCCAGCCCTGGGCGCGGGCCCGCGCCAGCTCGTCCCGCAGGAAGGCTTCGGTGAAATCGGGGAATTTCTCGTCAATCTCGGCACGGGTTTCCCGCAACACCTCTTCGGCCTCGGCCTCGGTCAGCGCGGCCAGGATCGCCATCGCCCCGGCGCCAACGCCCAACGGGTGGCGCGCCCCGGCCTGCAACACATGGGTGCGGATTGGAAAATCACCCTCTTCGCGCTGCAGACACACCGAATAGGACCCGCGCCGCAGCGAGACGAAACTGGAATCACCGCTTTCGGCCGCAAGCGCGATCAGGCTGTCCTGCGCCACCTCCAGCAGATCAAAGCGCCGCGCCGCCATCGCCCCCAGCACAAGGCTTTCGCCGCCCAGCACATAGCCGCCGCCCGGCTCCTGCTCGATCAGCCCGGCACGCATCAGCGCCAGCATCAGCCGGCGGACGGTCGGGCGGCTCATTCCGGTTTCGCGTGTCAGCACCGTCATCGGCACTTCGCGTCCTGCAAAGGACGCAACCAGCGACAGCAATCCCAGCGCCCGGTCGACGCTTTGCGCGCCGCCGCCTTCTTGTGGTGTTAATGTCATGGCTTAATATCCATAATATGGACGCCTCCTCCACGCTCAAGATTCCGCAATAATCCAGCATTTGCAAGGTAAATTTGCATTTTTCGTGAAAATGACAACTTTTTTGTTTACAAGATGTCCATATCATAGATACCTTGTGCGACATCGAAGTCCACAATGTGGACATGTGATGCCGCCAGGGAGAGGCGGTTTTCTGGATCAGGGAGGATCACATGAAGAAACTGAGCCTAGCCGTGGCAGCACTTGCCGCCGGCGCCGGACTGGCGCAGGCGGACACCATCGTCATGCAAAGCGTCTATCCGTCATCGTTGCCGGTAATCGGCAATTCGGGACCCAAGGTCGCCGATCAGGTCGCACTGCTGACCAATGGCGATCTGACCATCGAGTTCAACGAACCCAACGCCATCGTCGGCGGCAACGAGATGTGGGACGCCATTTCAACCGGCGCGGTCGATGCCGGCTGGTATTCGCCCGGTTTCGCGCAAAGCATCATACCCTCGGCGGCGATGTTCACCTCGGTGCCCTTCGGTCCGGATGTGCGCGAATACACCGCCTGGTGGTATTATGGCGGCGGCAAGGATCTGTGGAACGAGATCTCGGCGCCCTACAACATCCACAGCGAACTTTGCGCGGTATTCGTGCCCGAAGCCTCCGGCTGGTTTGCCGAACCGATTGAAACGGTCGAGGACCTGCAGGGCCTGAAAATGCGGATCTTCGGGCTCGGGGCGCAGGTCATGGCCAAGCTTGGGGTCCAGGCGCAGTCGCTGCCGCCCGCCGATACCATGACTGGCCTCCGCCTGGGCACCATCGACGCGGCCGAAATGTCGTTCCCGGCGATCGACAACGTGCTGGGTATGTCCGAATACGCCAAGAACTACTATTTCCCCGGCTGGCACCAGCAGACCTCGCTGCTGACCTTCATCATCAACCGCGATGTCTGGGACGGGCTGTCGGATTCGGGCCGCGCCGCGATCCAGACCACCTGCGCGGCGAATGTGGCGCATACCCTGGCCGAAGGCGAGGCGATCCAGGTCGAGGCGATGCAGACTCTGCGGGATCAGGGTGTCCAGTTCCACGCCTGGAACGACACCATGATGGAGGCCTTCAAAGGCGCCTGGGAAGAAGTGGTGGCCGAACAGGTTGCCGCCGATCCGGATTTTGCCCGCTCGTGGGAAAGCCTCAGCCAGTTCCGCGAGAACTTCAAAATCTGGTCCGAAGTCGCCTATATCCGCTAGTCGGCCGCATAGGTGACACCCGGGCAGGCGTCCGCGCCTGCCCTCCTTTCCCCTCTTCGTGCAAGGTGGATCGATGGAACAGCTTCTGCGCATCGCCGAGATCCTGTCCGTGCCCTGCCGTGTCGTCGCACGCGGCTGCGGCTGGCTGCTGCTGGTGCTGATGGCGGTCATTCTCTATGACGTGATCGGCCGGCGGTTCTTTGCAACCGGCTCGTTCAAGCTGCAGGAACTGGAATGGCACCTGCACGGGGCAATCGCCGTCCTGTGTTTCGGCTGGGCCTATATCTGCAACGCCCATGTGCGGATCGACCTGTTTGCCGAGCGCCTGACCGAAAGTGCCCGCCTGAAGATTGAGATCCTGGCCATCCTTCTGTTCCTTGTCCCCTTCATGCTGGCGATGACCTGGTTCAGCGTCGATTTTACCTATCGCTCCTATATCCGCGCCGAAGGCAGCCCCGGCGGCGTCGGCCTGCCCAACCGCTGGATCATCAAATCGGCGATCCCGCTTGGCGCCATCCTGACCATCTTCGGCGGCCTTGCGGTGGCCCTGCGCGCCTATGTGGCGCTGCACCGCCCCGACCTGATCGCAACGCCCTGGAAAACCGAAAAATGACCGAGCTGCTGATCGAACTTCTGCCGGGCGGCATGTTCCTGGCGCTGATATTCGGCATGTTTTCCGGCGTGCCGGTGGCAATCATGCTGATGGGAATCAGCCTGATCTTCAGCCTGGCCGCCATCGGGCTGGGCGAGATGCGGCTGGTCCATGTCACGCTGCTGCCCAGCCGCATCTTTACCGGAACCATCGAAAACGCGGTGCTGGTCGCCGCCCCGATGTTCATTTTCATGGGCATCCTGCTGGAAAAAACCCGCCTTGCCGAAGACCTGCTGGTGACGCTGCAACGCCTGCTGCGCGTGGTGCCCGGCGGGCTGGCGCTGGCGGTGATCCTGATGGGCACCATCCTGGCCGCCGCAACCGGCATCATCGGCGCCTCGGTCGTCATGCTGACCATGATGGCAGTGCCCACGATGGTCGAAAAAGGTTACGACAAGGGGCTGGCGGCCGGCACCGTCGCCTCGGCGGGCACTCTGGGCATCCTGATCCCGCCCTCGGTCATGCTGGTGTTCATGGGGGATCTGCTGTCGGTGTCGCTGGGCCGCCTGTTTGTCGCGGCGCTGGTTCCCGGCTTGCTGTTGTCGCTGATGTATATCCTTTACATTGCGATCCGCTCGTTCTTCCAACCCTCGGTGGCGCCCAAATTGCCACAGGAAACGGTCGTATCTTCCAATGGCAACCTATTTCGCGAGGCGCTGATCTCGGTCCTGGCCCCGCTCTGCCTGATCGTCGCCGTCCTCGGCTCGATCCTGGCCGGCATCGCCACCCCCACCGAAGCGTCGGGCGTCGGGGTCGCGGCGGCCCTGCTGCTGGGCTTTGCGCGCGGACGCCTGCAGATGGACACGCTGCAGGATTCGATGAACGGCGCCGTCCGCTCGCTGGGGATGCTGTTCTTTATCTTCGTCGGGGCCACCTCGTTCGCCTATATCTTCCGCAAGGTCGGCGGCGAACATTTCATCGTCGATCTGGCCCAGTCCCTGCCTTTCGGCGACTGGGGCTTGCTGATCGCAATGATGCTGATGATCTTCGTGATGGGCTTTTTCTTCGACTGGATCGAGATCACGCTGATCATGCTGCCGATCTTCGCGCCGATCATCAAGATCATGGATCTGGGCGGTCACGTGCCGCCGGCCGAGATGATCTATTGGTTTGCGATCCTGGTCACCGTCAATCTGCAGACCTCGTTCCTGACCCCGCCTTTCGGCTTTGCCCTGTTCTACCTCAAGGGCGCGGCCAACGACCTGCTGTCGATGCGCGACATCTATAGCGGCGTGATCCCCTTCGTGCTGCTGCAGCTATTTACCCTCGGCGCAATCATCGCCTATCCCGGCATCGCGATGTGGCTGCCCAACCTGTTGCTGAACTGAAGTGGTAACATCGACCGTAGGCGCGATGGATCGCCTCGTCGCCAAGCTCAGGTTTCGCGACTGGCGTCGAGCAGGCCTTCGCGCAGCGCAAGGGCCAGCAGTTCGGCCACCGAATGCACGTTTACCTTTCGCATCAGGTTCGTGCGATGATTGTCCACGGTCTTGGTGCTGACGCCAAGCCGCTCGCCGATCTCGCGATTGTTCAGCCCCTGCGCAACCAGGCTCAGGATTTGCCGCTCGCGGGCTGTAAGCATGTCGATGTTGCTTGTGCTTTCAAGCAATTCGCGAACGCCCGGCCCAAGGATCCGTTGTCCCGACATCACCTTCGGGATGGCCTCCGAAAACGTCTCCAGCTCTTCGCGTTTGAGAAAGATCGCATCCGCGCCCGCGCTGGCCAGCGCGCTCAGAAGGCCGGTCGAGGTCATGCCGGAAAACACGATGATCCGTGTCTCGGGCGACCACCTGCGGGCTTCTCCGAAGACCTCGATGCCGCGCGAATAGGGCATGGCGATGTCCAGCGTCAGCAGGGCCGGTTGATGGCTGCGGATCATCGCGATCGCTTCGAGACCGTCCGAGGCCTCTGCCACCACCTCGATTCCAGCAGAGGTAAGGATTTGACGAAGGCCCTGCCGGATAAGCGCATGGTCGTCCGCGATCACCGCGGTTTGGTCTGTCATCGAGCCTCTCCGGTCGGTCGGGTCAGGGGCGTTGCCGGCATCTCTGGAACATGGTCCGGCACGCAGATGCGCGCCACCGTACCGCGCCCCGGCCAGGACTGCATCTCGAAGCCCAGCCCGTGTTCCGCGGCAAGATCGGTCACGATCGACAGCCCCAGACCGTGCCCGCCCGAACCGGCCCCGGTTTCACCGCGTCGGGTCACGCGGGCCAGTTCCTCCGGGGCCAGACCCGAACCGGTATCATGTACCTCAAGGCTCAGCCCGGTTGCGGATCTGCGGCATCCGACCAGAACGCGCGGGGGATCGGCGTGCTGCAAGGCGTTTGAAACGAGATTGCCGACCATGCGCATCAGCGCGAGCGGATCGGCGACAAGCTCTCTGCTGCATTTCACCACCTGCAGGGCCGTCCCCTGTTCGGCGGCCTCGGCGCCGAACATCGTTTCGATGTTCCTGAGAATGATCTCCGCCCTGAACCGTTCCCGTGACCCGTGCGGCACCGGGTCGGCATCGCCGGTTCCCAGCGGCGCCTTGCTTTCCTCCAGCCCGACCCGCACGATTTCTTTGAGATAGTTCAGACTGGTCGCGACGCTGTCACGCTGTTCGCCCTGCCCCGACAGCGCCATCTGCAGCGATGTCAGCGGTTGGCGGATATCATGCGCTGCACTGGCTAGTGCCTCGCGGCTGCGATCCGCGGCGCGCGAGGCTTCCAGGCGGTCGTCCTCGGCGCGCCGCAGCGCCTCGGACAGATTCAACCGCTCCTCGGACAGGCGCAGTTGTTCGCGCAGCGAACTGTCGCGTTCGCGGCGGGCCGCGCGGATCCGCAACGCGATGGCGGCAGAAAAGGCGGTTGCCTCGGCGAGAAAGCCCAGCCGAATGGCCACGCCGGCCAGCTCCTGCTTGAACAAGCCCTCGGTCAGATACCCGACAACGCCGACCAGCAGCGACGCTCCCAATGCGCCAAAACCGATCAGCAGCGTTCCGGCGCCCGCCTGACCCCGGCGCAACGCGGCACTT
This sequence comes from Pseudooceanicola lipolyticus, assembly GCF_002786325.1. Classification (GTDB taxonomy): domain Bacteria; phylum Pseudomonadota; class Alphaproteobacteria; order Rhodobacterales; family Rhodobacteraceae; genus Pseudooceanicola_C; species Pseudooceanicola_C lipolyticus. The sequence continues at coordinate 81,196 of NZ_PGTB01000005.1, read as the reverse complement.
GCAAGCACCACCTGCATGGCGGTGCCCGCGACCACCGCGGCCAACAGCAGGAACTTGAACCAGATCAACGACAGCAACACCGCCGACAGCACCGCCAACGCGGCGAGCCCGAGGATCGTGGCCATGGCGGCGCGGTGCAGCCGCGGGGCATGGCGGGCGGTTTCGGTAAAGCGATCGACGAACAGCGCACCAAGCGCGACCGACATCAACGAGATCACCGCCAATGCGATGCTGTTGAAACCGGGCGCATAGGGCCAGACATATTGAAAGGTATAGCCCTCGAAATGCCCCAGAAGGCCCACGCCGCTGAGCATATAGCTGCCATAGGCCAGCGCGGGCCGGCCATCGAGCCCGTAGAGGTAAACCGTGTTAATCACCCCCATCCCAAGCACAAGCGCGGTCAGGGTCGCGATCCAGAGGGTTTCGGATTGGGTCCGCGAGACAAAGGCCGGCACGGATTCAACAAACAGCGGCATCTCGGTGGCCTGGTCGGCGCTGTACGCGATCAACAGGGTTGCCGCCGCCTGTGGCGCAAGGGCAATTTCAGAGACCAGATGGCGATGCGGGATCGGCCGGGCGTCAAATGGGTCGGTGGCCCGATAGGTCAGAAGGGTCTGCACCGCCTCGGGCGCGCCATCCGGGACAAGATAGACCTGCACCAGCTTGGCGACTGGGATGTCATGCGTCACCCACCACTGGCCCGGATCGGTCGACGTGCTTTCCAACCTGACCCGCACCCAATAGCGCGCCGTCCCGAAGCCGAAGTCGATCAGATTGCCGGGCACCGGTTGGAACAGAGCATCGGCCTTTGCGGCAAGCATATCCTCCAGCGTCAATGCGCGGCTTTCGTCGGCGAATGCGCAGGCATAGGCACCGAGATCGAGAGAAAATTCCGCTGCATCCGAAAGATGCGCGACCTCGCAGTTGTGCAAATCTTGCGACGAGGCAGGCACTGCAAAAAGCAGGAGAAAGAAAAGCAGCACCGGCACGCTACGCATCGCTAAACGCTACAGCGCGGCGTTGCGCAGCGTCAAGCAGGCACGCCCCAGCCAGGCTGTCCCGTACAGCATCTTGAATTTCCGATGAAATTTCACGCTCGCCCCGCGAATGAGGTATTTCCCTCATTCAGCTCCATCGCGGCGCTCGGTTACACAAAAGCAAGCTGACAGGATTCACTATGGAAGACACGCAATGGGTACCGCTTATTTTTATGATAGTTATTCCGATCAATACAATGATGACCTGACCATCGCAAAAGGTCTCAGCACCGTCACCTTCAATCCCGGGGGCGATCCCTTGGGCGCCGAGGTTGAAGAAGTGCGCTTTCGTTTGCACCTGGATCACAATGCCGGAACCAAGGTGGATCTGGGCAAGATCGACATGTGGATCGTCTCCCCCGACGGCGAAAAGAATAACATTTATTACAATTGGGATGGCTTCGGCGCAGATGGCGACGACGGCAACGACAGCGATGCCTCGGATGACTACGATATTTCTTTCTGGGGCACCGATCTGAAATCCAGCATTCTCTTCGGGTTGGACGGCAACCCGGTCAACGGAAACTGGGGCCTGCGGATCGACAACCAAACCGGGATCACCCTCGATCTCAACTATCTGGAGGTCTGGGTCGAGTACAACGCGGCCCCCGATCTGCGGATCAAGGACATCGACATCTCGGGCACGCGCAAGGTCGGCTCGCCCGTCCTGATCGAAGCCTGGATCGAAAATCTGGGCGACCAGTTCTACGGCGGCAAGGTTGATATCGAATACCTGGTCAATGGCGAAGTCATCGGCACCAGCGTTCTGCCCCTCGGCCTGGGCGGCGGCGTGGTAAATTACGAGACCGACCTGCATGTCTTCGACAAGATCGGGAGCAACACGGTCGAGGTGCGCATCGTCGATTCCGATGACCTGAACACCAGCAACGACAGCCGCACCGAAAGCTTTTTCTTCGCCGTCGACGACCGGCCCGACCTGACCGTGACCGATATTCGGGTCCTTGGCGGCTGGGAGAAGGGCGACACCATCGAGATCCGCACCTTCGTCGAGAATATCGGCACCGAATCCTGGAATTTGCTGAAAGGCCCGATCAACGTCGAATATATCGTCGATGGCGTCAGCGTCGGCACCGACAAGCTGAGCTGGGGGCTCACGCCCCTATTCGGGGATTGGGAGAGCTTCGACTATACGTTGAAAAAGGACGGGCCGCACACTGTCGAGGTGAAAGTCTCGGGCGCGGACCCTGAACTGTCGACCTCGAACAACAGCTGGTCCGAGGAATTCGGCCACGACCATGACACCGGCACACAGAAAACCCTCGCCAATTCCGCGTTCGAGGTGAAGCTCGGCGCTTTCATGGCACGGACGGTCTATGGCATGGAGAACGTTCCCGAAAACATGCGGTCGACCAGCCCGCTGGCCGAGAACGGACTGATGGACGATTACCGCGGGTATCTGAACGCCGCGGGATGGACGGTTCTGGACGACAGCAACGGTCTGGGCGGCTATTTCCGCGCCAAAGATGGCAAGGCGTTTTTCTCGACCCAGGGGCTGTATATCGGCGATGCCGAAGACATCAACATATTCACCAGCTTTGCTGCCCAGGGGCTGGTGGCCGTTGGCATGGATCCGGAAGGCAAGAAAACCCTCGCACTGACGTTTCGCGGGACGGATGACAAGGATGCGCTGGATGCGGCCCTGGGCCAGGCCTACACCGGCAATGGCATCTATAACTATTACGAGGCGATGCGCCCGCTGATCGACGCCGCCATCGGCTATGCCAATGACGACGGCAACGGCATCGACAAGGTTGTGGTCTCGGGGCACAGCCTGGGTGGGGCGACGGTGGATCTGTTCACCTTGGTGGATGCCCACCGGCTGCAATCCGACCTTGATCTGACCATTGTTTCACTGGCCTCGGCGGGGCTGCATCCCAAGGCCTTCCTCGAAGATTACAAGAAAAACGGCATGGCCGGCCAATATGACACCAATCTGGTCCGGAGCCTCGATCTGAGCCTCAGCAACGACTCGGTAGTTCTGGATGCGCCGAAAAATTATATCGGGCTTTCCTTCACCAATGATCCGGTGACCTTCGATCACCAGAACCCGACATCGCTGCCACTGGTGACCAATGCGACCCTGAGCAACAACAAGAACTTCGAAACCGGTTTGCAGGCCATCGACCTTCCCAATGTCTCGATGACCGATCCGACGGAAACCTTCAAGCTGGGCGGTTTCGGAGCCGAGCACAATCAGGGGCTGTACTGGGCCATCATCAGCATGGTCGCCGACGACCCGTTGGTGGACAAGCTGAACGGCCATCGGCTGATCGCAGGTGAAACCGATTACAGCGCGGTTTCGGATTTCGGTGGTACCGCGTTCGAAGTGTTCGGTGAATACATGCGGGCCAAGGACGAGAATTACGAAAACGATGCAGGTCGCAGGGCGCTTATTGGCAGCGGCTCGGACGATTATATCCTCGGGCTGAGCGGACATGACGCGCTGCAAGGCAAAGGTGGCGACGATCTGCTTTCGGGGGGCGCGGGTGATGACACCATCCTGGGCGGCGCCGGGGGCGACAACATCGATGGCGGGGCGGATAACGACACGCTCGACGGCGGCAGGGGGGCAGACCTAGTCGCCGGCGGTCAGGGCGCCGACACGCTCAACGGCCGCGGCGGCGCGGATCGGCTGTCGGGCGGCGCCGGAGACGACACCCTGGTGGGCGCGCGTGGCGCCGACTCGCTATTTGGCGGAAGGGGCCGCGACCAGTTGAACGGCGCGAAAGGACAAGACTTGCTGGTCGGCGGGCGCGGCAAGGACTGGCTCGATGGTGGCGCCGGAAATGATGTGCTGCGCGGCGGAGCCGGAAAGGATACCTTCGTGTTTTCCAGCGGCTTCGGACACGACGTGATCCAGGGCTTTGAGGACGACACCGACACGATTGCCCTGGCCGAGTCACTCTGGGGTGGCGGCCTGAACAAACGCCAGGTGCTGACCACCTACGGAACCGAAACCGGCACCGATATCCTGCTGGATTTCGGCAAGGATGAATTGCTTCTGCGCGATGTGGCGGACCTGCTTGCGCTGAAAGACGACATCGCCTTCATCTGACGCAGCCATCGCAGACAGGTCGATAGGCTGGCATCGACCACGGGTCAGAGATCACCGCGATGATGGGCAATGTGCCAGTCAAATCCGCCGCGAGAGTGCTTCTCTCGCGGCGGGATTTCTGCCCGATGGTTCAGCCGCGCGGCAACCGCTGCTGTACCAACTGGGTCCAATAGGAACTTCCCCAGGCGATCACATCATCGTTGAAATCGTATTCCGGGTGATGCAGCGCGGCCGAAGGCCCGTTGCCGACATTGATCATCGCGCCGGGCACTTCGTTGAGCATGAAGGAAAAATCTTCGCCCCCCAGCGTCTGCGGCATGTCGAGATGGACGTTTTCGACCCCCGCCACCTCCTGTGCCGCTTTCGCCGCCAGCTCGGTTTCGCGCAGGTGGTTCACGGTCACCGGATAGTGGCGGATATAATCGAGCTTGCCGGTTGCCCCAAAGGCCGCCGCGATATTGTCCACCATCACCGTCATACGCTGTTCGATCATGTCGCGCACTTCCTCGCGCAGGGTGCGCACGGTGCCGGTCATCGTCAGATCCTGCGGGATAACGTTGAACGCATTGCCCGCCTGAATGGTACAGAGCGAAATCACCGCGCTGTCCACCGGATCCATGTTGCGCGAGGTCAGGGTTTGAACCGCCTGCAACAGGGCGGCGGCGACAGGCAACGGATCGATGGTCTGTTCCGGCCGCGCCGCATGGCCGCCGCGCCCGGTGATGGTGATCTTGACCTCATCGACCGACCCCATGATCGGCCCGGAATTGATGGTGAATTGCCCGACCGGCAAGTTCGGGCGATTGTGCATGCCATAGACCTCGTCACAGGGCCAGCGGGTGAACAGACCGTCCTCGATCATGGCGCGGGCCCCGGCGCCGCCTTCTTCGGCGGGCTGAAAAATCACGATCACGGTCCCGTCAAAGCCGCGGTTCTCGGCCAGATGCTTGGCGGCTCCCAGCAGCATGGTGGTATGGCCGTCATGGCCGCAGGCATGCATCTTGCCCGGCACCTGCGAGGCGTAGGGTTTGCCGGTTTCTTCCACGATCGGCAGCGCATCCATATCGGCGCGCAGCCCGATCACGCGCCCGGACGTGTTGCTTTGGCCTTTGATCACGCCAACCACACCGGTCCTGCCGATGCCTTCATGGACTTCGTCCACCCCCGCAGCGCGCAACGCCTCGGCCACTTTCTGGGCGGTGCGTGTCACATCATACAGCAGTTCGGGATTCATATGCAGATCGCGGCGGAATTCGGTCAGTTCCGCGATATGTTTGGCGACCCAATTTTCTACAGCCATTTCCTCAGGCCTCCTTCTTCATTCTGTATCGGAAATCGCAGTGGCTCGCGCCTTTCATGATCGTCTGTGTCCGGGTCATTTCGATCTCCGGATTATAGCCGATACAGAAATCGCCATCGCGGTTGCAGGACAACAGATGGCCGATATCCCCCAGCCCCATGTCCCGGTACATCTCGGCATAGCGGCACTTGACCACGTTGAAATCCATCTTTTCCTCGGACATCTCGATGGTCTCGATCCGCAGCGCGTCTTCACGGGTCCAATTCGGCTGAATCGCGGCGAAATCCGTCAGGTCGGGTGCATGGCCCAGTTCATCGGCCAGCATCTTGCCCTGCTCGATCGCGGATTTGGAACAGGCCGCACCGATCACCGCCTCGGCCTCTTCGCGACCGGATCGTTCGGTGATCACGTCAAGCACGTGTTTCAGCATCATCGCCTCGATCCTGCGCCGCAAAAGAATCGGAATATCGTTCAATTCCATGGTTTTTTCGTCGGTCATAGGTTGATCTCCTTGTGATCCTGACGTTTCAGCCAGGCCAGGTATGTCGGGGCCACCCGGCGCACGATACCGTGCAACGGAAAGGCCTGCGGCTCGGTCACCGGCAGGGCAAGTTCGTCCTCGGGTTGACCGGTTGCGGCGCGGGCAAGTTCGCGGCCCAATGAGGTGCCAAGCGCGACGCCCCGCCCGTTGCAGCCGATCCAGGCCCAGCCATCGGGCCCGAGCTTGTGCACACGCGGGAAACGGTCCCAGTTCATGCCGATATAGCCCGACCAGACATGGGTCATCTCGGGCAGGCCCAGTTCCGGGAAGGCCTCTTCGAGATTGCGGGCGGCTTTTCTGCGGACCCGGTTGGCAACGTCAAACGATCCAATCACCGCCCCGCCCGTGATCAGCCGGTTGCGCGCATCATAGCGAAAGAACCGCAGATCGCCGCGCGTGTCCGACACCGCCTGACGGCCCGGCAGGAGTTTCCGGCGCAGGTTGTCGCCCACGGGCTGCGTCGCCATTTGCCAGCTGAGCACCGGCACCACGGAACGTGCGATGCGGGGCGCGAGTTGCGCCACCAGTTCGCCGGTATAGGCATTGCTGGCCAGGATCAATGCGCGGGCTTTCAGTTTGCCCTCGGGTGTGGTGATGACCCATTCATTGCCGATCCGTTCATAGGAGATCGCCGGGGATTCCTCGTGGATCACCGCGCCAAGATCTTCGGCCACGCGCGCCATTTCGCGCGCCAGGGCCAGCGGATTGATATGTCCGCCCGTCGGATTGTACATGCCGCCATGCCAGAAATCGCTGCCAAGCAGATCGGCGGCTTCCCGGGCGTTTTTCAGTTCCGCCGGGAAACCGTGGCGTTGCCAGGCCTCGACACGTTTTTGCGACAGTTTCACCCGTCCGGGGCTGTGCGCGGGCTGAAACCAGCCGCTCTGTTCGGCTTCGGCCTGCATGTCGAATTCGCGCACGAGATCGAACAGCACATCGCCGGAATTGCCGATCAGCTTGACCATGCGTTTGCCGGCATCGCCATAGCGCGCAACCCAGGCGTCGGGTTCCGCTGCGGTCAGGATGGGAATGACCTGCCCGTTGTTGCGCCCGGACGCGCCCCAGCCCGCAGCCTTGCCTTCCAGCACGGTGACCGCATGACCGCGTTTGCGCGCCTCGATGGCGGCCGACAGTCCCGTAAAACCGGCGCCGATCACCGCGAGGTCGGTCTCTTCAACCCCCGAGAGGGGCGCGGATGGCAAGCGCTCGGGCGCGGTGGCGGCCCAAAGCGAGTTCGGAAATTCGACGGTCATCAGACAGCCGCCTCGGTGGCGCAGCCGGTCACCTCGTGAGGCAACCAGAACCAGCGCAGTGCCTCTTCGTCAGCCGAGAAATCCGCGCCGCCCGCACGGCTCAACTCCCCGGCGCCATCCGCCAGTTTGTGGGCCTCGCTCAGGCAGGTGTCGAAATCGGGCGCCGCGCCCGCCGCCACTTGGCGCTCCAGCCACAGCGCGGACAGGTCTGCGGGGCAGGTCTCGTCGAAGACGGGGGTGGCGCGCCAGATGCCCTCGACCGCATCAAGCCGGTAATGGGCCAACATGTCGAGCCCGCGCTCGGCGATAAACCGGATGGCACGGGCGATCTTGTCCACGTCTTCGTCATCGAAGAACCAGTTCACGCCAAACCGCGCCCAGCCCGGCCGGAAGATCGAATGACCGTGATGGACCGCGGCCTGGTGGCGGGCGCTGGTCGCGACATCAATGCCCAGCAGGTCATGCCCGTAGGGCCCCGCACAGGAACAACCGCCTCGGGCCTGGATCCCGAACAGGTCATTGAGCAGCGCCACGACGTAATTGTGATGCAGCAGCTTGCCCCGCACCCGCAGGTTGAACGAAAAGATCCCCAGGCGCGGCACGTTGCTGGGCCCCAAAAGTTCCATCCCCGGAATTGCGCGCAGGGCGTTTTCCATCCGCCGGGTCAAGGTGGTTTCCCGCGCCTCGATACGGGCTTCGCCGATGTCGCGCTTCAACTGCATCACCATGCCGGCGCGGATGTTGTCGACGATGGCCGGCGTGCCGCCCTCTTCGCGATGTTCCGGATCGGCGATATAGCTGTGCCCCTCCGAGGTGACATAGCTGACGGTGCCACCGCCGGTAAGCGTGGGGCGCGCGGTGTCAAACAGGCTGCGTTCGGCGATCAGCACACCCGAGGCGCCGGGACCGCCGGGGAACTTGTGCGGCGAAATCACCGCGGCATCGATCCGATCCCCCGCCCGGTCAGAACTTTCGGCCAGTTCCACCGGCATATAGGGCGCGGCAGCGGCGAAATCGGCGACGCAATAGGCGTCATGCGCATGCAGCAGACGGGCGATCGCCCGCAGATCGGTACGCACGCCCGTGACATTCGAGGCCGCAGAGAAGACCCCGATTTTCAGCGGCGCCTCGGCATGCTCCGCTAGCTTGCGTTCCAGCGTTTCCAGGCAGATGGTGCCGGCCGCGTTCAGCGGGATGCGCACCAACGTGGCCCCGCTTTCGCGCCAGGGCAGATCGTTCGAGTGATGTTCGTAAGGGCCGACGAAGACGACCCCCTTTGCAAGCCCCTTCATCGCGAAGGCGCGCACCAGCTTGTCCACCGCGCCGGTTGCGCCCGAACCGGTGAAGATTACGGCGTGGTCTTGATCCGCATGCACCGCCGCGCGCACCGCTTCACGCGCCATTTCGCGCAGCTGCGTGGTGCGCCGGCCCACAAACGAGGTCTCGGTGTGGGTATTGCCATAATAAGGCAGCACATGGCTGCGGATCGCATCTTCGATGAAGTCCAGAGCGCGGCCGGAGGCAACGTAATCGGCATAGATCAGGGCCCGCGGGCCGAAGGGGCCGGATATCGCCGTCCCCTCCCCGATCAGAGCGTTGCGGATATCTTTAAATTCCAGTGACATTTCAAACTCTCAAGCAGCATCCGTTTGCAGCGATGGGGGTGTCCAGTCGCGGCCGGGAATCGAGGACAGCAGGTTTTGCGTATAGGGGTGTTGCGGGGTGGCAAAGACCTCGGCGGTCGGACCGCTTTCGACAATCTCACCCTTCTGCATGACGATGATCCGGTCGCAAAGCTGCGCGGCGACCCGCAGGTCATGGGTGACGAACAGAAGCGACAGGTTCAGTCGGTCCCGCAGATCGGCGAGCAGTTTCAGCACCTGCGCCTGCACCGACACGTCAAGGGCCGAGACCGGCTCGTCCGCAACAATCACCTTGGGCTCGAGCGCAAGCGCGCGCGCAATGCCGATGCGCTGACGCTGACCGCCGGAGAATTCATGCGGGAACCGATAGGCGGCGGCGGGCGAAAGCTCGACAAGTTCGAGAAGTTTCTTCGCGTCCTCGCGGGCCTTGGCCGGATCGGTGCCATGCACGATGGGCCCCTGGGCAATCAGGTCGACCACCCGTTTTCGCGGGTTGAGCGAAGCCATCGGGTCCTGAAACACCATCTGGATTTGCTTGCGCAGGGCGCGAAGCTGTTTCGGCGTCGCTGCCAGCAGGTCGGTGCCGTTCAACTCGACCGAACCTTGGTCGCATTCCAACAGGCGCGTCACGATCCGCGACACCGTGGTCTTGCCCGAGCCGCTTTCCCCGACAACGCCCAGGGTTTCGCCTTGGCGCAGTTCAAAACTCAGATCCTTCACCGCGGTCACCGCCTTGCGCTTCCCGCTGAGCAGACCGCCGCGGGCGGCAAAGGTCTTCTTCAACCCGGTGCCCTTCAGAACGATAGGGGCCTCCGTTGCCGCTTTGAGCGGTGGCGGGGTCAGCGCGGGCACCGCGCCGATCAGCGCCTTGGTATAGGGGTGTTGCGGTCGGTTGAGCACGTCATCGGTGGGGCCGCTTTCCACCAGTTCGCCCCGGCACAACACCGCCACCGTGTCGGCGATTTCGGCCACAACGCCGAAATCATGGGTGATGAACAGAACGCCGGCGCCCTCTTCCTCCTGCAGCTCGCGAATGAGCTTGAGAATTTGCAGCTGGGTGGTGACATCCAGCGCCGTTGTCGGCTCATCGGCGATGATCAGTTTCGGCGACAGCACCAGGGACATCGCGATCATGACACGCTGCCGCTGGCCGCCAGAGATCTGATGCGGATGGGCGTTAAAGGCCGATTCCGGGTCCGGGATATGCACGCGATCAAGCATTTCGATGGCGCGGGCTTTGCGTTCGGCCTTGCTCATGCTGGTATGCAAGCGCAGCACTTCGTCGATCTGCCACCCCACGGTTTTCTGCGGGTTGAGCGCGGTCATCGGCTCTTGGAAGATCATCGAAATATCGGCGCCGCGCAACTTGCGCATCTCGGCGTCAGATTTGCCGCGCAGCTCTTCGCCCATGAACCGGATCGCCCCGCCGGTGACCCGCACATGCGGTTCCGGAAGCAGGCCCATGATGGCCCCTGCGCAGAGCGACTTACCCGAGCCGCTTTCGCCGACCAGACAGGTGATCTCGCCCGGTGCGATGGTGAGATCGAGCTGCGTGAGCGCATGGGGGCGGTCGGCCCCTTCCGGCAGGGAAATTTCGAGATTGCGCAGTTCGAGGACGGGAGGGGTTGCCTTGGTCATTTCTTCTGCCTCGGGTTCAGCGCATCGTTCAGTCCCTCGCCCAGCAGCGAGAAGGACAGCACGGTGAGGATGATGGCGATGCCGGGAATGACGGCGCAGTAAGGCGCCGAGCGCAGAACCGCGCGGCCTTGGCCGATCATGTTGCCCCAGCTGGCATAATTCGGGTCCCCGAGTGCAAGAAAGGCCAGCGCGCTTTCCATCAGGATCGAGAGTGCCATGATGACAGAGGCGTAGACCACGATCGGCGGCATCGCATTGGGCAGGATCTCGCGGAAGATGATCGATGTGTTCGACACCCCCAGGTTGCGTGCCGCATCCACGAATTCGCGCCCTCTGAGCGACATGAACTCGGCACGCACCATGCGCGCCGGCGCGGTCCAGCTGACGATGCCGATCGCGATGGTGATCCATTCGATCTTCGAGCCCATGATCGCGACCAGCGTCAGCAGCAGAACAAAGTTCGGGATGGTCTGGAAAGCCTCGGTGATGCGCATCAGCACGTCATCGACCCAGCCACCGAAATACCCGGCAAGCGCGCCGATCACCACGCCGATGACAATGGCGACAAGCGTCGCGACGACACCGATCAACAGGGAGATGCGTGCGCCGTAGAACACCCCGGACAGGACGTCGCGCCCCAGCTGGTCGGTGCCCAAGGGCGTGTCCCAGCTCACGAATGGCGGGGTAAGCGGCGGGCCCGCGCGGCGCAGCGGGTCGTCCGGATCGACGATCCCGGCCAACAGCGCCATGAGCACCACAAGGACAAAGAGGAACAGGCCCAGCAGAGCAGCGCGGTTGCGCTTGTAGCGCCGCCAGAACATCACATAGCGCGGCGGCTCGGGCGGGGCGATTTCAGTATCGGCGAAGGTCATGCGAGTTCGATCCGGCTGTCAAGACGTGCGTAAAGCAGGTCGGTGAGGAAATTGACGACGACGACGATGATCGAGCAGAGGAAAATGATCCCCATCAGAGTGTTCATGTCTCGCTGTACGACGGACTGATAGGCCAGCTGGCCCAGGCCCGGCAGGGTGAAGATGGTTTCAACCACGATCGAGCCGCCGAGGACGGTGGAGAACTGCAATCCCAGCAGCGTGACCACCGGCAACAGTGCGTTGCGCATGATGTGGTGAATCATCAGGCGGCCTTCCTTTGCCCCTTTCGCGCGGGCGGTGCGGACATAATCAAGTTCGGCCACTTCCATGACCGAGGCGCGCATCAGCCGCAGGTAGAACGCCAGATAGATCAATGACAGCGCGGCGGTGGGCATGATCAGGTGACGAACCACGTCCCACACGTGATCCCAGCCGGTGTAGAAGGCGGCGATTGTCTTGATCCCGCCCACCGGCAGCCAGCCGAGCTTGACGGAGAACACCAGCATCAGCATCAGCGAGAGGAAGAACGACGGTGTCGCGTAGAACACCAGGCCAAGCACCGAAATCAGGTTGTCGGTCGCAGAATAGGCGCGGCGCGCGGCAATGGCACCCAGCGCGATCCCGGCGGTGAAGGCAATGCTCAGGGACGCGGCCATCAGCATCAGCGTGGTGCCGAGACGGTCCAAAAGCACGGTTGATACGGGCTGTTCGTAAACGAAGGACCAGCCGAAATCGAACGAGGCCAGCTTGACCATATACCGCCAAAGCTGCACCCAGACCGGCTGATCGAGCCCGTATTCGGCGCGCAGCCGTGCGATAAAGGCGGCATCGGCCCCGCCCATGTCACCCACAAGCGCGTCGACCGTGTCGCCAGGCGCCAGCTTGAGCAGAAGAAAAGTGCCGATCATGATCAGGATGACCACGGGAACGGCCTGCACCAGACGCCGGAGCGCATAGATCAGGATCGGAGGCATGTTGAGTTTCATGGTTTTCTTGGATCCTTCGGGATCATAGGCAGGGAGGGAAATGACGGGCGCGTTCACGACGCGCCCGCCAATCGATCAACTGCGTCAGTCTTCAAGCCAGAGGTCGTACCAGCTCGACGAGTTCCACCGCGGCGTGTTGTGGTGGTTGCGGAGTTTTTTCGAGGTGACCGAGATGAACGGGTGCTCGATTGCGAAGATCACCGGAAGCTCGGCCATCGCGCGCGACTGGATCTCGTGATACATCGCCGCACGCTTGTCGACATCCAACTCGGAAGCCGCCGCGTCGATCATCGCGTCCAGTTCATCGCTCTTCCAGCCGAACTGGTTGGTCCACGGGGTGCCTTCCGGCTGACCCGAACGCAGCCACACCATGGTCGAAACCGCCGGGTCCGAGCGGAACTGGTGCCAGCCATTTGCCGTGTCAAAATCGTAGTCGCGATAGACACCGTTGAGGAAGCCCGGCGCGTCGTTGGTCAGGAGTTCGACATTGATATCGATCTCTTTCATCGCCTGCGCGAAATACTCGGCCCAAAGTTCGGTATATTCGCCCCAGGGTGCCGGACGGTGGCGCAGGTGGAACCGGAAACCGTCGTCCTGAACCGGGTAACCCGCCTCGTCGAGCATCTGCTTGGCCAGCTCGGGATCATAGTCGTAGGTCGGCACGTCATCGGTGTAATTGACACCACCCGCGCTGGGGACCGGGCCACGGCCAGGCTTGGCGAAACCATGCATGATGGTCTGGATCGCATAGTCGATATCGAGACCGTGATAGATGGCCTGGCGCACTTTCAGATCGGCCAGGATCGGGTTGCGGTGATTGAACTCGACCGTGGAGTGGGCGACGTTGTTTTCATAGCCGTCGGTGCCGACATCGAAACGATCGTCCTTGCTGAACCGGTCCACATCGGCCATCGAGACGCCGATGAACCCAGATTCATGCACCTCGCCCGCTTCCAGCGCAGCGGCCGCAGCGGATTTGTCCTTGATGAAGCGCCAGACGATGCGGTCGAGATAGGGGTATCCCTCGCGCCAGTAATCTTCGTTCTTTTCCGCCAGCACATATTGCCCACGCTCGTATTCGACAAACTTGAACGGGCCGGTGCCGACGGGCGCGGTGTTGTATTCGTTCTTCAGAATGTCGGTGCCCTCAAACAGATGTTTCGGGACCGGGTGGCCCAGATCGGGCATGGCCGCCACGAACAGTTCAATCGGCATCGGTTTCGAATAGTTGAACACGGCCGTATGCGGATCGGGGCAGTCGACGCTTTCCAGGTTGGCCTGGAGGGCGGAGGAGTAGTTCAGAAATTCCTTCCAAAGCTCCATCGCCGAAAATGCCACATCGTCGCAGGTGAACGGTTCGCCATCGTGCCAGTTCACCCCTTCACGCAGCTTCAGCGTGATGGTCTTCCCATCTTCCGAACCGGACCATTCGGTGGCCAGCACCGGCTCGAAGCCGTCATAGCTTTTGTCAATCAGCGGCTCCATGATCTTGCCGGTGATGTTGTAAACCCCGGTGGATGCGCGCAGGCCGGGATTCAGGATCCGCTGTTCCGAAATCATCTGAATCACGGCGGTACCGCCTTTTTGGACGTCGTCCTGCGCGGCGGCCGCAAAGGCCACCGAGCTGAGCGCCCCGGCCGTGGCGAGTGCAAGCCCCACCTTTTTCATCTTCAAGTTCATCGTTTCGAATACTCCATGTCGGTTGTGTGGCCTGGTTTCGGCCTCATGCGGTGTTCGTGCATCATCACATGATGAGAGGCTCTTATCACGGTCAACACCAAAATCCAACTTTTACAAAAAAATTGGAAATTCCTTCTACACACTGGCTAAAATTTGGTGCTACGATCTTCATATCGAAGAAAACGCGGGAAAGCACATGAAAAAGACTGCCTGGATCACTGGCGCGGGATCGGGAATCGGCGCGGCCATGGCAAGGGCCTTCGCCGCCGCAGGCTATCGCGTGGCTTTGACCGCCCGCAACACCGAAGCTCTTGAAACCGTCGCAGCCAGCCTGCCGGCACAGGAGGACGTGTATATCAAGAGCGGCGATGTCACGAATCGCACTGGCATGGCCGACGCTGCACAGGAGATTGCCGAGTGGGGCGGGAACCTGACGGTGCTGTGCAACAATGCTGGACTGAATATCCCGAAACGCACCTGGGCTGAACTGGACTGGGCAAGCTGGGATCAGGTGATCGACGTGAACGTCACCGGCGCGCTCAATGTCATTGCCGCCTGCCTGCCGATCATGCGAGCGCAGAAGGACGGGGTAATGATCCACACCTCAAGCTGGGCGGGGCGCTTTCATTCCGCCACGGGCGGCGTGGTCTACGGCGCCTCGAAACATGCCTTGTCCGACTTGTCGCTCAGCCTCAACGACGAAGAGGGCAAGAACGGCATCCGCTCCACCGCGCTGTGTCCTGCCGAGGTTGCCACGCCGCTCCTGGCGCGGCGGCCGGGATTTGACACCGACACGATGGCCGCCATGATCCAGCCCGAAGACATGGCAAAAACCGCAGTTTTCGTGGCCGAGATGCAAGCGGGCGTCTGCCTGCCCGAGATCGTTCTCAGCCCGGTCCGAACATAAACGCACAAATCGCACAATTTCATTGGAGACAAGAACGTGAGCCACCCTGTCAAAGGCATTGACCATTGCTTTGCCCTCGTGAACGACCTCGACGCCGCCGCTGCACAATACGCGGCGCTTGGCTTTACCCTGTCACCCCGCGGCTTGCATTCGGCCACGAAAGGCACCGCCAATTATACCATCATGTTCCCGCAGGACTATTTCGAGCTGTTGGGGATTTTGAAGCCGACCGAATTGAATGCCTCGCGCCGGTCCACCCTGGCGACGATGGGACAGGGGCTGCATGCCATCGCCTGCCGGATCGACAATGCCGAAGCTGCCGCCGAGGCGCTTGCCGAGCTTGGCATCGCCACGCAGGGGCTGGGCAGCTTTTCCCGCCCGGTTCCGCTGCCTGATGGATCCGAAGGCACCGCGGCCTTCTCCACCGTCAGTTTCACCCCGGATGACACCCCGCTTGGCATGGTCTTCATGTGCCAGCACAAGACCCGCGACACCGTCTGGATCCCAGAACTTCTGGACCATGCAAACACTGCCTGCGGCCTTGGTGCGGTCCTTGCGATTTCGGAAACCCCGGAAGCGGATGCCCTGCGCTTTCAGCGTCTGTGGGCCGAAGGATCGGTCAGCACCGAAGACGGGCTGACCACGATCGCAACCGGGCCGAACTCTGCCCCGCTTATCCTCGCCACGCCGGCACGGATGGCGACGCTCTATCCCGGTCTTGACCTTTCGGCGACCACGAAGGGCGCCTTTACGGCCTTGCGCGTCAAGGTGCGCGATCTGGAGGCTGTGAAAAAATGCCTTTCCAGCGCGGGAATAGACGCCAGCGAATCCGCCTCGGGCCTTGCCGTCGGGCCGGAATTTGCAGCCGGCGTGCTTGTGGAGTTTGTTCACGAATGACCGAGCCACGTCCCCGCAAAACCGGCACGAAACCGATTGAAAGCATTACTTTCGACGAGACAGATCGGCAGATTCTGCAGATGCTGCAAGATGACAGCGACACGCCGATTCAGGCGATTTCCGAAGCTGTGGGCCTGTCAACCAACCCGTGCTGGCGGCGGATCAAACGGATGGAAGAGGCGGGGGTGATCAAGAAACGGGTCGCCCTCGTCGACCAGACACGTGCCAATGTGCCTCTGACCGTCTTCATCGGCGTCAGCACCTCGCACCATGTGATCGACTGGCTGAACCGGTTTCGCGAACTGATCGATGAAATCCCCGAAGTGGTCGAGGCCTACCGCCTGACCGGGACGGTGGATTACATCTTGAAGGTCGTGGTGCCGGACATGGCCACCTATGACGCCGTTTACAAACAGATGATTCAGAAACTTGAATTCAGCCAGGTCAACTCGATGATCTCGATGGAAGAGTTGAAATTCACAACCGCCATTCCGACAACCTATCTCTAATCCATCACTTTTTCCGCCCTAAGGGCGCGCCAATGATATTCCAGATTGAAACGCCGGCCACCCAGGCCCGGCCAAACTCCAGATCAGTGTAAAATACCGTCGCCACCATCCCGACTGGGACAGCGGCGCAGGCTCCTTTCGATCACCATGGGAGCGGCTGGGCGCGTGCAGATGATGCGCGACAGGGTGCTGCGAAGGCGTTTGCACCACCAGTGCCTGTGTGGCGGCGCCGGTGGTGCAGAAGGTCATTGCAGGAATCCTACTCCACGCCAAAGGTGGCCGGGTCGAGCCGGGAGAAGATTTCATCCCAGTAGACCTGTTCCAGGCCCTCTCGGTCGCCGGACAGATCTGCCGTCAGACCTTTCCATTTTTCGACGAGGCGGACCATCTCGGCGATCTTTGCGTCGACGTTGTCAACACCGTAGTCCTCGGCAAAATGGGAGGCGATCACCGCGAGGTCGGCTTTCACAAAGGCGTCTGTTGCGTCCACAAGTTCGGCCGACGCTTCGACAATCTCGATACCCGCAGCCGGTGCATCCGCCGCATCCTTCATCGCAAGATCATAATAGCCGAGCGTCATTTCCGCCTGCATCCGTGCGGCGCCGCGCAGGATCACCGCTCGCTCTTGTTCGGTCAGATCCTGCCAGACTCCGACATTGAAATTGCTGGTGGCCACCCCGGCAAATGCACCACCTGGCACCCCGAAGGTCACATATTTGGTGACGTCGACAAGCGAATTGTTGGTCAGGTCACTCACCGATCCCATATGGCAGTCGATCACCCCCTGGCTCAGCGCTTCGTAGGTGTCGCCGGCCGGCATCGAAACACCGATGGCACCCAGGCTTTCGGCCCAACGCGAATAGTTTCCGCCGGGCGAACGCATCTTGGATCCCTTGAGATCGTCAATCGTGCTGATCGGCTTGGTGCAAAGCACGTCATACCCATTGCTGGACACGCTGCCTAGATAAACCTGGCCCTGACTGCGATACTCCTCCATGCATTCTGCGCAGTTGAAAATATACTCGGTCATCGCCCCGGCCAGCGCAGCGCCCGGGCTTTTCACCTTGGTGCCCGAAGTGGAAAGCATCGAGAGATTGGCAACCAGATTGCTCTCTTTGTACTCGGCCGGAAAATACACCGGCACCACGAAACCGAGATCGGCAAGACCGTCGCGGATGCCCTGCGGGGTTTCCTTCATGCTGAGCAGCGACATCGGATAGACCTTGATCTTTAGATCCGTATGCGCCGCGACATAGTCGGCAAAGGACTCATAGGCGACGACGGACGAGTTCTTCGGCCCCATTCCGATCGCCGCCGTTAGGGTTTTGGCCTGTGCCGTACTGCCCCAGGCAGCGGCAAAAACGGCCAATAAAGTTGTCGAAACCTTCAGCAAAGGCGCCAGCTTCATTCGATCTCCTCCTAAATCGAGCGTGAACCTGTCGGAGATGATTGCTTGCCGGCCTCGTTATGAAAAATGAATTCGCGGCTTAAAACTTATACCAAAAGTAATAGCCAGGTCCGGTGCGTCGTCCGCCCCCGGAAACCGGTCAGACAAGCCGGGACACGCAGGACGGCGGCGCGGCATTGTGGGCCCAGACAATAGCTTGGCAGGCAAACAGACTGCCCGGCAACAGCGGTGAAACCCTGTCCCCTGCCGCAAGAGTCGCCGGGGCCGGTCTTGTTCAACATGCGCGTCGTGAATGTCACTATTTGAACAAATATCAATATCCAAACAATTTTCTTGCCTTGCCGCCACGGCTGACCGAAGCAAAGCGGAAACCACGAGGGAGGCGCGAGACGTGGACAAGACGATACCGGATATCACAACAGCTGTTGCGGACATTCCAGATGGCGCCACCGTCATGATTGGCGGTTTCGGCGGCGCCGGCTCGCCGGTGGAACTGATTCACGCTCTGATCGACCACCGACCGCGCAACCTGACGGTTGTGAACAACAACGCCGGGACCGGACATGTGGGGATTGCCGCACTGATCGAGCATGGCATCGTTGCCAAGATGATCTGCACCTTTCCGCGCTCGTCGGACCCGAAAGTGTTTCACGACCTCTACCTCGCCGGAAAGATCGAGCTGGAACTGGTGCCACAGGGCACCCTGGCCGAACGCATCCGCGCGGGGGGCGCCGGCATCCCGGCATTCTACACGCCGACCGCCTATGGCACCGAATTGGCCGAAGGCAAGCCAACGGCGGAATTCGAGGGCCGCACCTATGTGCAAGAGCGTTGGCTGAAGGCCGATTTCGCACTGATCAAGGCCGAAACCGCCGATCCGATGGGCAACCTGACCTATCGGATGACCGCCCGCAATTTCGGCCCGCTGATGGCAATGGCGGCCAAGCGGACTATCGCGCAGGTGACCCGGATCGTACCGGTGGGCGGGATCGACCCCGAACATGTGGTCACTCCGGGCATATTCGTCGATGGCGTGGTCGAAGTGTCCAACCCCCAGCAGGAGGAAGTTCTGATCCGCCGAGGGGCACATTATCCGGAGGTCACGGCATGAACACCGCATTGGAAGAGATCAAACTGACGACCGACCAGATCGCCTGGCGCGCGGCGCAGGATATCGAAGACGGTGCCTATGTGAACCTCGGTATCGGGTTTCCGGAGAAGATTGCGCAATTCCAGGTGCCGGGACGCGAAATCGTGTTTCACACCGAAAACGGCGTGCTGGGCTTCGGCGGGGCGCCGGCGGCAGGTGAAGAGGACTGGGATCTCATCAACGCCGGCAAAAAGGCAATCACTTTGAACCCCGGTGCCGCCTTCTTCGATCATGCCAACAGCTTTGCCATGGTGCGCGGCGGTCACCTGGACCTTGCGGTGCTGGGTGCGTTCCAGGTGGCCGAAAATGGCGACCTAGCCAACTGGTCCACCGGCAAGGGCGCGGTCCCGGCGGTGGGTGGGGCGATGGACCTGGTTCAAAGCGCCAAGCGCGTGGCGGTGGTTACCGATCACGTCACCAAGAAAGGCGATCCGAAACTTGTCCGGCACTGCTCGATGCCGCTGACCGGCGTGGCCTGTGTCACTCGGGTCTACACCTCGCTCGCCGTCATCGACATCGAAGACGGGCATTTCGTTCTGCGCGAGAAATTGAGCGCCCTGTCTTTCGATGACCTGCAGGCCGTCACCGGCGCCGAGTTGCATATTGATGGATCGGTCGGCGAACTCGCGGCCCCCTGAACCGGCGGTGCCGCCGTCCGGGCCGCGGTGTTCGGAGCGGTGACATCCCGATTGGTTTCGCAGCGCGATCCAAATCCCGCCCGGCCCTGGATCGCGAACTGCCGCGGCGCCACATGGCCCGCGGCAGTAAGCCGTTTCAGCCAATCACCGACTTGTGGCCGACATTCTTCACCACGGTATAGTGGGTCAGGCCTTCCGCCCCGCCCTCGCGGCCAAAGCCGCTGGATTTGACACCGCCAAACGGCGTTTCGGGCAGCGACGTGTCGAAAGTGTTGAGCGAAAGCTGTCCGGCTTCCACCTCGGCGACCATACGGTCTATATTGGCCGCCGAATTGGTGAACCCATAGGCCGCAAGACCGAAAGGAAGCTGGTTGGCTTTGGCGATCCCGTCGTCAAGCGATGCCATGGTGTTGAGGATGGCGATCGGCCCGAAGGGCTCTTCCCGCATGATCCGGGCGCTGTCGGGGACATTGGCAAGGACCGTAGGCTCGAAAAAGAACCCCTTGTTGCCCATGCGCTTACCGCCCAACTTCAGCTCGGCGCCATGATCCAGTGCATCGGTAACAAGATCGGTCATCGCCTCGACCCGGCGCGCATGCACCAGGGGGCCCATCTCGGTACCCGTATCCAGCCCGCTGCCCACCCTGACCGATCTGGCCTTGGCCAAAAAGCTTTCGGTGAAGCTGTCGATATGGCCTTCCGCGACGTAGAAGCGGGTCGGCGAGGTACAGACCTGGCCTGAATTGCGATATTTGCGCGCGGCGCCGAGCTCGGCCACCCGTACCGGGTCGACATCGTCGCAGACGAGCACTGGCGCATGGCCGCCGAGTTCCATCAGCACCGGCTTCATGTGGTCGGCAGCCATCTTGTTGAGCAGATGGCCCACAGCGGTGGATCCGGTGAAGGTAACAAGACGAACGCTGTCCTGCGGGATCAGGTAGGCCGAAACGTCCTCGGGCACCCCGTAGAGCAGGTTGAGCACGCCGTCGGGAAGCCCGGCCTCCTGGAACACGCGCGCCACCTGGAATGCCCCCGAAGGCGTGTCTTCCGGTGCCTTCAGGATCAGCGAACAGCCGGCGGCCAGCGCCGAGGCGATCTTGCGCATCGCGGTGCTGACCGGGAAATTCCAGGTCGAAAACGCCACCACCGGCCCGATCGGCCGACGCAAGACGGTGTTGCGATACCCCTCCGGCCCTTCGATCACACGCCCGTACAATCGCAGCGATTCCGCGGCATCCCATTCCAGGATCTTGCCACAGCGCAGCACCTCGGCGCGGCTGTCGCCCAGCGGTTTTCCCATATCCAAGGTGTTGCTGAGAGCGATCTCGTCCACACGTTCGCGGATGATATCTGCCGCACGCATCAGCACGTCGGCGCGCGCGCCGGCCGGGGTGCGGCTCCAAACTTTGAAACCGGCTTCGGCGGCGGCCAGGGCATCATCCATGTCCGACTTGCTCGCGACGGGTGTGCTGCCGATCACCGACTCGTCCACGGGGTTTACCACAGGGTTGGTTTCGGAGGTTGTCCGCCACTCCCCGTTGATCAGCAGTTTGAGGTCCGGGTAGTCCAACATATGCTTGCCATTTTCTTGTGGAAATCGCTTAAAAAATAGCAACTTAGGCATGCTTTCATCAATTGATTTAACGTAGAAGCCGCATAACGACCCGTTATGTAAATCTGACAATTCGCGGTCACGTATTCCCTGCCATTCGGGCCTCGTACAGGCCGGCAACCGGTTCGGGGAAAGATCTCAACCCGCCGTCAGTCGACTTTCCCGTGCGGCGGAACTCGGCTGCCGCCCGTTGCTCTCGGCACCCCTGCTGGCCACGAAACAAAAAAGGCCGACCGCAGCACGCTGCGGTCGGCCTGCCGGATCCTTGTCCGGAGCTCTGTCGCCGTTCCGATCAGTTCATGCCGTAAGTTGACGGATCGACTTTCGAAAACACCTCGTCCCAGTATACTTTTGCAAGCGCTTCCTGGTCGCCGCCGATCTCGGCGGTCAGCGTCTTCCACTTGTCGACAAGCCGGCTGAATTCGGCGATCTTCGGCCCCACGTCGCTGAGGCCGTAGCCCGTGGTAAACTGATCCTCGATCACCTTGAGATCGGCCATGACGAAGGCATCGGACTCGGCCTTAACATCCGCGGCGGGTTCGATCACCTGGATGCCCTTGCCGGGGGCGGCCTCGAGGTCGCGCTGCGAGTCCATGTAATACCGCCAGGTCAGGTCCGCCGCCGAACGGGCAGACGCCATCAAGGCGGCCTTGCGCTCGTCGTCGGTCAGGCTTTTCCAGACATCGCTGTTGAAGTTATTGGTCGCCACCCCGGCAAAGTTGCCGCCGGGAATGCCCACAGTGACCGACTTGGTCACGTCGAAGAGCGAATAGTTGGTCAGTTCGGTCGCCGATGCCATCGTGCAGTCGATGACGCCTTGCGACATGGCCTCGTACTGATCGTTGCCCGGCAGCGACACGGCAATCCCGCCGAAATGCTCTGCCCAACGCGAAAAGTTGTCGGCTCCAGAGCGGAACTTCTTGCCCTTGATGTCCTCCATCGTCTGCACCGGCGAGGTGCACAGCATCATGTAGGTCGACCCGATGCCGCTGCCGAGATAGACTTGGTTCTCGTCCTTGAATTCGGCGAGGCATTCCTCGCAGTTGAACACATATTCCGAAAGCGCCCCGGCGATCGCGGCGCCGGGGCTGTCCACCTGCACGCCAGCGGTGGAAAGCATGCCGAGATTGGCGGCCAGGTTGGTTTCGGAAAACTCGGCCGGATAGTAGGGTGTGAGAACGAAACCGATATCAGCCAGACCGTCGCGCAGGCCCGGAGGGGTCTCCTTCAGGTTCAACAGGGATAGCGGATAGACCTTGATATTGATGTCGGTGTGCTCGGCCATGTAATCGGCAAAGCCCTGCATCGTGTGGGTGATCGAGTTTTTCGGCCCGACCCCCACCGCCAGTGTCAGATCCTTGGCCACAACGACCGTTGCGGGCAGACCTACCGCCGCAATGGAAATAGCCGTGAGTAGTGATCGCAGTGCCATTGTTCTCCTCCCAATGTTGTGCTGCTTGACACAACAATAGATTAGTGATTTTTTTATGTAACATGAAAATATTTAGGAATTACCTATATAAAAGGTAATATAATGGCTGCCAATCGCCTTAAACTTCGGCACCTCAGGTGTTTCATGGCGGTGTTCCGCTCCGGTGGCATCAGCGCCGCCTCCGAAGTGCTGTCCCTGAGCCAGCCAGCCGTCACCAAGACCTTGAAAGAACTGGAAAGTATTCTTGGAACCCGCCTGATCGAACGGGGCCGGGGCGGCGCCAAGCTGACGATTCAGGGCGAGGTTTTCATGCCGCGCGCGGCCGCCTGCCTGATGGAGCTCGACCGCGCGGTCGATACGGTGATGGCGGCCCATTCCCGGCTTGAATGGCATGTCCATGTCGGGGCCATGCCCTCCAGCGAGACCGGTCTCTTGCCGGCCGCGGTCAACCTGGTGCAACGTGAAGTCCAGACCGCCATCGTCAAGATCTCGACCGGGCCGTTGCGGTATCTGGTCGAGAAGCTGCAGGAAGACACCATCGACCTTGTCGTCGGCCACATGCCCGCCCTCGACGAGATGGTCGGCATGAGCTTCGAACATCTTTATGTGGAGCCGTTCATTTTCGTCGTCCGATCCGGACATCCGCTGGCCGACGCGCATCCCTGCGACATCTCGCTGCTCAAGAATTACGACATGGTGCTGCCGGAAAACAGCCCGAGCGACAATGCCCATGTGGCCCGGCTGATCGCCTCCATCGGGCTGGTCGATGACATCCCCGACCGGGTCGTCTCGATGGCGCCGGCCTTCATCCGGGCCTTCCTGCTGGAAACCAATGCAATCAGCGTGGTTCCCGCAGGCGTCTTTGCACGCGAAATCGCTTCGGGCGAGTTGAAAGAGCTTGCCATCGACACCTCGCACAGCGTCAGCCCGGTGGGGATCATCCGCAAGGACGACGCCGAATACAAACCGGCAATCGAAGTGATGGTCCGTGCGATCCAGACGGCGGCCCGCAACAGGCTCGCGCCCGATCGCTGGGCGCCGCCCAAGGACACGCCAATCCTTCTGGAAGGTGTCGCGCTATAGGCCTGCGTCAGCCCGCAAAATGGGCGGCGCCTATGCCAACGCCCCTCCCCCATCCACCGGGATTTCGGCCCCGGTGATGAAGGACGCCTCGTCAGAAGCCAGGAACACCACGACGCTGGCAATTTCGCTGGGGTCCGCAAATCGACCCAGCGGAATGGCCGCAACGCGTTGTTCACGCGCGCCCGGCGCCGCCACCGCCGCCTTTGCCATCTCGGTCTCCACCATGCCCGGATGCACCGAGTTGCAGCGGATCAGGGGCGCGCCAAGAAGCGCGACGGATTTGGTAAGCAATCGCACCGCACCCTTGGAAGAACTGTAATGCGAGGCCCGGCTGCCGGTGATGCCAGCCATCGAGGAAACGTTGACGATGGCCCCGCCCCCGCGCTTGCGCATGACGGGCATGACCGCCCGCGCGCCCAGAAACGGACCCTTCGCGTTGACCTCCATCATCCGGTCCCAGGCGTCGTCGCTGACCTCCTCCAGGGGCAGGTTCTCGTAGATCCCGGCATTGTTGATCAGCACGTCGACACCGCCATGGGCAGCAGCAATATCCGCGATGACACGCTCCCAATTGTCCGAACGGGTGACATCGAGAGAGACGGCGAACACCGCTCCAGTCGCAGACCCCGCCAGGTCCGCCGCCAGGGCCTCGGCTGGTCGGGTGTCAATATCGGCTATGGCCACCGTTGCGCCTTCGGCGGCAAATCGGCGCACAATGGCCGCGCCAATGCCCCGGCCGCCGCCGGTGACCAACACCACCTTGCCTGCCAATTTCATTTCGCCCTCTTTCATCGTTCCGCGGCGCGTTCTAGCCGACATTTACCCCCGCGGCACCATCAACCCGCAGGGAAATTCCGCTGACAAACCCGGATTCATCCGAGGCCAGGTACAGCGCGGCATAGGCCACATCCCAGCCGGTGCCCATGCGGTTGCGCAGCGGCACCCGTTTGTTCCGGGCCGCCTCGACCTCGGCGCGGCTCTGCCCCCACATGCGGGCACGGGTATCGACGGCCATCGGCGTGTCCATCAGACCGGGCAGAATTGCATTGGCGCGCACGCCGTGGGCAGCGTTGGTGATGGCCAACTGCTCGGTAAAGGCAACCATCGCCGCCTTGCTGGCCTTGTAGGTCACCATCGGATTCTTCTCGATCGCCGCCAGCGACGAAATGTTGATGATCGATCCGCCGCCCTGCTCGATCATGATCGGCACCACGTGCTTGCAGGCCATGATATTGCCCCGCAGGTTCACCGCCATCACCCGGTCAAAGGCCTCTTCGGTCACCTCGGGCAGTTTGCCGTCGCCACCGGCCAGGCTGATGCCGACATTATAGTCGAGAATATCGATGCGGCCGAACTCTTCCATGCAGCGTTCGACCATCTGGACGAGGTCGCGTTCCGACGTGACATCGGCTCGCATCGCAATGGCGCTGCCGCCCTCGGCCGTGACCTTGTCGGCGGTCTCCTGCGCCCGTTCCAGGTGCTGATCCACGCAGAGAACCTGCGCCCCTTCGCGTGCGAACAGTAGGCAGGTCGCCCGCCCGTTTCCGACCGTCTCACCGGGGGACTGGCCCGCGCCGATCACGATGGCGATCTTGTTTTTTAGCCGCATCTCTCATGCTCCCTGAATGCTGCGCTGTCGCGAATGGTTGGCCGGGCTCAAAGCAATTCGAAACCGCGGTAATCGTTCTCGACCACCTCGTCGCATTTGCGGACATAGGCCGGCAGGCCGCCGATATAGGGCATGAACACCGACGGCTTGTCGCCGATGTTGCCGCCGTTGTACCAGCTCTTAACCGTGGATCGCAGGCTGCCCTGGGCCACCTCGTTGACGTGGGCAACCCAATCCGCTTCGGCTTGGGGCGTTGCTTCGATCACCCGCTTCTGCTTGCGGCGCATCGTGTCGATGGCCTCGGTCATCCACTCGACCGACATCTCGATCGACGGCAACATGTTGGTCAGCACGCTGGGGCTGCCCGGACCGGTCACCGTGAACATGTTGGGAAAGCCCGCCACGGCCATGCCGATATAGGTGCGCGGCCCGCCCTCCCAATGGTCTTTCAGTGCGCGCCCGTTGCGGCCGCGAATGTCGATGCGCAAATAGCTGCCGGTGATCGCGTCAAAGCCGGTGGCATAAACGATGCTGTCGAACTTCAACACCTCGCCACCCCGCAAGATACCCTCGGGCGTGATCCGTTCGATCGGCGTGCCGGCAATGTCGACAAGCTGCACATGGGGCAGGTTGAACATCTTGTAATAGCCACTGTCGACACAAAGCCGCTTGCCACCGATGATGTTCGTCGGGCAAAGCAGTTCCGCCGTCTCCGGATCCTCGACGATGGACCGGATCTTGTCCCGTACGAAATCCGCAGCAATGATGTTGGCGCGGTGGTCGTAAAGCATGTCGGCGAAACCGCCCAGAAAGGTCAGGCCGCCCTTCTTCCATCGGGCTTCGAGCACCGCTTCGACCTCCTCGCGGGGGGTTTCCACCGCCAGCCGTTCGTCGAAATCGTCCAGCAGACCGCCATAGACCGTCTTCGCCTTGGCGCGCAGTTCAGGATAGTTCGCCTTGAAATAGGCCACATATTCGGGGTCCTGCGGCCGGTTATGCGCTGGGATCGAGAAATTGGGCGTGCGCTGAAACACGGTGAGAGACTTTGCCTGTTTGGCGATCTCGACGCTGGATTGCATCGCCGTCGATCCGGTGCCGATAACCGCCACGTCCTGGCCCGAGAAATCCACCGGTCTATGCGGCCATTGCCCGGTAAAGTAACTGTTCCCCGAAAAGTCATCGAGCCCGGGAATATCGGGTTTGTTGAAGGATGACAGGCAGCCGACAGCCAAAACGAAGAAACGCGACCGGGTCTGTTTGCCGTCATCCGTGGTAATCTTCCAGTTCACTGCCTGATCGTCGAAATGCGCGGCCACCACCCTGGTGTTGAACTGGATATCGCGGCGCAGGTCGAAACGGTCGGCGACATGCTGGGCATAGCGCAGGATCTCGGGCTGCGGCGAATAGCGCTCGCTCCATTCCCACTCCTGCTGCAGCTCTTCGTCGAACTGATAGGAATATTGCATGCTTTCCACGTCTACCCGCGCACCCGGATAGCGGTTCCAGTACCAGGTGCCGCCCACGTCCGAGCCGGTCTCGAAAGCCCTGGCGGTCATTCCCATCTGGCGGAACCGGTGCAGCAGATACATGCCTGCGAACCCCGCGCCGACAACGATGACGTCGAAATCCTCATGATCCATTTCTCGCTCCTCCTCCTCTTCGTTTCCTGCCGGTTCGGCCCCCGTACAGGCCGACCGGCATCGTGCAGCGGCGTTTCACGGCCGCTTGTTTCATTCACTTCTTCCCGTCGCGCGGAAAACCCGGCGCATTTTCCGTGGGAAAATAATCGCGTCAAACCAGGCGCTTCAGCCGCTCACACTGCCCAGTTTCTCCTCCGGCATCGGCATCTCGAACGCATTTAAGGTGAAGGCGACCAAGCTGTAATAGCCAATCAATGCGACCAGATCGATCACCCCGCTTTCGCTCAGCTCGGACACCGCGCGCGCGTGCATCGCGTCACCTACGCGGCCGGACGCCAGCAGTTCCTTCGTGTAGTCATAAACCGCCCGGGCCTTCGAATCCTCCAGGTGCGGCGGCCTGCCCTCCTCGATATCGAGGATCACTTGTTCGGGCAGCCCGGCCCTGCGCGCAATCGGGGCATGGATCCCCCATTCGACCGGGGCATCCCAATACCCGGCCACGACGAGGATCGCGAGTTCGGACAGGATCGGTGGCAGACAGGTGTCATAGCGGCAATAGGCTCCCAGCTTCTGCGCGCATTCCGCCAGTTCGGGATTGCGCAGCCAGACCGGAAAAGGTCCACCCACCCGCCCACGACGGGACAGAATGTCGTCGTGGATCTCCCGCTGGCGGGGGGACAGCTTGTTCAGATCATGTGCGCTCAGACGCGGTGACATGGCAGGTTTCCCGGCAGGTTGATCTTGCAGAAGGGGTGCGGCGAGGGGGAACCGGCTACACGGTTTTCACCTCGCCCAGGCCGCTTTTCGCGCCGGTGATGTAGATGATCCAGCGATAGATCAGCACCGCCGTCATCAGCCCGGTGCCGATCGGCAGCAGGTAATAGGACGGCCAGATCACCACCTTGTAGCCCTGCTCTACGATGAACGAGCCTGCCTGGAACGATTTGTTGGCCTCCATCCAGGTCTTGTAGGTCAGCAGACCATAGACAACGGCGGAAAGCAGATAGGTCCAGGAATAAAGGTGATAGCGTGTTCTGATCGGCAGGAATTCGGTCACGACCTCCACGGTGATGTGCTCGTTCCGGGTTTCGACATAGGCAATCGGAATGAAGGCCACCACCACCATGTAATAATTCGAAACCATCGAAATCGTTGCCGGGATCGGGGCGTTGAACAGATATTTTCCGGCAACGTCGATGGTGATCTGAAGCATCATCAGGATGACCGCCAGCATACCCACCCAGGTCAACACCCGGATCATGCCCGCCATTACCCGACCAATCATTTGCATATTCGTTCTCCACCCTAGAAATTTGGGTTCAAGGTTGCCACGCAAGGGCCCGGGGAGGCCAGCCCTTGCGTGGCCGTGACGAGGGCAAGGTCAATGCTTTGTCCCACAGGCCTCGGAAACAACTGCTCGACTTGCAGACACCGACCAGTCCCCGCCTCACTCCATCCCGAAGGTCTTCGGGTCGAGCTTGGAATAGATGTTGTCCCAGTAGACCTGGGCGAGGACCTGCTTGTCACCGGCCGCATCGGCGGTGAGGCCTTTCCACTTTTCCACCAGCGCCATGATCTCGGCGACCTTCCTGCCGGTGTCGGCAACGCCGTAATCGGTGGCGAATTGCTGTTCGATGATCTTGACGTCATCCATCACGAAGGCATCGGTTTCAGCCACGAGATCCGGAGAGGGTTCAAGAAGCTCCACACCCTTGCCTGGCGCCGCTTCCATGTCAGCCACCGAAAGATTGTGATAGCCGAGGGTCATGTCGGCCTGCATCAGCGACATCGCCTCCAGGATGACGGCACGCTGTTCATCAGTAAGGCCCTGCCAGCTGGGAATGCCGAAATTGGCCGTTGCCGCGCCGGCAAAAACCCCGCCGGGCACCCTGAGGGTGACGTATTTGGTGACATCGGCGAGTGAATTGTTGGTCAATTCGCTGACCGCCGCCATGGTGCAGTCGATCACGCCCTGGCCAAGCGCCTCGTATTGATCATTGCCCGACATCGACACCGCGACGGCACCGAATTTCTCGGCCCAGCGAGAGAAATTCGGCGAACCGGATCTCAGCTTCTTGCCTTTCAGGTCCTCGATGGTGGCAACAGGTTGGTTGCACAGCAGCACGTAAGAGGCACTTGACATGCTGCCAAGAAACACCTGGCCCTGTGCCTTGTACTCGGCCAGGCATTCCGGGCAGTTGAAGAAGATGTACTCGGTCATCGCCCCCGTCATCGCGGCGCCCGGGCTGGCCACCTGCGTGCCCGCGGTCGACAGCATCGACAGGTTGGCGACAAGGTTGCTCTCGGCAAATTCGGCCGGGTAGTAAACAGGAAGAACAAAGCCAAGATCGGCGAGCCCGTCGCGGATCCCCGGCGAGGTTTCCTTCATGCTGAGCAGAGACAGCGAATAGACCTTGATCTCCAGGTCGGACCGCTCGGCCACGTAGTCCGCGAAAGCCTCATAGCTGACGACGGTAGAATTTTTCGGCGGAAGGCCAACCGCGGCTTTCAGTGGTTCGGCAACCGCGGCGCTGGATGCAAGCGAGGCCGCCAAGGCAAGCGGAACCCATGCAGTTTTGAGAAAAGTCGACCGTGCCATTTGATTCCTCCCAATCAAAACGTCGATGTCGCCTCATGTTCCACTAGTTGTTTCGTTATGCATAATGAAATGATGTAGAATTTCCTGTTCAAAAAGTAATACTTTTAATGCGGGAACAGCCCTCCATGCCGCGCCAAGATCCGGCGCGGTTTGAACTGGGTTGGTTGGTCTGCGGGCGAACCCTATGCGGGGCTAGGACCCAATGGTGCGGTTGGGCCGGTTCCAGGTCTTGCTGAGAAAGGCCGCCACGGCTGCATGGGCCTCTTCGGCGGCATCGACAAGGCCGAGAAATCCGAAAAAGCCGTGAATCATCCCCTCGAACCCCAGGTGATCCACCGCAACGCCCGCCGTGCGCAACTGTTCGGCATAGGCGACAGCCTCGTCATGCAGCGGATCGCATTGCGCGGTGATAACCAGCGCGGGCGGCAGATCCCCGGCAAGGTCGGCATTGGCCGGGCAGGCCCGCCAGTCGTCCCGGCTGGCGGGATCTGGCAGATAGTGGTCCATGAACCAGCGCAGGGTCGCCGTGCCGAAATTGCCATAGCCGGTGCCATAGCGCGCCGCCGAGGCGGTGCCGCCCCGATAATCGATCACCGGGTAGACAAGCACCTGCGCCGCGATGGCCGGGCCGCCGCTGCGCCGTGCCATGATCGCGACCACGGTGGCAAGATTGGCCCCGGCACTGTCGCCGCATAGGGCCAGGCGCGCCGGGTCCACCCGCAGGGCCTCGGCATTTTCGGCAACCCATCTGGTGGCGGCAAAGCTGTCCTCCACCGCCGCCGGAAAGGGATGCTCGGGCGCCATGCGATAATCCACGGAGATCACCGTACAGCCGGCCTGATGGGCCAGGTGGCGGGCGATGTCGTCATGGGTATCGAGGCTGCAAATCACATGCCCGCCGCCATGAAAAAACACCACCACCGGCGCCGCGGCCTCGTTGCTGGCCCGGTAGATACGCACCGGAACGTTACCAAACCCGATCCCTGTACGGGTGTCCTGAACCTCCAGCAACTGCGGCGGCGGGCTGGCCTCTTTTCGCGCCGCGGCAAGCTGTTCAGCCTGGGCCCGCCCAGCGGTCAGCCCCAGCTCTTCCACCGGCTTCAGCCCCGCTGCGGCGGTTCGGTCAAGAATGTCCTGAATCTGTGGGTGGACATCATCCGGCATGGTCGCCCCCTTTGTTGGTGTTCCGATCGCCCCGACCGACAGAAATACGGCTTCACGATGCCGGGCAAGGCCAATATCACAGGTGCCGCCGATCCGGCTACGCCGCCTTGGCGATTGGTGTCAGACGGCATCCTCAAGCAGCATGTCCGCCGCCTTCTCGGCAATCATGATGGTGGGCGCATTGGTATTGCCCGAAACCACCTTGGGCATGACCGAAGCATCAACAACCCTAAGCCCTTCGATCCCGCACACCCGCAACCGGGTGTCGACCACGGCCATCTGGTCGTCGTCATGGCCCATCCGGCAGGAACTGGTGGCATGAAAATTCGACCCACCGGTTTCCCGCGCATAGGCCAGAAACTCGTCATCGGTCTGTACATCCTTGCCCGGCGTCAATTCACATTCATAAAATGGCTGTATCGGGCGGGTCTCCATCAGGCGCCGCGCAAACTTCATTGCCAGAAGTGCCGTCTGCCGATCCGACTCGGTTCCCAATATGTTGGTCACGATCGACGGGGCTTCAAACGGGTCAGACGATTTGGCATGCACCGAACCCCGGCTTTCCGGACGCAGCAGCGTCGGCCCGAGGGTGATACCCGGATGACGGTGCAGGCGGCGGTCCTGCATCGAGTTATAGCTGCCGGGAAAGACCTGCAAATGCGTGTCGGGCGTGGCAAGCTCAGGACGGGTGCGAAAGAAGGCATTGACCGGGTTGGTCGGGCTGGCCAGCACGCCGGTGCCGTTCATGTAGTATCGCAACCCCTCGGTCAGTCCCCGAATTCCGCGCGTGCGTTCGTTGAAGGTGCCGGGCGCGTTCTTCAGACGCCAGCGCAGGCGATAGACTTGGTGATCCTGCATACCCTCACCCACACCGGGCAGGTGGTGGGCCACCTCGATTCCGATCGCCCGCAGGCGGTTGGCGTCGCCGATGCCGGAAAGCTCCAGCATATGGGGCGACCCGTATACGCCACCGCTTAGGATCACCGCCCGGCCGGCGCGGGCCTCTGTCACCCGTCCGCCACGGCTATAGCGCACGCCCGAAGCCCTCTTGCCCTCCAACAGCACCCGCAGCACGTGGGCACCGGTATGCACATGGAGGTTGGGCCGTGACCGAACCGGTTTGAGGTAGGCCTGGGCAGTGCTGGAGCGGCGTCCCCGTTGCATCGTCACCTGGGCCAGGCCGATACCCTCTTGAACGGCACCATTGAAATCGGGATTGTGCGCCAGGCCGACCTCGGCACCCGCCTCGATCAGCGCCCGGCTGATCGGCGTCACCTCGGTCTGGTCGGTCACCTGAAGCGGCCCGCCGACTCCGTGAAATTCACATTCGCCGCGCTGGTTGTTCTCGGCCTTGCGAAAATACGGCAGCACATCGTCGTAGGACCAGCCGCGACAGCCCATCTGCGCCCAGGTGTCATAATCGGCCGGCTGACCCCGCATGTAGATCATGCCATTGATCGAACTGGACCCGCCTAGCACCTTGCCGCGCGGCAGATAATCGCGCTTGTTGTTCGCATAGGGCTCGGGTTCGCTTTCGAAACACCAGTTGATCTTGGGGTTGGTCAGCACCTTCCCGAACCCGAGCGGAATGCTCAGCCAGAAATTTCGGTCTTCCGGCCCGGCCTCCAGCAACAGAACCTTGGTATTCGGCTCTGCGGACAAGCGATTGGCAAGAACACACCCGGCCGATCCGGCGCCTGCGATAATGTAATCGTAATCCATCAAAGCAATTCCTGTCTGATATCTGGGATCAAATGCTGCGAGGGCGACTGAGGGGTCATGTCAGCACCGCGCCGCCGTCGACGCAGATCTCGGCGCCGGTCATGAACGAGGCCTCGTCAGAGGCGAGAAAAGCGACCACGCTGGCAATTTCGGAAGGATCGGCAAACCGCCCCAGAGGCAGGCGCGCCAGGCGCTCTTCGCGCGCGCCGGGCCTGGCCACCGCGGCACGTGCCATCTCGGTTTCGACCATTCCCGGATGGACCGAGTTGCACCGGATGTTGTCGGGCGCCCCGATCAAAGCCGCGGATTTCGTCAAAAGCCGCACCGCCCCCTTGGACGAAACGTAATGCGCCGCCCGCCCGCCGCTGATCCCGGCCATCGAGGACACGTTCACGATGGCCCCACCGCCGCGCGCGCGCATCACTGCCATCACCGCCCGCGTTCCCAGAAATGGGCCCTTTGCATTTATCGCCATTGTCTGGTCCCATGACGCGTCGGTGATGTCTTCCAGCGGGGACATGTCGAGAATGCCGGCATTGTTCACCAGGATGTCGACCCCGCCATGAACCGCGCGCAGTTGGTCGAGAACCGCCGCCCAGTCGGCCGAGCGGGTCACGTCAAGCCGCATCGAACTGGCGGAGACAGGGCCGGTCGCTTCTTCGTTCAGCCCGGTGACCAAGGCCTCCGCCGCTGCCTCATTCACATCGGTGACGGAGGTCACAGCGCCCTCGGCGTGAAATCTGCGCGCGATGGCCGCACCGATGCCGGTCGCACCGCCGGTGACCAGAGCCACCTTCCCGCCCAGGCCCAATCCTTGCCGTTTGCTCATCCTGTTTCGCCTCTGCTGCGCCTAGCCGACATTCACGCCGGCGGCGCCGTCCACCCGCAGGGAAATGCCACTGACAAACCCGGATTCATCCGAGGCCAGGTACAGCGCCGCATGCGCCACATCCCAGGCGGTGCCCATGCGGTTGCGCAGCGGCACCCGTTTGTTGCGGGCCTCTTCCATCTCGGCACGGGTCTGGCCCAGCAGGGGCGCCCGCATGTCGATGGCCATCGGCGTGTCCATCAGCCCCGGCAGAATGGCATTGGCGCGCACGCCATGGGCCGCGTTGGTGATCGCCAACTGCTCGGTAAAGGCAACCATCGCCGCCTTGCTGGTCTTGTAGGTCACCATCGGATTCTTCTCGATCGCCGCCAGCGACGAGATGTTGATGATCGATCCGCCGCCCTGCTCGATCATGATCGGCACCACGTGCTTGCAGGCCATGATATTGCCGCGCAGGTTCACCGCCATGACCCGGTCAAAGGCCTCTTCGGTAATGCCGGGCAGCTTGGCGTCGCCCCCGACGGTCCCGATGCCGACATTGTAATGCAATACGTCGATCCGGCCCCATTCGGCCACGCAATGCGCTGCCATCGCGGCCAGCTCGGCCTCGATGGTCACATCGGCCCGAAAGGCCTGTGCGGTTCCGCCCTCGGCCCGGATCGCCTCGGCGGTCTGCTCGGCGCTGTCGATGTCCCGGTCGACGCACAGCACCTTGGCACCCTCGCGGGCGAAGACCAGACAGGTGGCGCGGCCGTTGCCAATGGTTTCCCCCGGCGACTGGCCGGCGCCGATGACGATCGCGATCTTGTTTTCAAGTCTCATCGCGGCGCTCCTCACACGGCCTGTTTGGCATCGGCAGAAACCGCGTCACCGGGGACGAACCTGTCAAAATCGAGCTCTTCGTAACCGCCGCTGATCACCGCCTCGCAGCGGGCTCGGTATTCCGGCGCCGTGCCGCTATAGCGCACCAGCCCCCGTTTCTCCTTGCCCTGGACGTTCATGTTCACGCCGGTCATCCAGCTGTCGACCTCGTTCGCCAACAGGCCCTTGGCCTTTTCCGCGACAAAGTCGTGCCACTCCTCCACGGCCTCCGGTTTCGGCGCGGCGAGTTCGATGCCCTGCTGCTCCATGTGGCCGATCACCCGGCTGATCCAATCGACATTGTGCTCGATGGACCGTGGCTGGTTGCCCAATGCACCGTGGGGCCCCATCACCATGAACATGTTGGGAAAATCTTTTACCATCATGCCGACGAAGGTGGTCGGACCGTGCTGCCACTCTTCGCGCAGAGTACGGCCATTGCGCCCCTCGAACTCGATCTGGTTGAAGGCTCCGGTGATCCCGTCAAAGCCGGTGGCATAGATGATGACGTCGAATTCGAACTCCCGTTCGCTGGTGCGAATGCCAGTTGGGGTGATCCGCTCGATCGGCGTTTCCAGAACGGCAATCAGTTCAACATTGTCCTGGTTGAAGACCTCGTAATATTTTGTCTCCTGCGGCACGCGTCGCGTCCCGAAACCGTGATCCTTCGGGATCAGCATCTCGGCGACTTTCGGTGCTTTCACACGTTCGCGGATCTTGTCGGCGACGAATTCCGACAATTGCCGGTTCACCTCGCGATTGGTGTGAATGTCGTGGAAGTTTCCTTGCCAGATCCCGAAACCGGGTGTGGCGTACAGCTTTTCCCAGAAAGCGATCCGCTCTTCCTGCGAAACATCCAGGGCGCTTCGCGGATCATGGGTATGGATAAAGCAGGCCGCCGTGGTCTGGCAGTGTTTGAAAATCTCCGGATAGCGCGCGCGGATATCCTCCATTTCCTCGGTGGAGATCGGCGCGTTATGCAGCGGCGTGCACCAGTTGGGGCGCCGCTGGAAAACGGTGAGGGACTTGGCCGTCTTGGCAATCTCCTGGATCGCCTGGATGCCGCTGGCGCCGGTGCCGATGACCGCGACACGCTTACCATCGTAATCGATGCCCTCTTTCGGCCACAGGCCGGTATGGCACCACACGCCCTTGAAGTCGTTCACCCCTTCGAACCGGGGCATGGTCGGTATCGATAGCAGGCCGATGGCGGTGATCAGATAGCGGGTGACGAATTCGGTACCATCCGTCAGCGTCACCCGCCATCGGTTGCTCTCCTCGAGATATCGCGCAGAAGCGACCCGCGAGTTGAAGCGGATATCCTTTTTCAGGTCCAGCTTGTCGGCCACCAGGTTGCAATAGCGCTGGATCTCCGGCTGGCCGGCAAAATGCTCGCTCCAGCTCCATTCCTTCAGGATCTCTTCGTTGAAGGAATACCCGTAGGACCAGCTTTCGGAATCGAAGCGCGCGCCGGGGTATTTGTTCCAATACCAGGTGCCGCCCACGCCGGTGCCGGCCTCCAGCGCAAGCGTGTTCAAGCCAAGCTCGCGCAGGCGGTACAGCTGGTACATGCCGGACATCCCGGCGCCGATGATGATCGCATCATACTCGGTGTGTTCAGCGGCGCGTCGGGCGGCCTTGTCCTTGCTGTCGTAGCTCATATTCAATCTCCAGGCACTGGGAGGTTTCTGTCGTCAGGCCGAGTTCAGCCTTTGCGCGAACGGCCCAAACCGCCCGCGCATCTGTGTCTGCATTCGTCGCGACGCCCGTCAGGCCACCGCAAATCCTTCGTAATCGTTGGCCACCACCTGTTCGCACTTCTCGATGTACGCGGGCAGTCCGGCGTTATAGGGCATGAAGACCCTTGGCTTTCCGGGAATGTTCGAGCCGAGATACCAACAGTCGGCATGGTATCTCAGGCTTGGCCGCGCCACCTCGTCACAGTGACGCACCCAATAGTCTTCTGCGGTCTCGGTGGCTTCGATGACGGATTTGTCCTGTTCCCGAACGTATTCGATCGCGTCGGTGATCCATTCGACGGACTGTTCGATCGTCGGGAGCATGTTGGTGAAGACGCTCGGGCTGAGCGGCCCGGTGACGGTAAACATGTTGGGAAACCCGGCGACCGCCATGCCAAGGAAATTGCGCGGCCCGGCCTCCCAGTGGTCTTTCAGCCTCACACCGCCGCGGCCACGGATGTCGATGCGGTTATAGCTGCCGGTGAACGCATCAAAGCCGGTGGCATAGACAATGCTGTCAAACTCGTGCTCGACGCCGCCGCGCACGATCCCCTTTTCGGAAATGCGCTCGATCGGCGTGTTGCGCACCTCCATGATGCTGACGTTCGGCCGATTGAAAATCTGGAAATAGCCGGTATCCACGCAGATCCGCTTCACGCCGATCTCGTTGGTCGGACACAACAGTTCGGCGGTCTCGGGATCCTTCACGATCTCGCGGATCTTCCGGCGCACGAACTCGGCCGCAAATTCGTTGGTGTCCTTGTCGTACATCGAGTCTGTATAGCCGCCAAGAAAGGTCAGCCCCCCTCGCCGCCAGCGGCGCTCGAGCTCCTTTTCCATGACGTCCTTGGGCGTATGCTTGCCCTCGGTTTCGCCCCAATCATCAAGCACCCCGCCATAGATCTGTTTCGCACGGGCGCGCAGCTCGGGATAGTTGGCCTTCACATAGGCCACGTATTCGGGGTCCTGGGGGCCGTTGTGCGATGGGATCGAATAGTTGGGCGTGCGCTGAAACAGGGTCAGGCTCTTCGCCTGCTTGGCAATCTCCGGACTGGATTGCATCGCTGTCGAGCCAGTGCCGATCATGGCGACCCGCTGTCCGGTGAAGTCCACCGGTTCATGCGGCCACTGCGCGGTGAAATAGCTGTTGCCCTTGAAATCATCGATCCCGGGGATCGCCGGCTTGTTGAAGGACGACAGGCAGCCAACCGCGGTCAGGAAATACCGGGCCCGGACCTGGGTGCCGTCCTCGGTTGTGATCAGCCAATCCTTGCTGTCGTCCTGGAACCGGGCCGCTGTCACGCGGGTTTCGAACTGGATATCGCGGCGCAGGTCGAAACGGTCGGCGACATGCCGCGCATAGCGCAGGATCTCGGGCTGCGGCGAATAGCGCTCGCTCCATTCCCAGTCCTGCTGCAACTCCTCGTCGAATTGATAGGAATATTGCATGCTTTCCACGTCCACCCGCGCGCCCGGATAACGGTTCCAGTACCAGGTGCCGCCCACGTCCGAGCCGGTCTCGAAGGCTTTTGCCCGCAGGCCCATCTGCCGCAGCCGGTGCAGCAGATACATCCCGGCAAACCCCGCGCCCACCACGACCGCATCGTATTCGTCTTGCACCATTTCTCTCCTCTCGTATCTGTCGGGCCGGTCGGCCCGAATTCGGTTGCGCCCGGATGGCGCGCCGCTGGCCTCAGCCGAGGACTCGCGGCAGGTACAGGGTGATCTCGGGAAACATGATCAGCAGCACGACCACGATCAGGTCGGCGAATAGGAACCAAAGAACACCGCGAAAGATCGTCGATGTGGAGGCCAAGTTTCCAACCACGCCCTTGATGACGAAGACGTTCAGCCCGATCGGCGGCGTAATCATCCCGATCTCCAGGAATTTCGTCAGCACGATGCCGAACCAGACCAATGAGAAATTCGTGCTCTCGATGATCGGCAACAGGATCGGCAGCGTCAGAAGCATCGCCCCCAGCGGTTCAAGGAACATGCCCAGGACGAGGTAGATCAGCGAAATCGCGATCAGGAGCAGGATCTCGTTTGCACCGATCCCAACGATCATTTCGCTCAGATAGTCGCCAGCGCCGCTGAAGGCGAGAAAGCGCGTCAGCATGCTGGCGCCGATTGCGATGATGAACAGCGCGCCGGAGGTCAGCAGGGTTTCCAGCAGGGCGTCGCGGAACTTTTTGAGCGTCAGCAGCCCTTTGACGCCAGCAATGACAACCGACACGAAGGCACCGACCGCACCTGCCTCGGTGGGGGTGAAGACCCCGCCAAACAGGCCGCCAAACACGCAGACGACCAGCAACAGGACGGGCCAGATTTCCTTCAGCGCGGCGATACGCTCGGAAAGCGGCACCACCTCGGTCATGCGGGGCGCCAGTTCGGGCTTGAGCGTTGCCCGCGTCATGATCACCGCCACATAGCCCACGGCCGTCATGATGCCGGCGCCGACCCCGCCAAGGAAAAGCTGGTTGATCGGAACCTCGGCAATGATGCCGTACATGATCATCAGAATGCTGGGCGGGATCAGGGCACCGATGGTACCAGCGGCGGCAACCGTGCCGGTTGCCAGGCTGGTGTCATATTCGCGGCGCATCATCTCGGGCACCGCGATCCGGCCCATCGCGGCCGCACAGGCCACCGATGACCCGGTCACGGCGGCAAAACCGGCTGCGCCGAAAACCGAGGCGATGGCCAGGCCACCCGGCAAACCCGACAGCCACACCCTGGCCGCGTCGAACAGGCCCTTGGTCAGCCCGGCATGAAAGCTGAAGAACCCCATCAGCAGAAACATCGGCACCGAGCTCAGCTGCCAGGTCGCCGCCATGTTGTAGGGGATGATGCCGAGCGAACCAAAGGCCGCCCTTTCGCCAACCAGAACCCAGATTCCGGCAAAGGAAACCCCGATCAGGCTGACCCCGATCGGGACCCGCAGGGCGATCAGCGTCAGAAGAATGGCTATACCGGCAAAGCCGATCTGAATGTCCGTCATTTAGGGTGCTCCATCCTCAAACCGATGCGCCGCACCCGCAGGCCAAACGAAATTCCGCGCAGAAATCTTGCTTGCTGCGCTATTTTGCACCTCGAAACAGGTGATTTGAGGGACTGCATACCGACTCCTCCCTAAGTTCTCGATGCACTCTGCATGTACTAAACGCGAACGCGTTGGTAATGAAAAATGAAAGTTTGCGCCCAGAGGCGGCAAAAAAGTTATGGAAAGACGAGGCTATTCCGCCTGTCGATCGCCGCGCCAAACATGCGCCGGATCGACGGGCCCCAGATGGCCGGACGCCCAGGGGACACTTTCGGATGGTTAACCATGCGCGATCAGTCGAGGGCCGCAATGGCCATTGTCGGATCGCGATCGACACGGCCTGTGGGCGCATGATGGGCGGATCGGCGCGGACCGCTGGCAACCGGTAAAAATCCGGCACCCGTGCCACGGCCGGGCAACTTTTGGACCAGTGCCGGAGTGCCAAACCTGTCAAAGGCGGCTACCATCCCGGCAGCGTCGACCGCGCCGCAGCAAGGGGGCCGGCGCGGTCTGCTTATATAGGGGCCGATGATCCCGCGTACCGAAATCCGCGGGGCCACTTTGGCGGCTGTTTCGGGTCCCGGTGGCTAACCCTTGACCCCCGACATCGTGATCCCCCGCACAAAGGCCCGCCGCGCGAAGACAAAAACCAGCAGCATCGGGACCGTGACAACCGTCGCTGCCGCGAAGGTGCGCCCGTAATTGATGTCAAAGGTCGAGCGGTATTGCATCATCGACAGGGTCGCCGTCATCTTCTCCTGGCTCTGCACGACAATCAGCGGCCAGTAGAGATCGTTCCAATGCGCCACGAAGGAGAAAACCGAAAACGCCGCCGCTGCTGGCACCGCCGCGGGCAGGATCAGGCGCAGCACGATCTCGATCTCGCTGAAACCATCGACCCGCGCCGCCTGGATGATTGAATCCGGATAGCTCCGGAAGAACTGGCGGAACAGGAAGATCGCGAAAACCGAAACGAAGAACGGGAACATCATCGAGAAATAGGTATCCAGCAACCCGGCTTTCACCAGGCCAAGATAGATCGGGATCGAGGTGACGTTGATCGGCACGGTCAGGCAGGCGATGACCGTCCCCAAAAGAA
This sequence comes from Pseudooceanicola lipolyticus, assembly GCF_002786325.1. Lineage (GTDB taxonomy): Bacteria > Pseudomonadota > Alphaproteobacteria > Rhodobacterales > Rhodobacteraceae > Pseudooceanicola_C > Pseudooceanicola_C lipolyticus. The sequence continues at coordinate 41,229 of NZ_PGTB01000005.1, read as the reverse complement.
TGGTCGATCCGGTGAATTTCAACTTTGCCAGGGCATAGGCCGCCGGGACCGCGGTTGCCAACTGCACCACCAGGATGCCGATGCAGACGATCAGGCTGTTTCCGAGATAGCGCAGGTAAGGCTGTGCCACGAGCACGTCGTAATAGTTCTGCCCGCCCGCGAAGGTCTGCGGCCAAAGGCTGAAATCGGCATCGAACACTTCCGAAGTCGGCTTGAGGCTTGACGACAGCATCCAGAGGAAGGGAAACACCATCAGCCAGGCCCCCAGCAACAGCACCAACGTGACCAGGATACGCCCCGGCGTGACCCGCGACAGCGCGGCGCTGATGCGGCCCGGGACCGCGACGGGGCGAGGTGCGCTCAGATCGCTCATGTCATTTTCCCTTATCGCGCGGTGCGGTCGGCCAGCAGGGTCTGGATCAGCGCAAAAACAAAGATCACCCCGAGGAAGAAGACCGACAACGCCGCCGCATAGCCCATGTTGAAATATTCGAACCCTTCAAGGAAGGTCAGGTAAAGGAACACCTCCGAGGCGTGGTCCGGCTGGCCCTGGGTCAACAGCGCCACCGTATCGAACAGCTTGAATGCCGTGATCGAAGAGGTCACCGCCACAAAGACCGAGGTTGGCGCCAGCGCCGGCCAGGTGACGCGCAGGAACTCGTCCACCGGGTGATCCGCGCCGTCGATCTTGGCCGCGTCATACAGGCTGCGCGGGATCGCAGTGAGCCCGGCGATGAACAGCACCATGTTGAACCCGATGATCGCCCACAGGGAAATTCCCGCCAATGACACCAGCACCACTTCGGGCGACCCGAGAAAATTCACCGGCCCCAGCCCGAGGCTGCCCAGCCATTCGTTCAGGATGCCCTGCCGGCTGTCCATCAATGCGGACCAGACCAACGCCATCGCGGTCAGCGTCGAGGTCACCGGCATGAAATAGACGATCTCGAAGAAGGATCGGAACTGTTTGCGCTTCTGGATCGAGATCGCCAGCAGCAGCGGGATCACAAAGGCGCAGGGCAGGAAGATGGCCGCGTAGATCGCCGTATTGCGCAGGGCATTGCCGAATTGCGCATCGCCGAACATCCGCTTGTAATTATCCAGCCCGACCCATTCCCAATAATCGCTGATCAGCGTGTAATCGGTCAGCGAGGCCAACACGACGGCGATCATCGGCACCACGTAGATCAGCGCAATCAGAAGGCTTGCAGGGGCCACCATCGCATAGGCCAGCCGCGCCTGCCGCCGCCGCAAAAGATTTTCCGCCCTCATGCCGGTATCTCCGCGCGCGCCATCACCGCCGGCCCGGCAACCCGCTGCCCGTCCGCTGCGAACAGCAACACCGCACCCAATGGCACCTCGGCCGCGAAAGTGTCGGGAACCGGGATCGGTGCCGAACCATCGGGGGCTTTCTGCAGTCGCAGCCGCAGGGGAATATCCGGCGCATGGGCCAGGCTGCCATGCACCACCAATTCGCCGCCCAGATCCTCGACCGCGCGGCGCACCACCTGCAAGCCAAAGCATCCCCCGGCCGTGCCGGCATCCGCCAGCCGGATCGCCTCGGGCCGGATACCCAGCATGAGGTCGGTGCCTTCTGCCTGCCCGCTGGCCACCGGCAGCGCCTGACCGGCCAGCTGCAGCGCACCCGCGGCGGCGCGCACCGGCAGAAGGTTCACCTCTGGCGAGCCGATAAACCGCGCCACGTCCGCCGAGGCCGGATCGCCATACAGCGCTGCCGGAGGACCAACCTGCAACAGGTGTCCTTCCTGCAGCAGCGCCACCCGGTCCGACATGGTCATCGCCTCGACCTGGTCATGAGTGACATAGACAAACGTCAGCCCCGAATTCCGGTGCAGTTCGACGATCTCGCGCCGCACCTCGACCCGCAGCTTAGCGTCGAGATTCGACAGCGGCTCGTCCATCAGGAACAGGCTCGGATCGCGCACCAGTGCCCGCCCCAGCGCCACCCGCTGTCGCTGACCCCCCGAAAGCGAGGCGGGTCGCCGGTCCAGCAGATGCGCGATGCGCAACTGCTCGGCCACCTGCTGCACCTTGGCGGCGATCTCGCGCCGGGTTTCGGCATGGCGGGGCGTGAGGAACTTGGCCCCCGGCAGCCGTGCCCGCATCGGCAGGCGGCCCATCACCAGCGGCATCGCCATGTTCTGCGCCACGCTCATATGCGGGTACAGCGCATAGTCCTGAAACACCAAGGCCACGTTGCGCGCCTTGGGGGTGGCCTGGTCCACCGCTTTGCCATCAATCTCGATCCGGCCGCTATCGGCGGTCTCCAACCCGGAAATGATCCGCAGCAGGGTCGATTTTCCGCAGCCCGAGGCGCCCACCAGCGACAGGAACTCGCCGTCCTGAACCTCGAGGCTGATCCCCTTCAGGACCCGGGTTTCGCCAAAGGATTTCTTGATGTCGGTAAGGGTGAGACGTGCCATGTCCTGAACCTGTCAAAATGCAGGCGGGGGCCCGGAAGGCCCCCGCCCGGTTGGATGGTTGCGCAATCAGCGCTGCATCAGCTTCTCTGCGATGGCCTTCAGCTCGGCAGCGCCGGCCTCCGGCGCCGTCTCGCCCAGCATGACGGCACGGATCACCGAACGCTGGTCGCGCCAGATCTTCTCGGACTGGGTGCCCGGATAGCCGTACCAGGCGCCGGCCCGGTCATATTGGCTCGACGGCGTCGCAAAATAAGGCTCGGCCTTGTAATAGGCGCCGAGATATTCCTCTTCCAGCGACATCACGTTGGTCGGCAGATAGCCGGTGTTCTTGGCGGTCAGTTCCTGGCCTTTCGGGCCGGTGAGGAACTTCAGGTATTCCCAGACCGCAGCCTGTTTCTCGGGGTCCTGGGTGGTGATGATCCCTGCATTGCCGCCGGTGGGCAGAGTGCCATTGGCGTCGTCCCACACGGTGAACTTGATCGAGCGCAGGTCAAAACCTTCGCCCACGCGTTCCTGCATCAGCTTGGCCGAGGCGGGAGAATTGGCGTAAAATCCGACCTTGCCCGAGGTGAAGGCGGTCAGCTGAGTGTCGATATCGGTATGCGGATCATAACCGCCCTCGGTCACGATGCGGCGGGCCAGCTTCATCGCCTCGACGCTGCGGCCGTCCTGGTCAAAGGTGACCTGATCGCCGGCGTCGTTCAGCATTTGACCGCCCTGCTGCGCGATCAGCACCTGGAACGGCCAGTCGTCGCCCCACTGGTCCACCGCATAGGACATGCCGTCGATGTCATCGCCAAGCGCGTCGATTTTGGCCGCCAGCGCCAGCACGCCGTCCCAATCCGTCGGGAAATCTTCGACGGCAACACCCACCTGCTGCAGCAGGTCGGCATTCACATACCACTGGATGACGGATGCGTTGAAAGGCATGCCGTATTGCACGCCGTCGACCTGGCCCAGTTCCAGCATTTGATCGGTATAGTTGGCCTCTTTCCAGCCGGCCTCTTCCTGCGCCATCAGCGTCGAAAGATCGGCAATCTGGCCGCGCGCCGCCATGGCACGCGCCAGCGAGGGCAGCTGGTTATAGGCTTCGAAGGCGCAATCGGGCAGCGTGTCGGTGGCCGAGCCGCGCATCAGCTTCAGGTGCGTGTCCGAATAGTTCTGCGCGGGGGCGGCATAGATCACCTCGATCTCGTCCTGCATCGCGTTGAACATCTCGGCCAGCGGCGCGTGTTGACGGCTCAGATGGCCGGCATTGGTCAGGCAGGTGATCTGGGTCTGGGCCTGAACGGCACCTGCCAAGGCAAATGTGGCCAGCGCCGCCAGCTTGAATTTCGAGATCATGAGTCTTCCTTTGCGGTCGGGGGCCTGCGAAGCGGGCCGTGAAGGGCAAATGTCGCCAGGGCGTGAACCCGGAACATGCGCGGCTGACTAGCCGGGCAGTCGTGACGGAACGGCGACGGTTTTCCAAAGTCTCGACAACGGTTCTGTGAAAGAATGATGAACTTCGCCGGGACAAGGCGGGCCGTCGCATACCTGTCACGCAACCAGCCTATGGCGCCCTCCATCAAGGAGACTGCCCGCATGAAGATCATTCACATCACCGACACCCATCTGGTGCCTGCCGGCCAGACGCTGCACACACTCGATCCCGCCGCGCGGCTCAAACGGGTGCTCGACGACGTCAACCAGACGCACCCGGACGCCGATCTGGTGGTGCTGACCGGCGACCTGACGCAGGACGGCAACCCGGCCGCCTATGCCCTGCTGAAGTCATTGCTGTCCGAGTTGTCGATGCCGGTGCGCCTGCTGCTGGGCAATCACGATGCGCGCGACAACTTCCGCGCCGCCTTCCCGGATCATCCCGTCGACCGCCACGGGTTCATTCAGTCGATGATGCCGGTCCCGGGTTCCGATGACCGGCTGCTGTTCCTCGACAGCAATTCCGCCAGTGAAATCGGCGGCCGGTATTGCGAGGCGCGTGCCGCCTGGCTGCGCGAAACGCTGGCGGCCTGCCCGGAAAGCCCGTTGACCGTCTTCATCCATCATCCCCCGGTGGCGCATGGTATGGCGCATTTCGACAATATCGGACTGCATGACAGCGAGGTGCTGATGCAGATCCTGCGTGCGCATCCGGGCGGAGTGCGGCACATCTTTTTCGGCCACATCCACATCCCGATGACCGGCACCACCCGTGACGGCATCGGCTTTACCGCCGGCCGCGGCTGCACCCATCAGTTCCGCCAGGAGTTCAGGAACCCCGCTCCCGACTGGATCGCCGGCGTGCCCAATTACGCGGTGATCACGCTGACCCCCGAGCTGTTGTCCTGCCACGGCGTGGATACGATAGATGCCCAGGCAATCGCGCCGGCGAACGTTTGCGCCGGCCCCTGACGGGAATGCGCGGGGCGCCCGTTCTGGTCGGCTGGATCGGATTGGGCACCCTTGGTTTACCCAGCACAGGCGGTAAAAGGGTGCCGCCCCTCAGCGGCCCTTCCAGACCGGGTCTCGTTTCTCGGCGAAGGCGCGGGCGCCTTCGCGCTGGTCTTCCGCACGGTATAGCCGCTCGACCGTCTCGAACTGGCTGCGCACCACGCGATTCATCGCGTCCTGGAACTTCATATCCTCGGCTTCTCGCACGATTTCCTTGAGGGCGGCAAAGACCAGCGGCGGCCCGGATGCCAGGTGGTCGGCAAGATCGCGGGCCTGGCGCATCAGCTTCTCGGCGGGCACCGAGCGATTGATCAGACCCCAGCCAAGCGCTTCGGTCGTGTCAAACCAGCGCCCGGTCAGCAGCAGCTCCATGGCGATATGATAGGGGATGCGCTTGGGCAGCTTGATCGACGCGGCGTCGGCCACCGTACCCGAGCGGATTTCCGGCAGGGCAAAACTGGCGTGATCGGCGGCCAAGATAATGTCGGCCGACAAGGCCAGTTCAAGCCCGCCACCACAGCAGATGCCGTTCACCGCCGCGATCACCGGCTTGTTCAGGTGCGGCAACTCCTGCAACCCGCCAAAGCCGCCGGGGCCGTAATCGGTATCGGCCGCCTCACCTTCGGAGGCGGCCTTGAGATCCCAACCGGGGCAAAAGAACTTTTTCCCGGCACCGGTGATGATCGCAACGCGCAGGTCGGGATCGTCCCGGAAGGCGAGAAAGGTTTCGCCCATCTCCCGGCTGGTCGCACTGTCGATGGCATTGGCCTTGGGGCGGTCGAGCGTCACCTCGAGCACGGCGCCGCGCCGTTCGATGCGGATGTTCTTGGTCATGCGGGATCTCCCATCCGGATGAGTGCGTCCGCCACGATTGCGCCGGAGGTGCCGCAAATCAACGGATTGATTTCAATCTCTTCCAGCGATCCGGACCGCGCCTCGACAAAGCTTTGCAACAGCATGACCGAATCCAGCACCGCTTCGATATCTGCCGCCGGCCGACCGCGATAGCCGGTCAGCACCGCGCCCGTGCGCAGACCGGCCAAAGCGGTGCGGATCTCGTCGCGGCTCACTGGCAGCAACAGCGACCAGGTGTCGCCGACCAGTTCGGTCAGGATGCCGCCCATTCCAACGGTCAGAACAAAGCCATGCGCCGGATCATGCGTAATGCTCACCAGCAGCTCTGCCAGATTGTCGGTGATCATCTCTTCGACGAGAAAGCGGGTACAACCCATGGCGCGGGCGGTTACCTCTACCGCCGCGGCACTCGCAATCCCCAGAACAACGGCGCCCTCCTCGGTCTTATGCGCCAGTCCCGTGCCCTTCAGCACCACTGGAAAGCCGATCTGCTCTGCGCAGGCGGCGGCCGCCTGTGCTGTCGCCGCAATCTGCGCGCGCGGCACCCGCAATCCCGCCGCCGACAGAAGCGCCTTTGCCTCCGCCTCGTCAAAAACCCGCGTTTCGACGTTGCCGCGGGGCCGCAACAGCGGCGCCGTTTGCACCGCACCGCGGGTGCCGGCCGTGGCGGCCGCCCGAATGGCGCGGAGGGCCTCGCTCATACCGCACAGCGGCGTGACCCCGGCCGCGATGAGCCTGGCGCAATAGTCTTCCGGTAAACCTTCGGGCAACAGCGACACCACCGCCATCGGTTTGCCCGTCAACCTCCGGGTCTCGATCACGGCCTCGACCACTTGCTCGAAGTCCAGCGCCGAAAAGCGATCGGTGCGCGGCATGTCCAGCACAACGCATGTCAGCGCCTGATCCGATTGGGCCAGGGCGCTGAAACAGGCCACCAAGGCGGCGCGATTGCCCCAGATATGGGTGTTGTAATCCAACGGGTTGGCCAGGGCGACCCGCGGGCCCAGAACCGCCTGCAAAGCCTGCCGCTGAGCCGGGTCGAGGGGAGGAAAGGCCAGCCCGGCCGCGGCCCCCAGATCCGCCATCAGCGAAGCTTCGCCCCCCGAGCAGGAGGCAGAGGCGACGGTTGCGCCGGTCAAACCGCCAGTGACATGGCACAGTTTCAACGCCTCGATCAGTTCCACAGCCGAGTCGACCTGGGCGATGCCAAGACGGGCAAAAAGGGCCCGTGCGCCTGCATTGCTGCCAACCAGCGCGGCAGTATGCGACACCGCCGCCGAGCGTGCATTGTGCGACTGGCCCACCTTGAGGGCCACGACCGGCTTGCCAAGCGCCCGCGCGCGCGCCGACAACTGTTCCAATGCAGGCAGGTCGCTGATCCCTTCAATGTGAAGGCCCACGGCGGTTATGCGCGGGTCCTCCAGCAAGTCGATGCCCAGTGCGGCCATGGAAGTTTGCGCCTGATTGCCGACCGCCACCGCAACGGCCAGCGGCAGCCCCCGGCGCTGCATGGTCAGGTTCAGCAACACGTTCGACGACTGCCCCAGAATGGCAACCCCGCTGTCCAGAGCGACCATTCCGTGGCGGTCCGGCCAAAGCGCCACGCCCTCCAGCATGTTCACAAAGCCATAGCAATTGGGCCCGAGAATGCGCATCGCCCCGGTGGCTTCGACCAGCCGTGCCTGCAGATCAGCCCCATCGTGAAGCTCGACAATGGCCTCGGCATAACCGTTTGCAAAACAGACCGCCCCACCGCAGCCCAAGACCGACAGATGGCCCACCACGTCGATGGTCTTTTCCCGGTTTACCCCGATGAAAGCCGCGTCGGGGACACCCGGCAAAGCCGCGACAGACGGGTAAGCGGGCAACCCCTCGACCTCGGGCCTGGATGGATGCACCGGCCAGACCGGGCCATCAAAGCCGCTGTCGCGGCATTGCGACACGACAGCGGCGCACCAGGACCCGCCACCGACAACCGCAATCGATCCGGGAGAGAACAGGCGCGAGAACCGCTCCATATCAGGCGCCCAGCGGCCGGAAAAGTTCGCGGCTGATGATGTGGCGCTGAATCTCCGAGGTGCCGTCCCAGATCCGTTCGACACGGGCGTCGCGCCAGAACCGCTCGATCGGCAGGTCATCCATCAGGCCCATGCCGCCATGGATCTGCAACGTCGCGTCGGTCACCCGGGCGAGCATTTCCGTGGCATAGAGCTTGGCCGAGGCGATTTCCCGGTTCGCCGGCAATCCCTGGTCCAACCGCCAGGCCGCGGCCAGTGTCAGCCAGTCCGCGGCATCGATTTCCGTGATCATGTCGGCGATCTGAAAGCTGACACCCTGGAATTTGGCGATGGGTTGGCCGAATTGGCTGCGACCGGCGGCATAGTCCAGCGCATGATCGAAGACGCGCCGCGCCCGGCCCACCGCCATGGTGGCCACCGAGATCCGCGTGGCGTAAAGCCACTCGTTCATCACCTCAAAGCCACTGCCGACCACGCCCAGAACCTGCGCATCGGGCAAGCGGCAATTGTCGAAGTACAGGATGCTGTTCTTGTACCCCCGGTGCGAAACCGAACGATAGCCATTGGCGATCTCGAAGCCCGGAGTGCCGCGGTCGACCAGAAAACAGGTGATCTGCTTCTTCGGGCCGCGCGGGGTGTCCTCCACGCCCGTGGCAACAAACACCACCACGAAATCGGCGTGATCGGCCCCCGATATGAAATGCTTGGAACCGTTCAGCACCCAGTCGCCGCCCTCTCGCACCGCCGAACATTTCATGCCCCTGACATCCGAGCCCGCCTCCGGCTCGGTCATTGCCAGCGCGTCCATTTTTTCGCCGCGCACCGCCGGCAGCAGATAGCGGTCGACCTGGTCGCCGGTGCAGGCCATCAGGATGTTCTGCGGGCGCCCGAAAAAATGGGTCAGCGCGACCGAACCGCGCCCCAACTCGCGCTCGACCAGGGCGAATTCCAGGTGGCTCAACCCCGGACCGCCCACGCTTTGAGGGAAATTCGATGCATAGAAGCCCAGGTCGAGGCACTTCTGCTTGATGTCCTGGGCGATCTCGGCCGGAACCTCGCCGGTTTTTTCGACAAGCGCTTCGTGCGGATAGATCTCGCGCTCGACGAAACTGCGCACGGTCGAGACGATCAGCTCCTGCTCGTCGGTCAATCCAAAGTTCATGCGCGACCTCTTGATCGGATGGACCGAGAGTGAAATGGATCTTGCCGCCACATCGTGCAAAACTGGCACATGATCGTGCAGAACAGGCCGAAAATGCGACGCCCTCTCGATCTCGCCGTGCTGCTGTTCCCGGCGTTTTCGAACCATTGCCTTGCCAATTCCATCGAACCGCTGCGCGCGGCGAACGCGATCGCAAGACGGTGTTGTTTCCGCTGGCGCTTCGTTGGATTGACCGAAGGCGAGGTCGTCTCGTCCAGCGGTCTGTCCGTCCGCATCGACAGCACGCTGGGACGTGCAGAGGGCGGCGATTATCTGCTGGTCATGCCCAGCTATGATGTTGTGGACCTGGATACGCCGGAATGCCGCCGCGCCCTGCGCAGTGCGCGCAAGCGGTTTGCGCACCTGGTCGGCCTCGATACCGGTTCCTGGCTTTTGGCAGGCGCCGGGTTGCTCGATGGGCGACGGGCGACGATCCATCGCGAGGTCCAGATCGCCATGGCCGAACGGTTTCCCGACGTCCAGGTTTTGCCGGACCGCGTGATCGATGATGGCGACATCCTGTCATGCGGCGGCGCGCAGACCAGTTTCGAACTGGTGCTGGACCTGATCGAACGCAATTGCGGCCCGCTGTTGCGGCTGGAAGTGGCGGCGCTGTTTTTGGACCGCAGCACCGACGCGCCGCACAGCTCGCGCCCACCGGTGCCCGGCGGCACCGCCGAAGCGGCGATCTCGATCATGCTGCGCCACATCGAGACACCTCTGCCCATCGCCGAGATCGCCACTCAACTGGGCATGACCCGCAAGCGGCTGGAGCAGAAATGCCAGACCCGTTACGGGATCGGCCCAAGAGACCTGTACCGCACCATCCGCCTGCGAGAAGCGCGCTGGCTGGTCGAAACCTCCTCCCTTTCCGTGCGAGAGATCGCGCTGCGTTGTGGCTATGCCGATCCCAGCGCCCTCACCCGCGCCTTCAGGCAGGCATTCGACCTCTCGCCCCGGGCGCTGCGGGCGCATCTGGACCGCGCCGATTGACCCGCCGCGCAAGCCTGCGACCATTCTGTGTTGGTCGCCGGTTTTGCTGATCACCCTGACTGCGCCGCGGCGGGTTGCCTGGCATCGCCACGCAATCTGCTAGGGCTTTTTCGCATTGCCCAGTTCCTTTGCCAGGTCGACACAAAGATCCTGCATCCTTTGCGGATCCGTCTCGCGCTGTGCCTGGATTTTCAGTCCGAAGATATAGGTCTGAATGCGACGCGCCAGGCGATCCGGATCGCTGGCCGGGTCCAGTTCCCCGGCGGCGACGGCCCGATGCAGGGCGTCGGCGATAATCGCTTCGATCCGCTCAAGCTGGCCAATCACGAATATGCGCAGTTCACCCGCCTGCGGCAGTTCAAGCAATGACTTCACCAGCATGCAAGCGGTTGAAGGCAGGTCACCGGCGCTTAGGTTGGCAAGACCCCGCAGATGCTGTTGCAGAGCCGCAAGCGGAGAAGGGCTCGACCGGATCAGGGTACGCAACTCGGTTTCCATGCGGACGGCATACCGGTCCAACGTCGCCCGAAACAGCGCTTCTTTGCTTTGGAACGCCGCATAGATGGAACCCGGACGCATCGACAGCGTTGCTTCCAGGTCCTTGAGCGAGGTGGCGTGATAGCCCTTCTGCCAGAACAGCCGCATCGCGGCCTCCAGCGCCTCTTCCCGGTCAAAAGTTGCGGTTCTAGACATGGGAAAAATTTTTAACCCCAGCGCGAGGCCGGACACAACGGCATCACGAAAAGTTGTTGAGTGATTGCTCAACAATATACTTGAGCAATCACTCAAGAAAGAACAGGTTCTGCCTCATTCGACAACCTGCCCAGAAAAGGACATAGCAGATGACCAAGTTCGAGAAGTTCGACGAATCCAACGCCCCCGCCGAAGCCGTTCCGCTGATCGAGAAATCCAAGGCCGCATTCGGGCGGCTGCCCGGCCTTCACGCGGTTATGGCCGGGGCGCCGGCGCTGCTGGACGGATACCAGGTCCTGCATCGTCTGTTTGCCGAAGAAACCAGCTTTGATGCCGACGAAAAAACCGTGGTCTGGCAAACTATCAATGTCGCGCATGAGTGCCATTATTGCGTTCCGGCCCATACCGGCATCGCGAAGGCCATGAAGGTCAGCGACGAGATCTCGAACGCCTTGCGCGACGAAACCCCGCTGCCCTCGGCCAAGCTGGAGGCGCTGCGCAGCTTTACCCTTGCCATGCTGGAAAGCCGCGGTCGGCCCAGCGAGGCACAGATGCAGGCCTTCCTGGACGCCGGGTACAACCAGCGCCACGTTCTGGAGATCATCCTCGGCCTGGCCCAGAAGGTGATGAGCAACTACACCAATCACATTGCCGAGACGCCCGTCGACGAGGGCATGAAAAAATTCGCCTGGACTCCGAAGTCTCAGCGCTGAGCGATTGAGGGCCGGAGCTGGATCCGGCCCTTCCTTCGTCGAGAAAAGTGGAGGGTCTCCGGATCCTTGGTCCGTGGGCGATAACCGATCCGACAGAGCCGCTCCACCCGGTCTTGCGATGGCGCCCCGTCTCGGGCGGGTCGCTGTCAGCTGGGCCACACGACCGCCCCAGGCATCCTCAATCCCAAACATCACCGCCGGAAGAATCCGCCGCCGGCCCGACCTTCGACCTTGCATGCGCTGCCGTTCCTCTGCACACCAACCGCGGCGCCGGCGGATGACGCGCGCCGTCGGATTATAACGCGGGTTTCGCCCCCGCCCCGGTCACGAAAAGGACCCGACAATGACCCGCAACGGTGGACAGCTGCTTGTCGAGAGCCTGATTGCGCTTGGCGCGACCAAAAGCTTTGGCGTGCCGGGCGAAAGCTATCTTGCCGTGCTGGACGCGCTGCATGACACCCAGGGGAAGCTTGACTATGTGCTGTGCCGCAACGAGGGCGGCGCAAGTTTCATGGCCGCCGCCTATGGCAAGCTGACCGGCCGCCCGGGCATCTGCATGGTCACGCGCGGACCCGGCGCCACCAACGCCTCGATCGGGGTCCATACCGCGATGCAGGACAGCGTGCCGATGATCCTGCTGGTCGGCCAGGTTGGCACCGACATGAAGGGCCGCGAGGCGTTCCAGGAGGTCGACTATCGCGCGGTGTTCGGCACCATGGCGAAATGGGCGGTGGAAATCGACCAGGTCGATCGTATTCCGGAAATCCTGTCGCGGGCCTGGACGGTGGCGCAGTCGGGCCGCCCCGGACCGGTGGTGATCGCCCTGCCCGAAGACATGCTGACCTCGTCCACCGAGGCCGCGCCGCTGGCCGGTCCGGTCGAGATCGCCGAGGCCGGCCCGAGCGCGGCGGCGATGACCCGCCTGCACGCGATCCTGACCGAAGCCAAACGCCCGCTGATCCTTTATGGCGGCTGCAACTGGCGCGGCGAGGGCACGGCGCCGATGCAACGCTTTGCCGAGGCCAGCGACATCCCGGTGGTCTCTGTCTTCCGCTATCAGGACCAGTTCGACAACACCTCGCGGGTTTTCTGTGGTGAAGCCGGTGTCGGCATGACCCCCGCAGTGAAACAGCTGATCCGCGATGCCGATGTGATCCTTGCGGTCAACAACCGCTTTGGCGAGAACTCGACCGATGGCTATACCTTGCTGGACGTGCCGCAGCCGAAACAGCGGCTGATCCATGTCCACGCCTCCGACATCGAGATCGGCAAGGTCTATCGCCCCGAACTGGGCATTCAGGCCGGGCCCAATGCCTTCGCCGCCGCGCTTGGCGGCCTGCCCCCGGTAGAGGGCAACTGGGCGACCTGGCGCGCCGAGGCCCGCGCAGCCTACGAAGCCGGTTTTGACCTGCCCGACCTGCCCTCGCCGGTCGATATGGGCAAGGTCTGCGCACATCTGCGCCAGGTGCTGCCCGACGATGTGATCCTGACCAATGGCGCGGGCAACTTCGCGGTGTGGTCGGGCAAGTTTTTCCGATATGGCCCGGCGGCGCGGTTGCTGGCGCCGCAATCCGGCGCCATGGGATATGGCCTGCCGGCAGCCATCGCCGCCAAGATCACCTGCCCCGACCGCACCGTGGTGTGTTTTGCCGGGGATGGCGATTTCCAGATGAATTGCACGGAACTGGCCACCGCGATGCAGACCGGGGCGCAGCCCATCATCCTGGTGCTGAACAACGGCATCTACGGCACCATCCGCGCCCACCAGGAACGCCACTATCCCGCCCGTGTCTCGGGCACGACGATGGAGAACCCGGATTTCGTGGCGCTGGCAAAAGCCTATCGCTTCCATGCCGAGCGGGTCGAAACCACCGCCGATTTCGCCGCCGCCTTCGACCGTGCCCTGGCGTCGAAAACAGGCGCGCTGCTCGACCTGAACATTTCACCCGAGGCGCTGACCCCGCGCCAGTCTCTCAGCGAGATGCGCGCCGCCGCGCTGGCCTCGGCGAAGGCCGGCGCATGAGGTGATCGGGTTCCGCGTCCGGGCCGGTGGCTGCGGCGGGATCACCCCAATCACGACGGCCTACCAGCGCCCGGCCAGACGGTGCCGGGGAAATTTTCTCCGGACAGGGTAGGAATTGCTTTAAGTTTAAAACATAGTCGCGATCAGGGAAGCATGATTGATTCGAGATGACCGGATACCAGCGCCAGGCCTATCGGAACGTTGTGATCGCCGCGCCGGTCACGGTGCCCTACCAGCGCTATTCCGAAGAAGCCGCGCATTGGTGGTTCGGCGCAGCGCTGCGCGGGCTGGCGCAGCGCTCGGGGATCAGCCATCGCGATTTCGACGGTCTCAGCGCGGCCAGCTTTTCGCTCGCGCCGGACAGTGCGGTGGCGCTGACCCAGCATTTCGGCATGTCGGTGCGCTGGCTGGATAACGTACCGCTGGGCGGCGCGGCGGCCACCGCCGCGATCCGCCGCGCGGCGCGCGCGGTCGAAAGCGGCGATGCCGAGGTGGTGGCCTGCATCGCCGCCGATACCAACCATATCGACAGTTTCCGCCAGTCCCTGTCGAATTTTTCCCGCTTTGCCCAGGATGCCGTCTATCCCATCGGCGCCGGCGGGGCGAATGCCAGCTTTGCGCATCTCACCGACCATTATATGCGCCGCTATAACGCCACGCGCGAGGATTTCGGCCGCATCTGCGTGGCGCAGCGCACCAACGCGCTGGCCAATCCGAATGCGCTCATGAAAAAGCCGCTGACGCTGGAGGCCTATCTGGGGGCGCCGCCGATTTCGGAACCGATCCACCTGTTCGACTGCGTGATGCCCTGCGCCGGGGCCGAGGCGTTTCTGGTCATGCGCGAGGAAACCGCGACGGCCCAGGGCCTGCCATTTGTTCGCCTCGCCGGTTCGATCGAACGTCACCACGCCTTTCCCGACGACCCGGTGCAGGACCGTGGCGGCTGGGCCCGCGATGTGGACGAGCTCTATGCCATGGCGGGTTGTGGGCCAGCGGATATCGACGTGTTACAGACCTATGATGACTACCCGGTGATCGTGATGCTGCAATTCGAGGATCTGGGGTTCTGCGCCAAGGGCGAGGCCAAGGAATTCGTGCGCGCGCATGACCTGACCTTTGCCGGGGATTTCCCCCAGAACACCAGCGGCGGCCAATTGTCGGCCGGTCAGGCCGGTGCGGCGGGCGGGCATATGGGCGTGGTCGAGTCGCTGCGCCAGCTGCTGGGCGAGGCCGGCGCGCGGCAGGTCAAGACGCCGCGCCGCGCAATGGCCCTGGGCTTCGGGATGATCAATTACGACCGCGGCCTGTCCTCGGGTGCCGTCATTCTGGAAGGATCCGGCGCATGAGCCTGCCGCCGCCGCCCAGGAAAAACCCGCTGCTGCGCACGGCAACGCCGCTGCTGCCACCGCAGCCACGGTCGCGCCGGGCCTTCGGCCTGACCGCCGCCGCTGCCGAAGGCCGCTTTGCCCTGCAAAAATGCGCCGACTGCGGCACCGTCATTTACCCGGCGCGCGATGCCTGCCCCGCCTGCCTGGGCCAGTCGCTGCGCTTTGGAAATGTTTCGCCCGGTGGCGAATTATTATCCGTCACCCGGATCCACAGCACCGCCGACCCCTGTTTCCGGCGGCTGGTGCCGATCCGCCAGGGCCTGGTGCGGGCCGATGCCGGGCCCAATCTCATTTGTTTCCTGCTGGGCGATTGCGCGCCGGGCGGTCGGGTGACACTTTCGCTCAAGCTGGCACCGGGCGGCGATCCGGTCGTCTGCGCGCGGCCCGAGGGGGCACCGCTGTCGGAAATCGAGGATGACCCCATGTGGCGACAACTGACCGCCAATCCCGAACATGCCCGCGTGCTGATCAGCGATGGCCGCCACCCGGCGGCGGCGGCGATGGCACGGGCGCTGCTGGGTGCCGGCGCGGCACAGGTCTATGCCGGCATCGCCGAGCCCTGGAAGCCCAGTCCCGAGGCCGACCAGCTGGCAAAGATCGACGGTGTCGAGGTGATCGACCTCGACCCGCGCGACGAACGCTCGGTCGCCGAGGCCGCCGCCGCGCTGGCCGGCAAGATCGAAATCGTGGTGCAGTGCGGGTTCCACTATCGCCCCGGCACGGTGATGGACGCCAATGCGCCGCTGCGGCTGAAGGATATGATGGAAGGCGGCGCGCTGGGGCTGATGCGGCTGGCCCAGGCCTTTGGTCAGGCGATGATGGCGCGCGGTGCTGACGAACCGCGCCCGGCCCTGGCCTGGGTCAACGTGCTGAGCCTGGCCGCGCGCATGGCGCATCCGATGGCGGCGGCGCATTCGGCGGCGCAGGCCGCCGAACTGTCGCTGGCGCAGTCGCTGCGTGCCACTATGGCGCCGGGCGGCATCCGGGTGATCAACCTGTTCCACGGCGCGCTCGACCATGGCTGGTTCGAAGCGGTGCCGCCCCCCAAGGTCGCCCCCGGCACCCTGGGCAAGGCCGTGGTGACCGCCCTGACCGAGGGGCTGGAAGACATGTTCATCGGGCCGGAAGCCGAGGATTTCCGCGACCGGTTCAATGCCAATCCCAAGGAAGTCGAACGAAAGTGGTGGAGCTGATGCAGCCGCGTGACCAATCCCCGGCAGAGCTGCTGAGCGCCCTGACCGGGATGATCGCCTCGGGCGGGGTGCAGCTGGTCGATCTGACCCGAACCCTGTCGCCCGACGATCCCACCATCGTGATGCCGCCGGAATTCGGCCAGTCCTGGCCGGTGCGGATCGAACGGATCTCGCGCTATGACGCGGGCGGGCCCGCCTGGTACTGGAACAATCTCAGCTTTGGCGAACATACCGGCACCCATTTCGACGCGCCGGCGCATTGGATCACCGGGCGCGACCTGGCCTGCAACACCGTCGACACCATGCCGCTGCCGCCGATGGTGGCGCCGGTTTCGGTGATCGACTGCACCAAGGCCTGCGCGCAGGATGCCGATTACCTGCTGACCCGCGAGGCGATCCTCGCCTGGGAAGAGGAACACGGCCAGATCGCGCGCGATGAATGGGTGCTGATGCGCAGCGGCTGGGGCGACAAGACCGGCGCGGCATATGCCAACCTTAAATCCGACGGCGCGCATACCCCCGGCCCCGATGCCGGCGCCATCCGTCTGTTGGTCGAGGAACGCGGCATCCTGGGCTTTGGCACCGAAACCATCGGGACCGATTGGGGCCAGGCCGCACATCTCAACCCGCCCTACCCGGCCCACAGCATCCTGCACGGGCATGGCCGTTACGGGCTGCAATGCCTGACCGGGCTGGAGGCGCTGCCGCCGCGCGGCGCCGTGCTGATCGCCGCCCCGCTCAAGGTTCTGGCCGGGTCGGGCAGCCCGTTGCGCGTGCTGGCGCTGGTGCCTGCCGCCGTTTGACCCGTTTCACCCAAGGATCCCGCCATGTCGTTCTGCTATTTCGTCCTGTTCAGCCACCCGCAGGATCCCACCCTGCGGCTCGCCCCGGCCCAGGCGGCGGCGCTGCGCAACTGCCTCGCCACGCTCCCGGGCCTGCGCAAGGCGCATTTTTACACCCCGGCCGAGGCACGCGACCGGTTCATCGATGACGGCGCGCCGCCGGTTTTCGGGCTGCAACTGTATTTCGACACGCTGCAGGCCCTTGAAAGCGCGGTTTGCAGCGGGGGCGCCTTTCACAGCCTGGTCCAGCAAGGCGGCTTGTCCAGCCTCGACGCGGCCAAGGCCGAACAGCAAGCGATGCTGCTGCGCCCCTATGACGTGCCCGAACCGAAACCGGCAAGCGCGACGGCAACCAGCTTTCTGGTCTGGTATCCCGGCCCGGCCGATGACCTGCAAGCCTGGCTGGGCGCCTATCTGCGCGGCCACGCACCGCTGCTGCGCCAGTTCCCCGGTCTGCGCGAATTGGAGATCCTGTCGCGGGTCGACTGGATCGACCAGTTGCCCTGGCCGCGCGTGCAGCATATGCAGCGCAACCGCGTGATGTTCGACAGTCCCGAGGCGCTGACCGAGGCGCTGTTTTCACCGGTGCGCGAGGCGCTGCGCGACGATTCGGCAACCGCCCCACGATACAGCGGCGGCAACCGGCATTACCCGATGCTGACCGAGGTTGTGGCCGGCCCCGCCAGCGCCTCCGCACGGTAAACGGTAAGAAAACTCCCTCCAACCTAAAGAAATCCAACCTGCGGGAGAGGCTGCGGCGCCATCTTGAGCACGGTGCGGAAACTTGTCGGGAAGCGACGGGATTTCTCTAACATCTTGTAATATCGAAATACCACTCAATGCGCGGGCATCGCCGCGAGACTCTTGCGACGACGTGCACAGCCAAGACTCATCCAAGCCACCCGCAAAACTATTTTAAGCTTGTAATATCTTGGCGGCTGTCGTGATGTAGGCCACACCCACCCCCCAATGGAGGCGCGCCATGTCGGACACAGATAGCCAGACCCTGTTTTCCCCCGAGGCCACCGCAGCCTGCCCCCTGCTCGACCCTGAAACCGCGCAACGCTATCGCGACGAGGCGCATGCGCGCGCCGACCGGCTGGAGCAAGAGATCCCTCCGGCGGCACGGACCCTGCCCGCGCTGCTGGCCGCGCGGGTTCAGGCGGATGGCGACGGGGCGCTGGTTGGCATGGACAGGGTGACCCTGTCGGCGGCAGAACTGGCCGACCAGGCCGCGCGGATCGCTGGCAGCCTGCGCGCAGCCGGGGTCAAAGCCGGCGACCGGGTCGCCATCATCAGCACCAACCGCATCGAGTTCATGCCGCTGTTCTGCGCGATTGGCTGGATCGGGGCGGTGGTGGTGCCGATCAACACCGCCTCGCGCGGGCTGCAGCTGCAACATATCCTGGAAAATTCGGCCGCCCGCCTGCTGGTGCTGGAGGCCGAGTTCCTGGCCAATCTCGACACCATCGACCGCACCGGCCTGGCGCTGGAGACCGTGTTCGTCCTCGCCCCCGACGCCGACCTGGAACTGCCCGACGGGGTGCGGCCGATGCCGGCCCCGGCCGAACCGCTGCCGGCGGTCGAGGTCAAACCCGCCGATCCGCTGGCCATCCTCTACACTTCGGGCACCACCGGCCTGTCCAAGGGGGTGATCTGCCCGCATGAACAGTTCTTCTGGTGGGCCATCACCACCGGGCGCCAGCTGGGAATTCGCCCGGGCGACGTGCTGCACACCACCTTGCCGCTGTTTCACACCAATGCGCTGAACTGTTTCTTCCAGGCGCTGGTCTTCGGTGCCGCCCAATCGCTGTCCCAGCGCTTTTCCGTCTCCGGCTTTTTCAAGGCGCTCAAATCCTCCGGCGCCGATGTGACCTATCTGCTGGGGGCGATGGTGCCGATGCTGTTGTCCCGCCCGGAAAGCGCGGAAGAACGTGACCACCACACCCGGATCGCGCTGGCGCCGGGGGTGCCGGCGCAGTTTCACGACGCCTTCCTGCGGCGCACCGGCATTCTGCTGCTGGACGCGTTCGGCTCGACCGAGTCCAACAACGTGATCCAGACCGAGGCGCTTAACCCGCGCCCCGGCATGATCGGCCGTATCACCAAAGGGTTCGATGCACGGGTGGTGGACGAGTTCGACAACGAAGTACCCGATGGCACCGCCGGTGAATTGCTGTTGCGCGCGGATGCGCCCAATGCCTTTGCACATGGCTATTTCGCGATGCCCGACAAGACGGTCGAATCCTGGAAAAACCTCTGGTTGCATACCGGCGACCGCGTCGTGCGCGCGCCCGACGGCTATTTCCGCTTTGTCGACCGGATCAAGGAAACCATCCGCCGACGCGGCGAAAACATTTCCTCCTTCGAGGTCGAACAGGGCGTGATGAGCCACCCCGCCGTCGCCACCGCGGCGGTGTTTCCGGTCGCCTCGGAACTGGCGGAAGACGAGGTGATGGTCGCCGTGGTGCTGAAAGACGGCGCCACGCTGAGCGGCGAAGAGCTCATCCGCCATTGCGAAACCCGCCTGCCCTATTACTCGGTGCCCCGCTATGTCGATTTCCGCCATGACCTGCCGCGCACCGAGAACGGCAAGATCCAGAAGTTCAAGCTGAAGGAAGAGGGAATCACCGACTCCACCTGGGACCGCGAAGCCGCCGGCGTTACGCTGCGCCGCTGAACGCCGACCCAATCCGACGGATCTGGAGGCCCGACCGCTGTGTCGGGCCCTGGCGATTGCCAGTTTTCGCAGCACACAAGCTACGAACGCAAAATATTCCGGCAAAAAATTCCCCAATATATCAAGCACCAAGAACTTTTTATGAAGGAAACTTGAAAGAATTTTGTTGCCAAATTTATTTCATACTTAAAGGTATACAGAGTTAACGCACGGTGTTGTCCATGTACGTACCTCTACGTGACAGAACCCAGCCACTGGCCCAGATGGTGTATCAGGGCCTGCTGCAGGATATCGCCGCACGGCGCCGTCTGGCCGGCGAACGGCTGGTCGAAGCCGAGATCGCCCGCGCGCTCGATGTGTCACGCACACCGGTACGCGAGGCCCTGAACCGGCTGGAAAACGACGGCCTGATCGAAAGCGCCAAGCCGACCGGCTATGTGGTCACCTGCCCGTCGATGGACGATGTGCGCGACATTTTCGAAATTCGCCGGGCGCTGGAACCGGTCGCCTTTGCCTCGGTGGTACGCGACGCCACACCCGAGCTGGCGGCTGATCTGACCCGCCGCCAGGAGGCCATCGAACAGGCCGAGACCCCCGCCGCGTCGGCGCAGGCCAATAGTGCCTTCCGGACGTTCTGGCTGGACCGTATCCGCAACCAGCGGCTGCGCGACACGCTGCTGCGCTTCCACATGCAGGTGCACCTGGTCCGCGCGGCGACGCTGCATTCCGAAGCCGGCCGCACCGCCGCCAAGGCCGGCACCCGCCGCCTGGCCCAGGCCTATTGCGACCGGGACGAGATCGCGGCCCATGCCGCCATGCAAGACTTTGTAGATGCCGCCCTGTCGTTTTTCGAACAGGCCGAGGCGGAGGGCGCTCTACAGACCCACCCCGCGCCCGAACGACGCGGGCAATAACATTGGCCAAAAGGCATGCCGATCAACGGCCGGGCCGCTCAACCACAGTGAGGAACACATGAAAACTTCCACTCTCATTCGAGGCGCAGCCGCAGCGGCCCTGCTTGCGGTGTCCTCGGTCACCGCCCAGGCCGAAGACGTGATCCGCGCCGTAACCTTCGTGCCGGCGCAGGTGTCGTTCGCGAAGAACTTCCAGAAGTTCGTCGACATGGTCAATGAACGCGGCGAGGGCGTCGTCAGCATCCAGGTGATCGGCGGTCCCGAAGTGATTCCGAACGAACGCATGGGTGACGCGCAGAAAAACGGCATCGCGGACATGTTCCTGCTGCCCGCCGGGCTCTACCTGAACCTGGTGCCCGAAGGCGAAGCCTTTGCCGGTTCCAACCGCAACCCGATGGAAGTGCGCGCCGACGGCGGGCTGGAGCTGATCAACGAAGCCTTCCACGAAAAGGGCAACACCCACGTGCTGTCCCATGTCGACGGCGGTGCCGGCTTCCACCTCTGGACCACCAAGGAGCCCACGATCAACGAGAACGGCGAAGTCGACCTGACCGGCCTGCGCCTGCGCACCTCGCCGCTCTACCGGGCCTTCTTCGAGGAACTCGGCGCGACCATCGTCGTGCAGGCGGCCGGCGAGGTCTATACCTCGCTTGAACGCGGCGTGGTGGATGGCACCGGTTACCCGATCTCGGGCATCCGCGATTTCGGCTGGGACAAGTTCCTGAAGTACCGGATCGATCCCGGCTTCTTCCAGACCGACGTTCTGATCTCGATGAACCTCGACGCCTGGAACGGGCTGTCGGATGAGGCGAAAGAGATCCTGAACCAGGCCGCCATCGACCACGAGATCGCGTCCTACGAAGCCGAAACCCAGCTGATCGCCGACGAGACCGCGGCGCTGACCGAGGGCGGGCTCGAGATCGTCGAACTGGAAGGCGAACAGCGCGACCTGTTCCTGACCAAGGCCTACGACATCAACTGGGCCCGACTGAAAGAGCGTGATCCGACCTATCACGATCAGCTCAAGGAAATCTTCTTCGAAGACTTCTGATGCCACGGCGGGCGCTGCCTGCGCCCGCCTCTCCCGCCCCGTCTGCCGCGAAAGACCCTATCCATGGCCATGATGCTGCGAGTCCTCGACTCGATCTCCAAACTCCTCTTCCTGCTGGGGTGCCTTTTCATTTTCGCGATCGTCTGCGTCGTGAACTACGACGTGCTGTCGCGCAACTTCGGGCTGCCGACGGCAATCTGGGCGGTCAACTCGGTCGAATACGCCATGCTGCATCTGACCTTCCTGGTGCTGCCTTACCTCGTGCTGACGCGCGGGCACGTCTTCGTCGGCGCCCTGCTCGCCTACATGCCGCAAGGCATGCGCCGGGTGTGGGAAACCGGCTTGCACCTCATCTCGGCGGCGATCTGCTTCTACATGTTCTGGTACAGCGGCCAGTCTTTCCTGCGCGGATGGGGTGACGGGTCCTACGAGGTCCGCGCCTTCGACATGCCGATGTGGGCGGTCTATTCGACCATGCCCATCGGCTTCTTCTTCGGCGGGCTGCAGTTCCTCGCCTTCTTCCCGCGGCGCGAAAGCTTCTTCGAAGCCAGCGCAGACGCGCACGCCGGTCTCTAAGGATACGCGACATGATGGACTGGACCCTCTCGATCGCGATCCTCATCGGCGGATTGCTGTTTTCCATGGGAATCGGGCTACCCGTGGCGCTCGGCTTCCTGCTGATCAACGTGATCGGCACCTATTTCTTCATGGGCGGCGTCCGCGGCATCGACCAGATGATTGCCAACGCCACCATGGCGGTATCGACCTATTCGCTGGCGCCGGTGCCGCTGTTCCTGGTCATGGGCTCGCTGTTCTTCCACTCGGGCCTGGCGCGCCGGGTGCTGGACGCGATCGACGTGCTGATCGGGCGCCTTCCGGCGCGCTTGTCCTATCTGACCGTCACCTCCGGCACCGTCTTCGCCGCGCTGTCGGGCTCGTCGCTGGCCAATACCGGCATGCTGGGCACGCTGATGGTGCCCGAGATGATGAAACGCGGCTATAAAAAGCACATGGCCATCGGGCCGATCCTCGGTTCGGGTGGCTTGGCGGTGATCATCCCGCCCTCGACGCTGGCGGTGCTGTTCGGGTCGCTGGCGCGGATCGACATCGGCGGCCTGCTGGTCGCCGGCCTGCTGCCCGGCCTGATCCTGGCCTTCCTTTATGCCATCCTGATCTTCGTCCAGGCGAAATGGGATCCGACGGCGGCGCCGGTCTATGACTATGTGCCCAAACCGATCGGCGAGCGTGTGCTGATCTTCTGCCGCGACATCCTGCCGATGGCGGCGATCATCTTCGCGGTGGTCGGCTCGATCCTCACCGGCATCGCCACCCCCACCGAAAGCGGCGCGCTCGGCATCCTGGCGGTGGGTATTCTGGCACTGATCTTCCGCGCGCTCGACATGAAGGCGGTCACCACCGCCGTGGCCGACGCCGCACGGGTGACCGGCATGACTTTCCTGCTGATCACCGCATCCTCGACCTTTGCCCAGCTTCTGGCGTTTTCCGGCGCCTCGAACGGCTTTGTCCGCTGGGCGACCTCGCTCAACATGGGTCCGACCGAAATGCTGCTGGTCATGGCGCTGATCCTGCTGTTGCTGGGCATGTTCATGGACCAGGTCTCGATGATGCTGATCACCCTGCCCGTTTTCGTGCCAATCGCGATGTCGCTGCAATTCGACATGATCTGGTGGGGCCTGATCATGCTGCTGATGCTGGAGGTCAGCTTTACCACCCCGCCCTTCGGACTGTTGTTGTTCGTGATGCAGGGGGTCAGTCCACGCGGCACCACGCTGCCGGAAGTGGCCCGCGCCGCGCTGCCCTATATCCTCTGCGTCTTCCTGCTGGTCGGCTTGGTGATCGTCTTCCCGACCCTGGCGACGCTGATCCCGTCGATGATGTAGGCGCCCGGCGCCGAACACCTGTCAAACCCGTCGCGCCCTGCGGGGCGCGACGCCCATACGGTGGAGCCGACCCCATGACCAATTTCGCGACCCATCTGGCCAGCCGCCTCGGCGCCGAGGTGATCACCCCGCGCGGCGCGATTCCCGCCAGGTATCACCACGACTGGACCGGACTCGACCCGGTCGAACCGCTGGCGCTGGCGCGCCCTCGCAGCACCGAAGAGGTCGCGGCGATCCTTTCGGCCTGCCACGCCGCGGGCATCGCCGTGGTGCCGCAGGGCGGGCTGACCGGCATCTCCGGCGGCGCGCATCCGGCCGCCGACGGTATCGTGATCAGCCTGGAAAGGCTGAACCAGATCGACGCGATCGACACCGATGCCGGCACCCTGACCGCCGGCGCCGGCGTGGTTCTGGAAACCGCGCAGCAGGCGGCGCGCGACGCCGGTCTGCTGCTGGGCATCGACATCGGCGCGCGCGGGTCGTGCCAGCTGGGCGGGGTTCTGGCTACCAATGCCGGGGGCAATACCGTGATCCGCTATGGCATGGCACGCGATCATGTGTTGGGGCTCGAGGTTGTGCTGGCCGATGGCACCATCGTCGAAGGCATGAACACCATGCTCAAGAACAATGCCGGGCTGGACCTGAAACAGCTGTTCATCGGATCGGAAGGCACGCTTGGCATCATCACCCGCTGCGTCCTGCGCCTGCATCCGCTGCCCCCGGCCAAGGCCACCGCCTTTGTCGGTTGCGCCGATACCGACAAGGTGATCGCCCTGCTGCGCGCAAGCCGCGCCGCGCTGGGGCCGATGCTGTCGAGTTTCGAGGTCATGTGGCCCAGCTTCTTCGACTTCATGTCCCAGGCCACCGGGTTGGGCTCGCCACTTGCCGACCCGCATGGTGCCTATGTCATCATCGAGGCCACGGGCTTTGACGCCACCGCAACCCGCGAGACGCTGGAACAGCTGTTCGAGACCGCCTTTGAAAAGGGTCTGGTGGAAGACGGGGTGCTGGCCCGCTCGGTCAAGGAGGAACAGGCGCTGTGGGCGGTGCGCGAAAGCCCGGCGGAATATGAACGCGTGCTTGGCCCGGTGATCCCCTTCGACGTGGGCATCCCGATCCGCCTGATGGATCACGCGGTCACCACCATCGGCGCGGCGATCAAGGCGGCCTATCCGACCGCCCGCGCGCTGTGCTACGGCCATATCGGCGATTCCAACCTGCATGTGGTGGTAAACGTGCCCGAGGCCGGGCGCGCCCAGCCGACCCACGAGGTCAAGGACCTGGTCTATGGCCTGGTGCGCGACATGGGCGGCACCGTTTCGGCCGAACATGGCATCGGCACGATCAAGCGCGCCTACCTGGCCCATTCGCGCAGTGCGGTTGAAATCGGCCTGATGCGCGGGTTCAAGGGCCTGCTCGATCCCAAGGGCATCCTGAACCCTGGAAAAAGTTTTGATGGCGTGGGGGCGGAATGAACGGACTGAGACAGAAAATCGCCGGGCGCAGCCCGCTTCGGGGGCCGTTCCTGGGCATCCCATCGCCGATGACGACCGAGATCGTGGCGCAGGCACAGCCCGACTTTGTCTGCATCGATACCGAGCACAGCCCCATCGGCGATGCGCTGCTGACCGAGATGATCCGCGCGGCCCAGCTGCATTCCGTCCCGGCGCTGGTGCGGGTGCGCAGCCAGCAGGCGCAGAACATCGCCGCCGCGCTTGACGCCGGCGCCTGCGGCATCCTGGTGCCGCATGTTTCCACCGCGGCCATTGCCGCCGACGTGGTGCGGGCCGCCCGGTTTCCGCCGCAGGGCAACCGGGGCGCAGGCCCGGCCCGCGCCGCCGGTTATCTGCGTGACATCGGCGGCTATATCGAACGGGCGCGCCGCGACACCGTGGTGATGGTGCAGATCGAAACCGTGGCGGCGGTGGACAACCTTCCCGAGATCCTGGCCGTCGAGGGGATCGACCTGGTGCTGGTTGGCCCCGGCGACCTGGCCGTCGACATTGCCGCCCGGCCCGGCGCGGCACCGCTGGAGCAGATGATAGACCGGATCCTCGCCGCCGCCGCGGCGGCGGATGTGCCGGCGGGCATCTTCGCCGAAGACCGCGACGCCAGCCGCCGCTGGCTCGAACGGCTGAGTTTTGTCATCGAAGGCTCGGACGCCTTCCTGCTGACCAAGGCCATCGACGCAGCGATGGCGCCGCTCGGCTGAGCGCTTCGGGGCCTGGCCCCGAAGCCCCGGAATGTTTGCACTTGCAGCAATTCGCCAAAACTACGCGCATAAATATCAGGCAGGCCTTCACTACTGAAATCCGGCAAATCCCGCTATTTTTCGCATCATTTCTCAATATCCGACAAATCCGGGAAAAAATTTCGATTTAAACCCCCGAGACAAATAGTTTGAACTTGAAAAAAGACGATACATGCATTTGCATATCTTTTGACTCACTACCTTCACCCAGCAGACAGAGGGGGATCAATTATGACTGCGAAAGACACCCTGGCCCATTTGGCCACAGCATTGCTCGACGGGTCGATCAAGGTGATCGACTGCACCGGGCCGCTTGGCCCCAACACGCCGCTGCTCAAGCTGCCGCCGGAAATCGCCGATGACACGCCCCCGATCGAGATCCACCAGATCTCGCGCTATGGCGATCGCGGCCCGTTCTGGGCCTGGAACTGGCTGAAGCTGGGTGAACATTCCGGCACCCATTTCGACGCGCCGCATCACTGGATCACCGGCAAGGACTATGCCGACGGATCGGTCGACACCATCGATCCGCAATATTTCATGGCGCCCGCCAATGTCATCGACTGTTCCAAACAGGCCGCGGAAGACCCCGACTTCCTGCTGACTGTCGATCACGTCAAATCCTGGGAAGCCGAAAACGGCGAGATCCAGGAAGGCGAATGGGTGCTGATGCGCACCGACTGGGACCAGTACAACACCGACGAGGCGAAATTCCTGAATGCCGACGAGTCGGGCCCGCATACCCCCGGCCCGACCGCCGAGGTGATCCAGTACCTGATGGAAGAGAAAAAGGCGCTGGGTTGGGGCTCGCAATGTATCGGCACCGATGCCGGCGCCGCCGGCGGGTTCGAAATCCCCTTCCCGGCGCATAACCTGCTGCACAAGCACAACCGCTATGGCCTGGCTTCGCTGACCAATCTCGACAAGCTGCCGGCAAAGGGCGCGATCCTGGTGACCGCGCCGCTGAAGATCGTCGAAGGCACCGGCTCGCCGATCCGGGCCATCGCGCTGGTCGCGGCCTGACACCGCCGCCATGACAGCCGCTCCGGATATCGCCATTGTCGGGTCGGGCATCAACGCCCTGACCGCCGGTGCGATGCTGGCCAAATCGGGCAAGCGCGTCGCGCTGTTCGATCAGGCCGATGACCCGGGCGGTTGTATGCGGACCGAACCGCTGGCCGAGGGGGCGGTCTACGACCCCCTCGCCACCACCTTCGTTTTGTGGGTCACCGGCGGGGCGCATGGCGTGCTGGGCGAGGATCTGGCCCGCCACGGCGTTGAATTCTGCACCACCGACACGCCGACCGGGGTGCTGCTGCCCGATGGCCGGGCGCTGACCTATCGCATGGACCGCGCCGCCAATGTCGCCGCCTTCGACGCCGCCGCGCCCGGTGACGGCGCGCAGCTGGCGGCGGACCTGGATGCCTTCGGCGCCAATGCCGACCTGATCTTCGGCCTGATGGGCGGCGATCCCTGGTCGAAATCCACCGCCAAACTCCTGGCCCGCGAGGCCTGGCAGCGCAAGCCGCACGGCCTGGCCGCCACGCTGGGCGACTCGCTGCAATCCATGCGCGGCTGGCTGGAACCCTCTTTCGACAGCGACCTGGCCCGTGCCCTGTGGGCGCCCTGGTGCCTGCATGCCGGGCTGGGCCCCGAAGCGGCGTTTTCCGGACAGATGGGCCGGGTGATCGGTTTCGCTCTGGAACTTGCCGGCGCGCCGATTGTCAAAGGCGGCGCCGCCAACATGGTGCGCGCGCTGGTCGCGATCATCGAGGAACACGGCGGGACCGTGCGCTGCAAGGCCGAGGTCGCCGAAATCACCAGCGCGGCAGGCAAGGTGACCGGGCTGGTGCTGGCCGATGGCGAGACGGTTGCGGCCGGCACCGTGCTGGCCTCGGTCACGCCGCATCAACTGTACGACCGGCTGGCGCCCTCTGCCGATCACGCCGAGGATCTGCGCAGCTATCGCTATGGGCGCGGTAATTTCCAGCTGCATTACCTGCTGAACGGGCCGGTCGGCTGGACCACCCCCGGCCTGGACAATGTGCAGCTTCTGCACCTGACTCCCGGCCTTGACGGCGTCTCCAAGGCGGTGAACGAGGCCGAGCGCGGGCTGCTGCCCGAGGTGCCGACAATCTGCGTCGGCCAGCCCTGCGCCGCCGATCCGGGCCGCGCCCCGGACGGGCAATCGGTGCTGTGGCTGCAGATGCCCGAGGCGCCGCGCGTGGTCAAAGGCGACGCCGCCGGCGACATATCCGTGCCCGCCGACGGGACCTGGAGCGCGGCGCTGCGCGAAGCCTATGCCGACCGGATCGAAGGCCTTCTGGCCAATCATATCGACGGCCTGCGCGACCGCGTCATCACCCGCCGGGCGATCTCTCCCTCCGATCTCGAAGGCTATAACCCCAATCTTGTCGGCGGCGATCCCTATGGCGGCGCTTGCACCATCGACCAGTTCTTCCTGTGGCGGCCCTTTGCCAGCAGCCGCCGCCACGACACCCATCTCAAGGGGCTGTACCATATCGGCGCCTCGACCCATCCGGGCCCCGGCCTGGCGGGTGGCTCGGGCTTTCTGACGGCGCGGGAGCTGGGCGCATGATCGAGCGCGCCGAAGTGCTGGAGGATTTCACCCCCTACCTGATCAACCGCATCATCGCCCGGTACAACAAGGGCGTGGAATCCGCCCTGAAGGCGGCGGGTGTCTCGGTGGCGCAGATGCGCGCGCTGGCCGTTCTGGCCGAAGCTGAGCCTTGCACCATCAACGAATTGTCGGTGCTGACGGTGATCAAGCAATCGACCCTGTCGCGCACGTTGGACAACATGGAACAGGCCGGCCTGATCCGGCGCGAGGCGCGCGACAGCGACAACCGCTATCGCCGGATCAGCCTGACCCCGGCAGGCTACGAGGCCTATAAAACCGCCTGGCCGGCGATGCTGGCGATGCAGGACACCATGCTTAACGCGCTCGACCCGACCGAACGGGTGACTTTGAACAAGCTGCTGGTGCGGGTGTTCTACGACATCCGGCACCACGAGTTCTGACGAAAAGGCAGACATGACCGCACCAATCGTCATCATAGGCTCTGGCATCAACGCCCTGGTCGCCGCCGCCGACCTGACCGCGCGCGGCAAAAAGGTGCATGTACTGGAACGCCACGCCACGCCCGGCGGCGCCGTGCGCACCGAAGAGCTGACGTTGCCCGGCTTCCGCCACGACGTGGCGGCGATGAACCTGTCGATGTTCGCCGGCTCGCCCTTCATGGCGGCGCATGGCCCGGCCATGGAACAGCACGGCCTGTCGCTGGTGCCGATCACACGGCCGTTTTCGCAGGCGCTGGAGCCCGGCGACTACATCGGTGTCTCCACCGATGTCGAGGAAACCCTCTCCACCTTCCAATCCGATGCCGACCGCGCCGCCTGGCGGGGCATGATGGCCGATTTCCCCGCCCGCGTCGGCGCGATTGGCGGGCTGCTGGGCACCCCGATGCGGCGCGGTCCGCTGGCGCGGTTCCTCTGGCAGACCTGGCGCCGGCTGGGCACCGCCGGCAGCCTGGAGCTGGCCCAGTTCCTGATGACCTCGCCGCGCGCCTGGTTGGATGCCAGTTTTGCCGATCCGCGGCTGAAGGCGGCGCTGGCCAGCTGGGGTCTGCATCTGGATTTTGCCCCCGACATCGCCGGCGGCGCGATCTTTCCCTATCTCGAGGCGATGGGCGGCCAGGCCATGGGCATGGTGATCGGCAAGGGCGGCGCTGATACCGTCACCCGCGCGCTGGTTGCGATGATCGAGGCCGGCGGCGGCACCGTCGAATGCAATGCCGAGGTGACCGCGATCCGCCAGGCCGGCGGCAAGGCCACCGGCGTTTCCGTGAACGGGCGCAGCATTGCCGCCGACACCATCCTCGCCGGGCTTGCCCCGCGTCACCTGCGCCGGCTGCTGGGCCAGGGCTCGGGCGATGCGCGCTTTGACAAGGCGCTGTCGGGGTTCCGCCACGCGCCGGGCACCATGATGCTGCACCTCGCGCTGGACGGGCCGGTGCCGTGGACGGCGGCGCCGCTGCGCCAGTTCGCCTATGTCCATGTCGGCCGCTCCATCGATGTGGCCGCCAAAACCTATGCCCAGGCCATGGCCGGGCTGCTGCCCGACACGCCGCTGCTGGTGGTCGGTCAGCCCAGCGTGTTCGACCCGACGCGCGCGCCCGACGGCAAGCATACGCTGTGGGTGCAGATCCGCGTGGTTCCGGCCGAAATCCGCGGCGACGCGGCAGGCCAGATCACCGCCACCGAATGGCCCGAGGTCAAGGAGGCGATGGCCGAGCGCGCGCTGGACCTAATCGAGGAACAGGCCCCCGGCCTGCGCCGGTTGATCCTGGGCCGCCACGCGGTGTCGCCGCTGGACCTGGAGACCGAGAACCCCAACCTGGTGGGCGGCGATCAGCTCTGCGGCTCGCATCACCTGACGCAGAATTTCCTGTTCCGCCCGGTGCGCGGCTTTGCCGATGGCCACACCCCGGTCAAGGGCCTGCATATGATCGGCGCCGCCTGCTGGCCGGGCGCCGGCACCGGCGCCGGCTCGGGCTATTTCGCGGCCCGCGCCATCGCATGAGGACACGTCAACCATGACCCGATCGCACAGGTAAGACCACGACCCAGCATGAGTGAGACCGGCCAACCGGTCCGAATGAACCCAACAGGAGTGTTGAATATGACGGATTTCACGACCCTTTCCCGCCGCGGCTTCCTCGGCGCCTCGACCGCCCTCGCCGCGCTTGCCGCCGCCGGTGTGCCGGCCCTGGCCCAGGACGGCAGCAGCCTGACCATCGCCTATAACATCCCGGTCCAAAGCTGGGATCCCACCACCGGCCCCGCCGCGGTGAACCCGGTGCTGCAGGCGGTCTATCTGGCGGTCTTCGACCGCTTCATCGGCCAGGCGCCCGATCTGTCCTTTGAACCCGGCCTGCTGACCGACTGGGGCTTTAACGAGGATAAGACCAAAATCACCATGACCGTGCGCGAAGGGGTGAAATGGCACAATGGCGCCGATTTTACCCCCGAAGACATCGTCTGGTCGCTGGAGCGTGCCGGCAAACCGGAAACCGGAAACCCGATCCAGTTCGTCTGGGGCAAGATCGGCAATTTCTCGATCGACGGCCAGGTGATCACCGCCGATGTGCTGCAATTCGAACCGGCGCTGTTCAAATGGATGGCGTTCCTCACCGGCTTCGTGATGCCCAAGGATTATTACGAAGAGGTTGGCGCCGAAGGGTTCGAAAAAGCCCCGGTCGGCACCGGGCCCTATATGGTCGACGCCTTCGAACAGGGCGCCTATGTCCGGCTCAAGGCCTTCCCCGACTATTGGGGCGAGGCACCCGCCTTCGAAACCGTGACCATCAAGTTCGTCACCGACAGCGCCTCGCGCGTGGCCGAGGTGGAATCGGGCAGTTCGGACATCACCGTGAATATTCCCTACGAGGATTACGACCGGCTGATCGCCAAGGACGGCCTGTCGGGCGAGGCGATCCCGATCACCGATATCGGCATGATCTTCCTGAACGACATCGAAGTGATGACGGACCGGAACGTGCGCCTGGCCGCGCATCACGCCATCGACAAGCAACTGATCATCGACCGGCTGCTGCGCGGTTACGGAGTGCCGCTCTCGACCCTCGAGGCGCCCGGCTATGCCGCTTTCGACGAAAGCATCGTGGTCGAATACGACCCCGAGAAATCGGTCGAATTGCTGGCCGCCTCCGGCTATTCCCCGGACAACCCGGTCAAGTTCACCATCCAGACCACCCGCGGCTTCAAGCCCAAGGATTACGAGATGGTCCAGGCCATCGTCGGCATGTGGCGCAAGGTCGGGATCGAGGCCGAGATCGAGGTTTACGAGATCGCCAAGCATTACGAGCTGCGTGCGGCCGACACGCTGGCGCCGGCGGCCTTCTACAACTGGGGCAACTCGATCGGCGATCCCTCCACCTCGACCGGCTTTGCCATGTTCGGCCCCTCGCCGCATTCGGTCTGGGACGGGCAGGACCTGATCGACCGGATCGGACCGCTGTTCGGCGAACCCGACGAGGAAAAGCGGATTGCCGGTTACAAGGCGGTGTCAAAACTGATTGCCGACGAGGGCTATGTGATCCCGCTGCTGCAATATGTCATGCCCATCGTGCACAGCGACGCGGTGACGGTGACCCCCTATACCTCTGGCGACCTGCTGCCGCAGGCCGTCGGCAAGGCCTGACGCCACCCGTCAGGCAGGCTCCGGGCCATTGCACCCGGCCCGGAGCGCGAATTTTCCGAGGGTTCCATGCTGCTGAAAACCGTTCTGGTCCGGCTTGCCACCATGGCCGTCACCCTGCTGGGCGTGGCCATCGTGGTGTTTACCCTGGTGCGGGTCGCGCCGGGCAATCCGATTGCGATGATGCTGCCGCCGGGCGCCACTGAAGAGGACATTGCCCGGCTGACCGCGCTGTATGGGCTGGACAAAAGCCTGCCGCAGCAATTCGTGATCTGGCTGGGCGGCGTGGTGCAGGGCGATTTCGGCACCTCGATCACCCTGCGCCAGCCGGTGGACGACCTGGTGCTGTCACGGCTGCCCGCCACGCTGGAACTGTCGGTCATGGCGCTGCTGATCGCACTGGCCCTCGGCGGGCTGGTGGCGGTGCTGGGCGCGCGGCACCGCGGCACCGGCGCCGAGGTCGGGCTGGACCTGACCAGCGGCGCGGTGCTGTCGATCCCCGATTTCCTGTGGGGGCTGCTCTTCGTGCTGCTGTTCGGGGTGCTGTGGCCGGTGCTGTCGATTTCCGGCCGCATCGACCCGCGGATCGAAATCGGCTTTGCCACCAATTTCTACCTTGTCGAGGGCCTGTTGCGCGGACGGTTCGACGTGGTCGGCTCGGCCCTGTCGCATATGATCATGCCGGCGATGTCGCTGGCCCTGCCGCTGGCGGCGATGATCGCGCAGCTGCTGAAACAGAACCTGAAAGGCGAATTGCTGCAGGATTACGCCACGCTGGCGCGGGTGCGCGGTTTTTCCGAAACCAGCGTGATCCTGCGCGAGGCGCTGCGCAATGCCGCGCTGCCCACCATCGCGCTGGTCGGGGTGCAGTTCACCTTCCTGATCGGCGGCACGGTGATCGTCGAACGGCTGTTTGCCTATGAAGGCTTGGGCAACATGGCCATCGACGCGGTGATCAATCGCGACCTGCCGCTGATCCAGGGCATCGTGCTGCTGTTCGCGGTGCTGTTCATCGCCATCAACCTGCTGGTCGACCTGTCCTACACCCTGCTGAACCCAAGGCTGCGCGATGGCTGACACAACCACCTCTGCACCCCGCGCGCATCACGGCGGCGGGCTGAACCTGCGCTTCTGGCTGCCGCTGACCTGGCTGGGCCTGCTGATCCTGGCCGCCCTTTTCGCGCCCTGGATCGCCCCGCATGACCCGCTGGCGCAGGACCTGCTGCTGGAACGCCTGCCGCCTTTCTTCCTGCCCGGCACCGAAGCCGGCTATTGGCTGGGCACCGACAGCCTGGGCCGGGATGTGCTGTCGCGGATGATCTACGGCGCCCGCATCGCCCTGTTCGTCAGCCTGATCGCCGCGGTGACGACCTGCGTCTTCGGCTCGGCGCTGGGGCTGCTGGCCGGGTTCTACGGCGGCTGGTGCGACCGGGTGATTTCCCGGCTGGTCGATATCTGGATGGCCTTCCCGCCCGTGCTGTTCGCGGTGCTGCTGGTCGCGGTGATGGGCACCGGGCTGACCTCGGTCATCGCCGCCAT
This sequence comes from Pseudooceanicola lipolyticus, assembly GCF_002786325.1. Taxonomy (GTDB): domain Bacteria; phylum Pseudomonadota; class Alphaproteobacteria; order Rhodobacterales; family Rhodobacteraceae; genus Pseudooceanicola_C; species Pseudooceanicola_C lipolyticus. The sequence continues at coordinate 7,859 of NZ_PGTB01000005.1, read as the reverse complement.
CGCGCTGATCGACTGGACCCGCTTTGCCCGCGTGGTGCGGGCCGAGACGCTGGGTCAGACCCGGATGGATTACGTCGACAGCGCCCGCATCGGCGGCGCGCAGCGGCTTTCGACCCTGCTGACCGAAATCCTTCCCAATGTGCTGCCCACCATCGTGGCGCTGCTGACGCTGGAAATGGGCATCGCCATCATCGTCGAGGCGATCCTCAGCTTTGTGAACCTGTCGATCTCGACCGACGACCCGACCTGGGGCTCGATGATCGCCGAAGGCCGCAACGCCATTCATTTCGCCTGGTGGGTCCTGCTGTTCCCATTGATCGCCCTGTTCCTCAGCGTGCTCAGCTTCTCGGTGCTGGGCGAAGGGCTGAAACAACGCTTTGACCCGGTGCTGCAATGACCGGCCCGACCCTCGACATCCAGAACCTGACCGTGGCGCTGCCCAACGGCGCGCCGCTGTTGCGCGACGTGTCGCTGCGGCTGCAGCCGGGCGAGGTGCGCGCGCTGGTCGGCGAAAGCGGCGCGGGCAAGTCGATGATCGGCAAGGCTGTGCTGGGCATCCTGCCACCCAAGGTGCGGCGAACGCGGGGCGAGATCCTGTTACGGGGCCAGCCTCTGAACGCCCTGTCCCCTGCCCGCCGCCGGCGCGAGGTGGCGGCATTCTCGGCGCTGATCCCGCAGGACCCGCTGACCGCGCTGAACCCGCTGCGCAAGATCGGGCCGCAGATCCTGGACCCGCTGCGCCGCATCCATGGCTGGAGCACCACCCGCGCCCGCGACCGCGCACTGGAACTGCTGGAGCGGGTGCAGATCCGCGCGCCCGAACGGGTGCTGGACAGCTACCCGCACGCCCTGTCGGGCGGCATGCGCCAGCGCGTGTTGATCGCCGCCGCCTTTGCCCCCTCGCCCCGTCTGATCGTGGCGGACGAACCGACCACGGCGCTGGACGTGACCGTGCAGAAAGAGATCCTGCGCCTGATCCGCGAATTGCAGCAGGAAACTGGCACCGCGGTGCTGTTCGTCACCCATGACATGGGCGTGGTGGCCAAGATCAGCCAGCAGGTCACCGTGCTGTTTGCCGGCAAGGTGATGGAGGACGCGCCGACCGCACAGGTCTTTACCGGCGCGGCGCATCCCTATACCCGCGCGCTGATCGCCGCGACGCCCAGTTCCGCCGACCTGACCCGGCCCTTTTCGCCGGTGCCATCTGACCTGATCGGCGAGTTGCACGCGCAGATCGCACGCGAGGATGCCCTGCGCAGCGAGGCCACCCGATGACCGCGCTGTTTTCTGTCCGCGACCTGTATCTGTCCTTCCCCGATCACAGCCGCAAGCCACTGTTCGGCCCGGCCCCGCGGATCGAGGTGCTGAAAGGGCTCAGCTTTGACATCCCCGAGGGCCGGATCACCGGCATCGTCGGCGAATCCGGCTCGGGCAAATCGACGCTGGGCCGGGTCCTGGTCCGGCTATTGGCGCCGCAAAGCGGCCAGGTTGCCTTTGCCGGACAGCAAATCGGCCAGCTGGACGAGGCCCACTTGCGACCGATCCGCCGCGATCTGCAGATGATCTTCCAAGACCCGATGTCTTCGCTCAACCCGCGCCACCGGGTCTGGCAGATCATCGCCCGCCCGATGCAGCGCTATGGGCTGGGCGGCGGCCGCGACAAGGCTGTCGAGGCGCTGGAAAAGGTCGGCCTGCCCGCTGAATTCGGCGCGCGGTATCCGCATCAGCTGTCCGGCGGCCAGCGCCAGCGCGTCGGCATCGCGCGGGCCATCGCGCTGGGGCCCCGGTTCATCCTGGCCGACGAGATCGTGTCGGGTCTGGACGTATCCAGCCAGGCCCATGTGCTGACCCTGCTGAAGGATCTGGCCCGCGACATGCAACTGACCGTGGCATTCATCAGCCACGACCTGTCGGTGATCCGCCATCTGTGCGACGAGGTGATGGTGCTGGATCACGGCCAGATCGTCGATCACGGCCCGGTGCAGCGGGTCTTCGATCAGCCCGGTTCCGATGTCACCCGGTCGCTGTTGGCGGCGATCCCGCTGCCCGAACTGGATGACGGCTGGTTCGACCGGTAAATGCGCCGCGCCGCTCAGGCCGCCGGTGCCAGCGCCCGGAAGGCCGAGCGCGCATAGATCAGCGCCTCGCGCTCGGGCGACAGGCAGACCTCGCTGATCTGGCCTATGAACACCGTATGGCTGCCCACCGTATTGGTGTCGGCCACCGCGCAGGACAGCGACGCCAGCGCACCGTTCAGCCGTGGCTGCCGGGCCCGGCATTCGCTCCAATCCGCGCTTTGGAACTTGTCGGCGCCGGTGACCCCGCCCGACCCGGCGAACAGCAGCGCAAGATCGCGGTCGGTCTCTGACAGCAATTGCACGCTGAACCGGCCATTGCGCGCAATCTCGTCACAGGTCGCGCTGGCACGGTTGACGCAGACCAGCAGGCTGGGCGGGCTGTCGGTCAGGGAACAGACCGCCGTGGCCGTCATCCCGCGCCGCCCGGCGCCGGTGCCGGTGGTGATCAGCGTCACCGCGCCGGGAAACAGGCTCATCGCCTGGCGAAAATCGTCCTTGGAGATGCGGCAGGGCGTGTCGGGTGTCATTCAGGTCTCCATCGCGCGTTTCAGCAACTGGTACAGCCAGGTCAACCCCGGATCGGCGGCAAGGGCCTCGTTGACCCAGAAATCTACGTCAAATTGCGGCACCGCAAAGGGCATTTCCACATGCCCGAACTCGCCATGCCGGTTCACCATCTGGCAGACCGACCACGGGAACAGCGCCACCAGGTCGGTGCGCCGCAAGATCTCCGGCACGATGGTGAAATGATCCACCTGCGCCGCCATACGATAGGGCACGCCCAGTTCGGCGATGACCTCGCGCGCCATCCGGTACCCCGTGGCGTCGCGACCGACATCGATAAAGGACTGCGCCGCAAAGGTCTCGGCGCTCCAGTCGGCGCCGGCATCGGGATGCCCGGCGCGGTAGAGGCACACGATCCGGTCGCGCAACAGTGTCCGCCCCAGGTTGCCGCCCTGCTCCAGCAGCGGCTGGTATTTCACCGCCGCATCCACCTGCCCGCTGCGCAATGCCGCCGACAGGTCATCGGGATGCACCCGGATCGACTGGACCCGCACCTGCGGCGCCTCGCGGTTCAGCGCCTCGATCAGGCGCGGCAACACCACGAATTCACCGGTATCCGACATCGCAATGCGGAAATGCCGCGTTGCCGTCGCCGGGTCGAAGGCGCGCGACTCGTGCATCGTGTCGGCGACGATCCGCAGCGCTTCTTCGAAGGCCGGGCGCAGCGCCCGCGCCGCCCGCGTCGGCTCCATGCCATTGCCGACCCGTACAAAAAGCGGATCGCCGAAATCCTCGCGCAGCCGCCGCAGCGCATGGCTGATCGCGGGCTGGGTCAGGCCCAGCCGGGTCGCCGCCGCGGTCAGGCTGCCGCCTTCGCAGATCGCCAGGAACACCTTGATCAGGTTCAGATCGAAACGGTGCAGGGCCTTGCTGTCCATCGCGAAACCGGCACTCTTCAGGCTTAGGGATAGCCGCGCGGCGGCTCCAGCCCGGCCAGAACCCGGCCCGCCTGTTCCATGGTGATGTCGGTCACCGCCGCGTGCTGGGTCACCACCATGGCGTCGCGCAGATGCCGCTGCATCTCGCTCTGCCGGGCGATCACTCCCATCCCCGAGATCCGATAGGCCTGCTGCACCACCTCGGCGCCCATATGCGCGGCATTGGTGGCACTGATCCGCAACAGGTTGGTCTGTTCCAGCGACACTGGATCACCGGCCATCAGCATGTCCCAGGCCTCTTCCGCGGCCTCGTAGAAAAACGCCCGCGCAGCGCGCAGCCTGGCCTCGCATTCGGCCAGTCCCGACAGGAAATAGCCGCGATCGCACAGCCGCGAATGGCCCACCATGATCTTGGCCGCGCCAGACACCGACTTGGCATATTCGATGGCCGCGCGCGCCAGCCCCAGATTGCAGGCGGCGTGGACCTGCGCCTGATAGGCCAGCGCCGGATACCGGTATAGCGGCTCGTCGATGACGCCGGGCGCACCGCGTTCGCAGATCCAGCGGTCGGCATAGAACTTGTCGGTCACGCTGGTGTCATGGCTGCCGGTGCCCTGCATCCCCGAGACGTCCCAGGTCTCGATGATCTCGACCTCATCGGCCGGCGCCACCGCCATCATCACTTTCGGCACTTCGTCGACCGGGGCGCCTTCGGCCCGCCCGGCGATGCCCACGCCGATCCAATCCGCCGCCATGCAGCCCGAAGCAAATTTCCACCGGCCGCTGACCTGCCAGCCACCCGGAACGCGCCGGGCCTCCTGCACCGGGTGCAGGCCGCCGGCAAACACCTGGTCGGGGCCGTCGGCATACATGATCTCCTGCGCCTCGACCGGCAGCGCCGCGGTATAGGTATTGGCCGAGCCGAAGGCCGCGACCCAGGCCGCCGACCCGTCGACCGTGCCGATCTTGTCGACCATTTTCAGAAAGTGATGCGGCGCCATGGCATCGCCACCGAACCGGGCCGGCGTCGCGGACCGGAAAATCCGCGCCGCTTTCATCAGCGCGACGATATCCTTCGGGATGTGGCGCTGCCTTTCGAACACGTCGCGGCGGGCGCGGATTTCCGCAAGCAGCCGGTCGAATTCCGGCGTCTGGGTCAGCCTGGAAAAATCAACCGTCACTGCCGGTTCCCCGGATGTCACGGCTATCGATTGTTGAGCGGTCATCGCGGCCCCCTGTCAGCATGGCAAAACCATGCATCCAGTCTGGGCATTATGCCACTTCATAATTGTAATGCATACTATGAACTGGATTTATATATTCAGTCGCGTGCCGTGCCATGCCGGATGTCCAGCATGATCGACACGCCGCGCGCCGCATCCGCCTCGGACACGTTGCGGAACATGTCGTTGATCCAGCCCCGGTGATTGACCGCCATTTCATCCATCAACGCCCGGCCGGATTCGGTGATCTTGACGACAATCGCCCGCCGATCGGTCGACAGGCTTTGCCGTTCCGCCAATTCATCGGCCACCAGCCGGTCGACAACGCCGGTGACATTGCCATTCGACACGATCAGGTGCTGCGACAGTTCGCTCATCTTCATCCCCTCGGGATGCGCGTGCAGCGCCGCCAGCACATCAAAGCGTGACAGCGTGGTGCCATAGCCCTCGCGCAGCTTCTCGCGCAGCCCGCCTTCGACATGGCGCACCGCCTTCAGCATCTGCAGCCACAGCCGCAACCGATGCACGGCAAGCCGGTCCTCCTCTCGATGATAATCCGCGATATCGTCCATCAGCCGGTCCTGGCAGTCGTTGAAATTGCTTCAAATATCAATGAATTCAGCGCCCGGGTAAAGCCGCTGATGCCTTGCATCGCGACCACCAGCACAGGACCCCACATGGCGCACCCTGCTGATCGTCGCATTTCGGCAATAAACCCAAGCAAGTGTCGACTGCCAGGACGGGACCGGCGGTTCCCCCGGCCGCGAATTCCATCAGTTTGAAAAGACTGCCTTTGAAGCATCCACGCTGCACAACAGTGCCGTCGAGGCGCGTCCACCCCATCAGTACCAGGCTCCCTGTTCCCCCGGCGATATCCGCAGGCCCTCAGCCGTGATTGGCCATCGAGGCTTCGGCCAGGGCGGCCTCCTGCAAGGCTTCGCTCAATGTCGGATGCGGATGGATCACCGCCGCGATATCCTCGATCCGCAGCCCGGTTTCGATTGCCTGGGCAAATCCGGCGGTCAGTTCCGACACGCCCGGCCCGGCGGCCTGGATGCCCAGGATCACATGGTCGGACTGCCGGGCGACGATGCGCACCATGCCTTCGGCATCGTCCAGGGTCAGCGCCCGGCCATTGGCGCGGAAGGAAAATTCCGACACCGTGACCGGGCCTTCGGTTTCGGCCTCGCGCGGCAACAGACCGACGCTGGCGATCTCGGGATCGGTAAAGCAGACGGCGGGCACACAGGCCTTGTCCCAGGCGTTGGCATGGCCGGCGATCACATCGGCGGCAATTTCGGCATGGGCCATTGCGCGATGCGCCAGCATTGGCCCGGCGGTGACGTCGCCGATGGCATAGACCCCGCGCATCGAAGTGCGGCAACGATCGTCGATCTGAATGAACGGGCCCTCCATCTTCAGCCGCAATTCCTCCAGGGCCAGCCCGTCGGTATTGGCGGTGCGCCCCACGGTCACCAGCACCTTGTCGAATTCCAGCGTCTCTGTCTTGCCGTCGTGTTCCACCTGTAGGCGGCCCGTGCCATCGTCCCAGCCCGTCACCTTGGTGTCCAGCCGTAGCCCGATGCCCAGTTCGCCCAACCGCCGCCGCACCGGCCGGGTCAGCTTTTCGTCATATTGCGGCAGGATCGTCGGCGTCGCTTCCAGCAGCGTCACCGCGCTGCCCAGCTTGGCAAAGGCGGTGCCCAGTTCCAGCCCGATATAGCCCGCGCCGATCACCGCCAGCCGCTGCGGCGGCTGATCCAACGCCAGCGCGCCGGTGGAATCCAGCACCTTGCCCCCGGTCGGCAGGCCCGGCAGATCGACCGGGCGCGACCCGGTGGCAATCACCACGTTCTCGGCCCGCACCGTGGTGGTGCCGGTATCGCCCACCACCTCGACCGTCTTGCCGTCGAGGAACCGGGCGCGCCCGTGCAAGGTTTTCACCCCGCTGCGTTCCAGCAGACCGACCACGCCGGACCGCAGGCGCGACACCACGCCATCCATCCACTCGCGCGTCTGGCCGAAATCCAAGCGGGGCTCGGCCACGGTGATGCCGTGCATGCCCTCGCCCGCCTGCCGCCGGGCGGTGGCGAACAGATCGGCCGCGTGGATCAACGCCTTGGACGGGATACAGCCCACGTTCAGGCAGGTGCCCCCCACCCGGCCGCTTTCGATCAGGATGGTATCGACCCCCAGCCGCGCCGCGCGCGAGGCGCAGACATAGCCGCCGGGACCGCCGCCAATCACCACAAGGCCACACCGAAGATCACTCATCGCGCCACTCCATGAACAACATCGCCGGCAGTTCCAGCAACCGTTTCAGCGCGGCAACGAATTCGGCCGCGCCCCAGCCATCCACCACCCGGTGATCAAAGCTGCAGGACAGGTTCATCATCCGCCGCGGCACAAATTCGGAGCCGTTCCAGACCGGCCGCACGGCAATCTTGTTGACGCCGACAATGGCCACCTCGGGGTGATTGATGATCGGCGTCGTCACCACCGCGCCCAGCGGGCCCAGCGAGGTCACCGTCAGGGTCGAGCCAGACAATTCCTTGGGCGAGGCGCGCCGCTCGCGCGCGGCGTCCGACAGGCGCCGGATTTCGCGCGCGGTGTCCCACAGGTCCAGTGCCTCGGCATGGCGCAGCACCGGTACCATCAGACCGGCATCGGTCTGCGTCGCAATCCCGCAATGCAGCGCCGCGTGGCGGGTGACCACCCCGGCCTCGTCGTCGAAGGTCGCGTTGATCTCGGGGTGATCCACCACCGCCTCGCTCAGTGCGCGCAGCAGGAAGGGCAACAGCGTCAGCCGCCCCCGCGCCTCGCCGAACCGGCTGTTCAACCCGGCGCGCAGCTCTTCCAGCGCCTCGACATCGACCTCCTCGACAATCGTGAAATGCGGGATCCGCTGCTTGGCCAAAGCCATGCGCTCGGCAATCGCGCGGCGAATACCGGTGACGCGGATTTCCGCCTCGCCCGTGCGGGCAACCGGGCCGCCGCTGCGCACCGGCTCGGCACCGTGGGCGATGAAATCGTCCAGATCCTCGTGCAGGATGCGCCCCGCCGGACCGCTGCCGCGCAGGCGGCGCAGGTCGATGCCCAACTCGCGCGCCCGGCCG
>NZ_PGTB01000059.1 GCF_002786325.1 Pseudooceanicola lipolyticus | reverse complement strand
CCCGAGCCCCCGGTGACGCGCGCGCAGGCCCAGGCGCGGCTGAACGTGCCGCCGGCGCCCGAGCCGGAAGACGACCTGGACGTGATGCCGTTTGACGACGCGGATGATTTCGACGAACCGCTGCCGCCGATGCCGCAAAAGCCAGTGGCACAGGTGCCGGTGGCCGAGCCGCGCAAGGTGGTGCAGAATCCGGCGCGCAAGGCGCCGGCGCCATCGCGCCGCGCCCAGGCCGAGGCGCAGCCGACGCTGGCCTTTGACGAGGAATCGAGCGAGTTCGAATTGCCGCCGCTGGGGCTGCTGACCAACCCGGCCAGCATCCAGCGCCACCACCTGTCGGACGAGGCGTTGGAAGAAAACGCCCGGATGCTGGAAAACGTGCTGGACGATTACGGCGTCAAAGGGGAGATCGTGTCGGTCCGCCCCGGCCCGGTGGTCACCATGTACGAGTTGGAACCGGCGCCGGGCCTCAAGGCCAGCCGGGTGATCGGCCTGGCCGACGATATCGCCCGGTCGATGATGGCGCTGTCGGCGCGGGTGTCGACGGTGCCGGGCCGGTCGGTGATCGGCATCGAACTGCCCAATGACAACCGCGAGATGGTGGTGCTGCGCGAGATTCTCGCCGCCCGCGATTTCGGCGATACCAACATGAGCCTGCCGCTGGCGCTGGGCAAGGATATCGGCGGCGGGCCGGTGGTGGCCAACCTGGCCAAGATGCCCCACCTGCTGATCGCCGGGACCACCGGTTCGGGCAAATCGGTGGCGATCAACACGATGATCCTGTCGCTGCTGTACCGGCTGACCCCGGACCAGTGCCGGTTGATCATGATCGACCCCAAGATGCTGGAACTGTCGGTCTATGACGGCATTCCGCACCTGCTGTCGCCGGTGGTGACCGACCCGAAAAAGGCGGTGGTCGCCCTGAAATGGGTCGTCGGCGAGATGGAAGAACGCTATCGCAAGATGTCCAAGATGGGCGTGCGCAACATCGAGGGCTATAACGGCCGGGTGCGCGACGCACTGGCCAAGGGCGAGATGTTCAGCCGCACGGTGCAGACCGGTTTTGATGACGAGACCGGCGAACCGGTCTTCGAGACCGAGGAATTCGCCCCCGAGGCGATGCCCTTCATCGTGGTGATCGTCGACGAGATGGCCGACCTGATGATGGTGGCGGGCAAGGAGATCGAGGCCTGCATCCAGCGTCTGGCGCAGATGGCGCGGGCCAGCGGCATTCACCTGATCATGGCCACCCAGCGGCCCTCGGTCGATGTGATCACCGGCACCATCAAGGCCAACTTCCCGACGCGGATCTCCTTCCAGGTGACTTCGAAGATCGACAGCCGCACCATCCTGGGCGAGATGGGGGCCGAGCAGCTGCTGGGTCAGGGCGACATGCTGTATATGGCCGGCGGCGCCAAGATCACCCGCTGCCACGGGCCCTTCGTGTCGGACGAAGAGGTCGAGGAGGTGGTGAACCACCTGAAGGCCTTTGGCCCGCCCGCCTATATCGGCGGCGTGGTCGAGGGGCCGGACGAGGACCGCGAAAGCGATATCGACATGGTGCTGGGGCTGGGCGGCAATACCGATGGCGAGGATGCGCTGTATGACACCGCGGTGCAGATCGTGATCAAGGATCGCAAATGCTCCACCTCGTATATCCAGCGCAAGCTGGCGATCGGCTATAACAAGGCCGCGCGGCTGGTCGAGCAGATGGAAGACGAGGGGCTGGTGTCGCCTGCCAACCATGTCGGCAAGCGCGAGATCCTGGTGCCCGAACCGCAATAGCGGCGTTGCGCGGGATCCCGCGGAACCACGCGCATTTGTGATGCGTTTCAGGCCTTACAACCGTGCCGTACCGGGATTATCTGGGGTCCATGAAACGCATCCTTACCGCTCTTGCCATGGCGCTGGCCGTGGCCTTTCCCGTCAGCGCCCCGGCGCAGGACACGCTGCCGCTCGGTGATATCTCGGCCTATCTGAACGGGATCGAGACCGCGGAAAGCAGCTTTACCCAATTTAACGAGGACGGGTCGCGTTCGACCGGGACGCTGTATATCAAGCGGCCGGGGCGGATGCGGTTCGAATATGACCCGCCCAATAGCGGCGTGGTGATTGCCGGCAGCGGCACGGTGATCGTGCATGACACCAAGTCGAACCAGCCGCCCGAGACCTATCCGCTGAAACGGACTCCGCTGTCGATCATCCTGGCGTCCGAGGTCGACCTGGACCGCGCCAATATGGTGGTGGGCCACAGCACCGAGGGCGATCTGACGGTGGTGCGGGCGCAGGATCCGGACAACCCGGAATACGGCCATATCGACCTGACCTTTTCCGCCGATCCGGTGGCCTTGCGGCAATGGATCATCACCAACGAGCAGGGCGCGCGCACGGCGGTGGTGCTGGATGGGCTGACCACCGGCGCCGCGCTGTCGAATGACCTGTTCAATGTGCAGGTCAAACGCGGCGGGTCGAACCGGTAGGCTGGTCTTAAGTCAGATCAGGCCGGTTTCGTAGATCTGGCACATCCGGCGGATGGCGGTGCGGGCCAGCGCCGGGTTGATGTGGTCTTCGTCACAGAGCAGGAAGACAAAGGCGCCATCATGGCCGGCGCGGCGGCACAGCAGGAAATGCCCCGCCATCCGCACCTGAACCTCGCTGCTGTTCTCGGTTTCACCGATCAGCTGGTAATTGCCGCGGCGGTTGCGCAGGCAATCGGCGCTGACCGAGGCGGCGATGCGCGCGGTCTCTTCCTCTCCAGCCAGAACCGTGAGCGCCCCGCCGTCGCAGAGGCCCGCGGTGCTGACGCCATAGACCGAGGCGGCCAGCGAGGACAGGGTCTCGGGCACCGGTTTGGCGGCGGCGGGCTGCTCTGGTTCGGCCTCTGGTTCGGCCGCGGTGGGCTGGCCGCTGGCGCGGAAGGCGATGACATTGTCGTCGCCCGGCGCCGCTGCGGGGGCCGGTTCCTCGGCTTCGGCGGTCAATAGCTCGCGGGCAAAGCCCGACAGCGCCTCGGTCAGGACGTCGCCGCCGCTGGCATGCCATTGTTCGTCTGATCCGGCGGTTTCGGCAATCAGGCGACGGGCGCCGCAGATCGGGATCGCGCCGCTGAAGAACTCGCCCGCCTCGATCGACAGCCGTTCCGAGATCCGGTCCCAATCGCTGCTTTGGGTCAGCTTGTCGGCGCGCGAGGCGACGATGACCGAGCGGGCGCGCAGGGCGCGCGGAAGGCGCTGGACGATGGCACGTTCGGAGAGCCGCCAGGCCTGCGAGGCGATGGTGACCCAGATGAAGACATCCGCGGCGCTCATCGCCTCGAAGGTTTCCTCGGTCACGTGGCCGTCATGATAGAAGGGCAGTTCGACAATCTCGAAGGCGGCCAGGTGCGGCGCATAGACATCGATCTCGCACAGGCGGGCGCCGTCGAGGCTGCCGCAATCGGCAAAGCTGCGATAGGGGCGCAGACTGCCATCCTGGTAATGCACCAGCAGGCCGGGGGTTTCGCGGTGCCGGACCACCATCACCGGGCGATTCTGGTCGCCGCGGAACTGCGGGATCACATTGTCGCGCAGCATGGCGTTGATCACCGTGGACTTGCCCGACCGAATCTCGCCCCCGACCACCAGCCGCAACAAGCGGCCGGGCTGTGCCTGGGGTGCGGGGCCGTTCGCCATGGTACCCTTGCGGTTCATCTGATCCGTCCGTTTAGGCCGCATGGGCCAGCGAGGCCCGGGCGAGATTGCTGTCATGGGTGGCTAGATGCTGCAACCTGCGCTCGAGAACTTCAAGCTCGCTTTGCATCCGGTGGGCCTGTTGCGCGGCGCGGGCGGGGTCGCGGCCGGATTCAAGCTGGGCCTGGTTCAGCCGCTGCTTGCGTGCGGCGGTGGCCGCTTCGACCGCGCGCAGGGCCACCCGCAGGCGGGCCTTGCCGGCATCGGCGCGTTCGGTCTGGGCCTCGTTGAAGGCCTTCAAAATCTTGCCGATGGCGGGGCGGATTTCCAGCGCAATCAGGCTGCGGATCGCACTGAGCGTGGACTCTGCGTCGATTTCGCGGCCGCGCCAGAACCGCCAGCTGCGCTGTTTCACCAGGCCGATATTCAGCTTGCGCTTGGACAGGGTCAGCGTCGAGGCAAAGCTGTCGAACGGCAATTGATCCAGGGTGATTCCCTCGTCGAGATCGTCGAACCGGGCGCGAATCTGCTCGAGCGTGGCGTCCAGGCAGGTGGCCAGCAATCTGTCGGTGGCGGTTCGGGCGCGGTCGAATTGGCTGCGAATGATCTCGTCCATCCGCTGTTGCAGCGGCAGCAGGTCGATATCGAGCGCGTCCGATTCGCCCCGGTCATAGCGGACCATGTCGGACAGCCGGTCATTCTGCTGGTGGATGAACTGGCCGACTTCGCTGTTCAGGCTGGTTTCCAGCGCGGTCCAGGCCTTGTTCACCACCTCGTCGATTTCCAATGCGGCGCTGTCCTGCAGGCGCTCCAGCCCGGTGCCAAGTTCGGTCAGGGCCGTCAGGTCGCTTTCCAGCTGGGCCTGCGCCTCGGCGGCGCTGGCGCGTTCGACCTGAAGCTGAACCGATTCGCGTTCGCGCCGGGCCGCAAAAAGCTGGCCGGCGATTTCGGCTCGCATGTCTTCCAGAAGCTGTTTCAGCTGCCGGCAGCCGGTGCCGTGGTCGATGATGGTGGAGAGCGCCCGTTTGATTTCGCCCATTCCCGAAGCAAGCAGGAAGCGCGCGCGCTGATCGGCGGGGACATGGCCGAACCGGCTGCGCAGGTAATCGGCCAATTGGCCGTCATCCAGCGCATCGCGGATCAGCGCCGCCTCGTCATCGTCGCGCAGGGCCAACACGGCGAAATAGGCGCTGCCGGCCTGGATGGTGAATTCGACATCCGGGATCGCCGCGCGCAGGCGCTGGGCGACATCGCTGATCACCAGCGGCACGTCGGTGTCGTATTCGTCCAGCTCGTCGATGCGGTTGATGAAGATCAACACATCCTTGGTGTCCTGCTGGGCCAGGATTTTCAGCAGCGCGATATCGACCTCGGTCAGCGGCTGATGCGCCGACAGCACCACGATGAAGATATCCGACCGGTCGAGGCTGCGGCAGGTGAACTCGTCGCGCACCAGGAACGGATCGTTGACGCCGGGCGTGTCGGTGACAACCACCGGCACCTGGAATTCCGGCAGCCGCAGGTAGAGATCGGCCGAGCGGGTGATCGAGGCATAGCGGCCCGGAGCGCTTTTGTGATGTTCGAGATCCGAGGCCGAGCCGGCGCAGACATAGCGTTGCAGCAGGTGCGGGGTGGCCACCTCGTAATTGTGCGAGGTGCCCAGCAGGGTTTCGTATTGCGCGCCCAGGCGGCGGCGGGCGCGATCGCGCATCGCCTCGGTCTGGCGGCGCAGCAGCGCGGTGTCAAAACCGGGCAGCAGCTGTTCGGCCAACGTGCGGATCTCGGTGGTGCCGTTCAGGATCTCGTTCCAGGCGGCTTCGTCATAAAACTGGAAACTCGCGCCCGAGGCCGGATCATTGGGCAGGTTGATCCGCATGTTGGTGACCACCGAGGTCCACGGATTCACGTCCGAGGGCAGCAGTTCGGTCTCGTTCAGGAAGGCGTTCAGGAACGTGGATTTGCCGGCCTTGACCTGGCCGATCACCGCAACCTTGGCGGCCCAGGCATCGAGCTGGTCGCGGATTTCCTCGAAGGCCGGTTGCCCTGCCTTGCCCGAAACCGACAGCAGCCCGTCGAGCGTGCCGCGCAGAAAATCGAGTTCCTGTTTCTGAAAGGCCGCAATCTGCACCCTTCGCCCCCCTTGGTCTTGGTCCGGCGGCGCACCGCCGCCGGGTCTTGTGGTGCCTCAGCCCCGCGGGCCGCTGCGCAACTGAGTGTCCTGACGCCAGTGCATACGTTCGAACTCTCCATCGAGTTCCCCGAGCAGCTGCGCGATGCAGGCGTTCAAAATGTCCGGTCGGGTCAAGTCGTGGCCCCGAGTGAGTCGTTCCCATGTTTCGGTGGCGACCCCGCCCGTGGCAGCAGGCGTTTTCGGAGTCGCTCCGTAGTTGTCCACCAATCCGTCGGTTTCGGCAACGGCTTTGGTGGTCGGATCGAACAAAGGCACCACACCGTTGCCGTGTCCGGCCGTTTCCGGCACATGCCGCGCCTTGACCCGGCGCGGGACAACGGCCTGCACATCCGCGGGCTGTTCCGCCGCGGGCTCCGGGTTGCGCGCCCTGTCCACCGCCGGGGCCTCGGCACCGGGCAGGACGGTAAGCGCCGCGGCCTGGGCGGCGATTTCCGCGGCCAGTTCGGTGATATGATCGGGATCGATCAGCGAGGCGCCGCAGATGGTGCCAAAGTAATCGCCGGCCTCGCGCCGCACCCGGCGCATCAGCTTGTCGCACGAGCGGGTGTCGTGCAGTTTGTCCAGATGGGTCAGCAGCAGCATCCCGGTGCCGACCAGATGTTCGGGCATCTCGTCCCACACCGCCTTTTCGCTTTGCCGCCAGGCCTGAACCGCATTGGTGCACCAGATCACCATATCGGCATAGCCCAGCATGCGTTCCCAGCAATCGGCGGGCATGTTGGGGTCGGAACTGCCCGGCGTGTCGATCAGGTCGAACGAGGCAAGCAGCGGCGCGTCCGAGCCGAGGATGAAATATTTGGTCGACATCACCCCGGCGCCGGTCAGCCGGTCGACCGGCTTGGCCTGGTCATTGCTGTCGACGCGGGTGATTCCCTGCGCCCCGCCGACCAGCCAGACCGGTGGCAGCGCGGTTGCGGTCACCCCCGACGGCACCACCTTCTGGCCCGCCAGCGCATTGATCAGCTGCGACTTGCCGGCGCTGAATTCGCCGGCGATCAGGATCCGGGGCAGGCGCTGCGCCGTGCCGGACAGGCTGGCTTCGTCATGATCAAGCATCACGCCACATTCTCCCTCACTTCGGTTACGCCCCCGTCTTGCTCCGATTCGCCGGTATCGACATAGTCCAGCACGGCGTTCACGAAGTTCTCCTGGTCGTCAAGGAACCCGGCCAGCACTTCGCGGTGTTCCGCCACGCTGGGGTCGAAGTAATCGGTCAAAAGTTCGTCGACCATCGGGTCGGTTTCGGCTCGGATCAGCGTTTCGTGCCGCTTGTCCGGCCGGCCGCTGCGGCCAAACCGCCAGAATCGCCGCCAGCCGCCGGATTGCAGATCCAGCGTCAGGGTCTTTGCCAGCGCTGTCGGCGGTTTTTGCCGGGGCGATGGCGGCAGTTCCATCTCTACATCCTCTGGTTGCATCCCCAGCTTATCACACATCAAGGACTGGTAGGATGCAAGCGCCGTGCCGAGGCAATCATTGGTATCTCGCTTGAGCGTGGCGCTGGCGGAAAAGAATGCCGTTCGCATCATCATCCGCAGGCTGGTGACGCCATAGGACCAGCCCTGTTTTTCGCCAAAGGCGGACAGGTGCGAGCCCAGCGCCTCCATCGCCGAATCGATGAAGGCGTCCTGCGATTTCTGGAGCCGGCCGGTCAGCGCCTCGCGCGACTCCACGGCGGCGGCGTCGAACTGGTCCTCCGCCGCCTTGCGGATTTGGGCGAGCGTGGCGCGCACGGTTTCGGTGTCGATCTCGATGGCGGGTTTGTCCGGCTGGCCGCTGGCGGCGGTGGTCACCGTCTCGATCATCCGGGTGATGTTTTCCAGTTCGGTTTCGAGGTCGCGCATGATTGCCGCGCCGGGGCCTTCGATCACCCGTTTGACGATGGCGCGGTGCAGTTCCTCGATGCCCGAGGCGCTGAGCAGGAATTGCGGCATATCGGCGGGATCGGCGGCGGCGATCCCGGCCTCGGCCAGGATCCGGTCGAGCGCGGCGCGGCTGCCGGGCGACATGCCGTCCCAGCTGCCGTCCAGGGCGCAATTGGCCCAATAGGCGCTGCCGAACAGCACCTCGACATCGGCGCCGACGCCGGCATTGCGCAGGGTCTTTTGGATGTTGGCATGAATGTCCTGCAATTCGTTCACCGGATCGGCCAGTTCGTCGATCCGGTTGACGAAGATCAGCACCTCGCGCGCCTCGACGCTGCAGATGATCCGCATCAGCGCCATATCCATGGTCGAAAGCGCCTGATGCGCCGACAGCACCACCAGGCAGACGCGGCTTTCGCTGATCGCGTTCAGGGTGATCTGTTCGCGCATCATGAAAGTGTCGTTCACGCCGGGCGTGTCGCGCAGGCACAGCCCCTTGGGATAGCCGGGCAGGTCGATATAGAGATCGGCGGATTTGGTCAGGTCGGCATAAACGCCGTCCTGGGCCATCGCGTCATCTTCGGGATCGCCATAGCAGATATAGCGGTCGATCACCTGTTTCTCGATCTCGGGAAAGGCGTGGCTGGTGCCCAGCAGGCCGGTGAATTCCTCGCCCAGCCGCTCTTCGGTGGTGCGGCGCATCTCCATGACCTGCTTGCGGATCTCGCCGGCCTCGGTCTCGAATCCCGATCGTTGCGCCATCTCGCCCAGGCGGCCGCCGGTTTCCACCAGGCGGTCCCATTCGGCGGCGTCGAAAAAGCGGAACAGCGCGCGGGTCTTGGGCGGGCGGTTGCGGCTGTTAATATGCACGCCGGTGATCACCGAGGTCCACGGGTTGACGTCGGAGGGCAGCAGCCCGGTCTCGCCGATCATCGCGTTCAGCAACGAGCTTTTGCCGGCCTTGACCTGGCCGATCACGCTGATCGAGGGTTCGAAGGCAACGATGCGGTCCAGCGTGCGGTTGATGGTGTCTTGGACAAAGCCCGGCGCATGCGGCGCCAGCGCCCGGATTTCGGCGTCGAGCCCGTTCAGCCGCTGCCAGAACTCGTCAAGGTCCCGGAAGCCGGCGCGATGCTGGCCCCGGATCAAGGTTGC
Organism: Pseudooceanicola lipolyticus; assembly: GCF_002786325.1. GTDB lineage: Bacteria > Pseudomonadota > Alphaproteobacteria > Rhodobacterales > Rhodobacteraceae > Pseudooceanicola_C > Pseudooceanicola_C lipolyticus. The sequence goes on along the minus strand of NZ_PGTB01000059.1, from coordinate 14,433 downwards.
GCCGCCTCTGAGATCATTCATTCGGGTCGTCCTTCGTTCGTGTCGGGGGCGGTGGAGTGAGAACCGCCCGGCAGTGCGGTGACGCTGCGGTGCCTGCCGTTCCGGCCGGGCGGTCCCGGCCGGGCTGGTGTGCGCAGGGCCAAGAGTGTCAGCTTAGGGAAGCTTGGGCAAACGGGTGATCCCGATACGGATCAAAAGATGCGGCGTGCATAGGCGTGCTCCCCAACGATGCGATGGCGGCAGTATCTGGCCGGATTCGGGCTGGTTTGGGGCGGCGCTGCGAAAATTTCGGGTAATTTGCCGGGGCGGCGCGGCTTTGGTCAGGGAGTCTTGGAAACAATAACCCTATGAAAGGTTGGGTTGTTTCCAATTGGCGAACAATGGCCGCCAGGTCTGTTACGCTTCTCCGACACAATCGCCAAAGAGGCATCAGGCATTGTTTCCGCCGGCGTCAGAGCTCGTAAGACGGCAGCAGGTCGAAGGCGGCGCGCAGCGCGTCGCCCCAGCCGGTCGAGATTGACTGATAGGTCGGGTCGTCCTGTTCGATTCGGATCTGCTTGTGCACGCGGAAGGTGTCGATCTCGTAGGTCTGCAGATCGAAGGGCAGGCCGACCGAAAGGTTGGCCTTGACGGTGGAATCGAAGGAGACCAGCAGCAGCTTGACCGCCTCGCTAAAGCTCATCTCGGGGTCATAGCGGCGCACCAGGATCGGCTTGCCGTACTTGGTTTCGCCGATCTGGAAGAACGGCGTGTCATCGGTGGCCTCGATGAAATTGCCTTCGGGATAGATCAGGAACAGGCGCGGCGGGCCGCCCTTGATCTGGCCGCCGACGATCACCGTGGCGCGGAATCCGGCATCGGAGGTGGCGCCTTCGGCGGTGCTTTCCGAAATGATCTCGCGCAGCGTTGACCCGATCAGCCGCGCGACCTGGAACATCGACGGCACCCGCAGGATCGTCGGGTCGCGGTCACTGGTGGCCTTGGACCGTTCCTCCAGCAGGCTGATCAGCGCCTGCGTGGTGGCGAGGTTGCCGGCGGTCATGATGGTGATCATCCGCTCGCCTTCGACGTGGAAGGTGAACATCTTCCGCGTGGTCGAGAAGTTGTCGACCCCGGCATTGGTCCGGGTGTCGGACATGAAGACCATGCCCCGGTTCAGGCGCAGACCCACACAATATGTCATCGGAATGTCCGATCATGGTTCGGCAGAGCGTCCGCAGATCTCTACTGTTGAATCTGCAGCGAGACAATCATCGATTCATCGCCCGTGCCCTGCCGCAGCCCCGAGACCGGCGCGGCATCGCGATAGTCGCGCCCGATGGCGATGCGGACATAGCGTTCGTCGGGCGAATAGCCGTTCGAGATGTCGAAGCCAACCCAGCCCAGCAGATCCAGCCAGGCCTCGGCCCAGGCATGGCTGGCCTCCTGGTCGATCCGGTCGTTCATCATCATGTAGCCGCTGACATAGCGCGCCGGGATACCTGCGGCGCGCGCCGCCGAAACGAAGATCTGGGCGTGGTCCTGGCAGACGCCCCGTCCGCCCGACAGCGCCTGTTCCGCGGCGGTGGCGGCATAGGTTTCGCCGGTGCCATATTCCACCTTGCTGCGGATCTGTTCGGACAGGGCGTGCAGCGCGTCGAGCTTTTCCTGGGTCTTGCCCAACTCGTCGGCCAGCGCGCGGATGCCGTCGCCCGGCTCGGTCAGTTCGGTCTGCTGGCGGAAATACCACAGCGGCAGGGGGCAGGTGGCATTGCCCAGGATCCCGGCGGTATCGGTGGTTTCGACCCGCCCGGCGGCGGTGATCGTCACCTCGGTGGCGTCGCGGTCGAGATTGACCAGGTCGACATGGTTGCCGTGGTGATCCTTGTAACTGACCTCGAGCCCGCCGCCCGCCACATCGACCTTCCAGTCCAGCACGCGCTGCTGGACATTGTCGCAGGGCGTCATCCGCAGCTGTTGCAGGGCATAGTGCACCGGCGTTTCATAGCGATAGGTGGTGGTGTGCGAAATGGTCAGCAGCACAGGCGTATCTCGTCTTAGCCGCTGAACCGAAAATCCTGCTCGATCTGCAGGCCCAGCGCGTTGTTATCGTGAATGAAGCCCGTGATGAATTCGTGCAGGCCCTCTTCGAATATCGATTGGATGGTACGGCCCTTCAGCCGCGCGCGCAGCTTGTCCGCCATCTCGTTGCAAGTATGCCGTTCACCGTAGTCATCGGCAAGGTGGCCCAGATTATTGCTCATCTGCTTGGCGCAGAAGGACAGCGACCGCGGCAGGCGGCGGTCGAGAATCAGGAAATCGGCAATGGCCGCGGCGGTCATTTCGCTTTCGCCCAGCCAGCGGAACGAGCGATGCGCCGAGACCGAGCGCAGCACGGTTTCCCACTGCACGTTGTCCAGCGACGAGCCGACAAAATTGGCATGCGGCAGCAGGGTGTAGTATTTCACGTCGAGGATCCGCGCGGTGTTGTCGGCGCGTTCGATGAAGGTGCCCAGCCGCGAGAAATCGTAGATATCGTTGCGCAGCATGGTGCCGTGCAACGCGCCGCGCACCAGCGCGCTTTGCTGGCGGATGGTGTTCAGCACCGAGGGCAGCTCGGTCTCGCGCACGGGGCGGGCCAGCAGCGAGGTCAGGGTCAGCCAGTTGTCGTTCACCGCCTCCCATACCTCGGTGGTCAGCGCGGTGCGCACCAGGCGGGCATTGTCGCGCGCGGCACCGGTGATCGACATCACGCTGGAGGCGTTGGCCGGATCGCGCAGCAGGAAATCCACCACCAGGGCGGCGGTGAAACTATCGTTCTGCGCGCTGTAGGCCTCGCTGACGCCCGAGGTCGTGACCACCGATTTCCATTCCGATTCCGCGTCGGTGGACCGGGTCAGCGCGATGCGGAAGCCCGCCTCGATCAGCCGGGCGATGTTCTCGGCGCGTTCAAGGTAGCGGAACATCCAGTAGAGCCCGCCTGCCGTCTTTCCCAGCATTCTGTCAGTCCTCCAGCACCCAGGTGTCCTTGGTGCCGCCGCCCTGGCTGGAATTCACCACCAGAGATCCTTCGGTCAGCGCGACGCGGGTCAGCCCCCCGGGCACGATGTTGATGCCGTTCGGAGATACCAGAACGAACGGCCGCAGGTCCACATGGCGCGGCGCCAGGCCGCTTTGGGTGAAGATCGGCACGGTGGACAGCGACAGGGTTGGCTGGGCGATGTAATTGCCCGGCCGCGCCTTGAGCTTGTCAGCGAAGTCGGCCAGTTCCTTTTTCGACGCGGCGGGGCCCACCAGCATGCCGTAGCCACCCGAACCGTGTACTTCCTTCACCACCAGGTCCTTGAGGTTGTCGAGCACGTATTTCAGGGACTCCGGCTCGCCGCAGCGCCAGGTTTCGACATTGCGCAGGATCGGTTTTTCGCCGGTATAGAATTCGACGATATCGGGCATGTAGGAATAGATCGCCTTGTCATCGGCGATGCCCGCTCCGGGCGCGTTGGCGATGGTGATATTGCCGGCGCGGTAGACATCCATGATGCCGGGCACGCCCAGCATGCTTTCGGGGTTGAAGGTCAGCGGATCGAGGAAATCATCGTCGATCCGGCGATAGATCACGTCGACCACCTTGTAACCCTGGGTGGTGCGCATCGCGATATGGCCGTCGACGACGCGCAGGTCGTGGCCCTCGACCAGTTCGGCGCCCATCTGATCGGCCAGGAAGGAATGTTCGAAATAGGCCGAGTTGTAGATGCCCGGCGTCAGCACCGCGATGGTCGGCTTGCCGCTGCAGGTGCGCGGCGCGCAGGCCATCAGCGACCGGCGCAGGTTCTTGGGATAGTCGCTGACCGGCTTGACCTTGATCTTGCTGAACAGCTCGGGGAACATCTGCAGCATCGTCTCGCGGTTCTCCAGCATGTAGGAGACCCCGGACGGCGTGCGCGCATTGTCTTCCAGCACAAAGAAATCGCCTTCGCCGGTGCGCACCAGGTCGGTGCCGACGATATGGGTATAGACATGGCCCGGCGGGCTGAACCCGGCCATCTGCGGCAGGAAGGCCTCGTTGGTGGCCACCAGGTCGACCGGGACGCGCCCGGCGCGCAGGATTTCCTGGCGGTTGTAGATGTCGTGCAGAAAGGCGTTGATCGCCGCGACCCGCTGCTCGATGCCGCGCGCCAGCCGCGCCCATTCGCGGCTGCCCATGATGCGCGGCACAAGGTCGAAGGGAATCAACCGCTCCTGTGCTTCGGCCTGGCCGTAGACGTTGAAAGTGATGCCCGTGCGCCGGAAGAAAGCCTCGGCCTCTTGCGACTTTTTCGCCAGCCGGTCGGTGTCCTGCTGGGCGAACCAGGCATGGTAATCGGAATACGGAGATCTGATGGCGTTCTCGCCTGCGATCATCTCGTCAAAGTAGGTCCGGTTATTCGCCATAACTCATATTAGGCACAAGTTCGGGCTGGGCAACTGCCCGCGATCGGGAGAATTGCACCGGACCTGCCCGGAAACGGGCAAGTGCCTGTTTTCTAGGCGAGAATGCGCCGAGCCTGCGGCGGTCACAATCAGAGGGCGAGTGGCGTGCCGGCGCGCTGGGCTGGCGGGTCCGAGGGGCCGAGAAAGGCGTCGAGAATCGCGTCGGCAAGCGTCGCCACGGTGGCGCGGGCGGTGTCGGGATCGGTGCCGGCCACATCCAGCAGCGCGATCATCGCCTCGGACCCGGTGGCGGTGGTCAGGGCCAGAACCAGCTGGGTCCGTTCGGCCTGGGTCAGCCCGCCATTATCCTGTGCCAACGCCTGTTCATACATGGTGACGCGGCGGGCGCCGCGCGTCGAGGTGCGCCGCGACTGGTCGGGGCGCCAGGCTGCCAGGGTCATGCTGACGAATTGGCGAAACCCCGCCTCGTGCTCCAGCGCGAGGTCGAAAAAATAGAGACTGATCGCCTTCAGCCGTTGCCGCAGATCGGCGGCGTCGCGGGTGATCTCTTCGTAAGACCTGACCGAGATGTCCAGCCCGGCCTCGGCGACCAGGACCGCCGGATCGGAAAAATACCGATAGGCGGTGGCCTTGGAGATGCCGTGTTTCTCGGCGGCGGCGGCAACGGTGACCTGCTGCCCTTCGGCCAGCAGCGTGCGGGCGCCGTCGAGGATGGCCTTGCGGGTTCGGTTTTTCTGCGCCGTCCTGCCGGGACCGGTTTTCATGGCTTGCCTTTCATGAGACAAAAGTCTTATAATGAACCTATCGTATCCTTATAAGTCTGGTATTTCAATCACTCGGAGTCGGCCATGTCCAAGCGTCCACGCAATTATAATGTTCTGAACATCCTGATGAATTTTCACGCCTTCCCGGATGAGGTGGAAAACAAGTACTGCCTTGCCGAATGCGTGGTGCCAGTGGGCGCGGGGGCGCCGCCGAACCATCATGCCGGCGAGACCGAGGCGTTTTACGTGTTGGAGGGCCAGGTCGGCTTCATGATCGACGGTCAGGAACGGCTGGCCGGCGCGGGCGATTACGTGCCCATCCCCGACGGGGCGGTCCATGCCTTTCAAGCGGTGGGCGAGGCGCCGGCGCGGCTGTTGATCCTGAACGCGCCGGGCCACATGCACGAGGCATTCTTTACCGGCGTCGGCCAGGCCCTGCCGGAGGACCAGACCAGCCTGCCCGCCCCGTCCGAGCCGGATATCCCGATGGTGATGGCCAAGGCCGAGGAAACCGGCATGACCATCCTGGCTCCGGCCTGACCGGGCAGGGGCGCTGCGCTCAGTAGCGCCCCTTGACTTCGGCCACCCGCGCCACCCGGCGCGCGTTCTGCTTTTCGCGCAGGAACACGAACAGGCCCGAACCGGCGATCAGCGCGATGCCGATCCAGATCGGCAGCGCCGGCAGCTCGGCCCAGAACAGCCAGCCCCACAGCACCGCCATCGGCAGGCCGACATATTCAAACGGCGCCACGGTGGCGGCGTCGGACAGGCGATAGGCCTGGGCCAGGCAATAGGCCACCACCGCCGAGTTCAGGCCCAGCCCGATCAGTGGCCACCAGTCGCCGTCTTCGGGCCAGATCCAGGCGCGAAACAGGAACAGCAGGCTGGGGTTGTCGCTGCCCTCGGCAAAGCGCCCGTCGCCGGCCACCAGCCAGAAACCCAGCGAGACCACCACGAAGGCGGATTGAATATAGATCGACATGGCCGAGGCCGAACTGGTCGCCCCCAGCTTGCGGGTCAGCAGTTGCATCAGCGCGTAGGTCAGCGCCGCGAAGACCGGCAGCAACAGCACAAGGCGGCTGAAGCCCAACTCGCCGCTGCTGTCCCAGGGGCGCTGCATGATCACCACACCAAGAAAGCCGACCAGCACCGCGCCCAGGCGCAGCGCCCCGATCTTTTCGCCCAGCAGCGGCACCGACAGCAGGGTGATGAACAGCGGCGCCACGAAGAACAGCGCGGTGGCATCGGCCAGCGGCATCACCGCCAGCGCCACGAAATAGCACATGTTGGACATCACCACGAGCAGCCCGCGCAGCGCGTGCAGCCCCGGCCGGCGGGTTTTCAGCAGGTGAAAGCCACCTTCGAACTGCATCACCGCCAGGCTTAACAGGATACCGATGGCCGAGCGTATGAACACGATCTGATGCAGCGGATAGCCGTCCGACATCGCCTTGATCAGCATGTCGTTGATCGAGATCGCCACCATTCCGGCAATGATAAACGCGATGCCGGCAAGTGGCCGGGTGCTGGCCGTGCTGTGCATGATGAATTCCTTCGCTTGGCCCGGTATCAAACTGGACACCGGGCCGGTCCGGGCTATCACAGAAAAGAGGTCTGTCGAGGTCTGTTTGCGACTTTTGCCGTGCGCGCTTCGCGCTTGGCGTTGTTGGCGGTGTCAGATAGAAAACCCGAGCGCGACACCCGAATGAGGAGCTAAATCCATGCAAATGAGCGACAAACGTGAAATCGGGGCCGCCCCGGCCACAGTCTATGCCGCGTTGCTGGATCCCGAGGTTCTCAAGCATTGCGTGCCTGGCGCGCAGGAGGTGAGCGGCAATCCCCAGGACGGCTATGAAGCGACGGTGGTGCAGAAGGTCGGCCCGGTGAAAGCCACGTTCAAGGGCCAGGTCACGATGTCGGATATGGTCGAAAACGAAAAGCTCACCATCACCGGCGAGGGCAAGGGCGGTGCCGCCGGCTTTGCCAAGGGCGGCGCCGAGGTGACGCTGAGTCCGACTGAAACGGGTGGCACGCTGCTGAGCTATGATGTCGAGGCCAAGGTCGGCGGCAAGCTGGCGCAGCTGGGCAGCCGGCTGATTGACGGCTTTGCCAAGAAGATGGCCGACCAGTTCTTTACCAACCTGGTCGAGCAGCTGGGCGGTACCGGCGCACCCGAAGCGGCGGAGGCCGCCGCCGAGCCGGCGGGATCCGAGGAGAAAAAGGGCTGGCTGGGCAAGATCACCGGCCGCAGCTGATGCCAGATTGACGCCACCGCGTGTGACGCCGGCCCGTTCAGGGCGCGGTGAGGAGGGGAGGATTGATGCCAACCATTCTGGGCATTCGCGATCTGCGCAAATCCTATGACAACGGGTTCGAAGCGCTGAAAGGCGTGACGCTGGAGATCGAAGAGGGCGAAATCCTTGCGTTGCTGGGCCCCAACGGTGCCGGCAAGACAACGCTGATCTCGGCGATTTGCGGGATTGTCACGCCAAGTTCGGGCAGTGTCAGCGTCGGCGGCCACGATATTGCGCAAGACTTCCGCGCCGCGCGGTCGCTGATCGGGCTGGTGCCGCAGGAAGTGGCGCTGGAACCGTTCGAGACGGTCTGGAACACCGTGCGGTTTTCGCGCGGCCTGTTCGGCAAGCGGCGCGACGACGCGCTGATCGAGAAGATCCTGCGCCAGTTGAGCCTGTGGGAGAAGAAGGACAGCCAGGTCAAAGAACTCTCGGGCGGGATGAAGCGCCGGGTGCTGATCGCCAAGGCGCTGAGCCATGAGCCGCGGGTGCTGTTCCTGGACGAGCCGACCGCCGGTGTCGATGTCGAGTTGCGGCGCGGCATGTGGGAGGTGGTGGCGCAGATGAAGGCCGAAGGCGTCACCATCATCCTGACCACCCATTACATCGAAGAGGCCGAGGCCATTGCCGACCGGATCGGGGTGATCGCGAAGGGCGAATTGCTGTTGGTGAAAGACAAGGCCGAGCTGATGCAGCAGATGGGCAAGAAGCAGCTTGAGGTGCAGCTGCGCGCTCCGCTCGACCAGGTGCCGGAGGGGTTGGGGACCTATGGGCTGGAGCTGGCCGATGATGGGCGGTCACTGGTTTACACCTATGACACCAGGGCCGAGCGCACCGGCATCACCACGTTGTTAAAGGACATCTCGGCCGCCGGCCTGGTGCTGCGCGACGTGCGCACCCGGCAAAGCAGCCTGGAAGATATCTTTGTCGACCTCGTCTCGGAGAGCGCGTGATGAACCTGACCTCTATCGCCGCGATCTATCGGTTCGAGATGAGCCGGTTTTTCCGCACGCTGCTGCAAAGCTTTCTGTCGCCGGTGCTGTCCACCTCGCTGTATTTCGTGGTGTTCGGCGCCGCCATCGGCAGCCGGATCGAGCAGGTCGAGGGCGTCAGCTATGGGGCGTTTATCGTGCCGGGGCTGGTGATGCTGACGGTGATCACGCAATCGATCTCGAACGCGGCCTTCGGCATCTATTTCCCGAAATTCATCGGCACCATCTATGAACATCTGTCTGCCCCGGTGCATTTCCTGGAAATCCTCGCCGGCTATGTCGGCGCGGCGGCAACCAAGACGCTGTTCATCGGCACGGTTATCCTGGTCACCGCGACCTTTTTTGTCGATCTGCAAGTGGCGCATCCGTTTGCGATGCTGGCCTTTCTGCTGCTGACCTGTCTCAGCTTTGCGCTGTTCGGCTTCATCATCGGCATCTGGGCGAAAAGCTTTGAACAGCTGCAACTGGTGCCGCTGCTGATCGTGACGCCGCTGGTTTTCCTGGGCGGGGCGTTCTATTCGGTCGAGATGTTGCCGCCGTTCTGGCAGACCGTGACCCTGTTCAACCCGGTTCTGTACCTGATTTCAGGCTTTCGCTGGGCGTTCTTCGGCATGGCGGATGTGCCCGTGGCGCTGAGCCTGGGGGCGGTGGGCCTGTTCTTCCTGCTGTGCCTGATGGTGATCTGGTGGATCTTCCGCACCGGTTGGCGGCTGCGCAGCTGAGGCGGGCGGCGACACGCAAACGCCGCGTTGCAATTTTGCCCTTGCTGCGGCGAATTGCCCAAGACCTGCAAATCAGTGCGCCCCGGCACCTTGTTAACGGGCGAACCGCTCTCTACATGCCAAGCCATGACCTTGCGGCTCCCTTTCGTGAAAAATCCACCGCTGGTGTCGGTGGTGCGTTTGAACGGTGCCATCGGCCGGCCCGGGCGTGCATCGCTGACCGACGAGGCACTGGCGCCGGTGCTGGAAAAGGCGTTTCGCCGGGGCAAGCCGGCGGCGGTGGCGCTTGAGATCAATTCGCCCGGCGGCTCGCCGGTGCAATCCTCGCTGATCGGGGCGCGGATCAGGCGGCTGTCGGACGAGACCAACGTGCCGGTGATCGCCTTTGTCGAGGATGTGGCCGCTTCGGGCGGCTATTGGCTGGCCAGCGCGGCGGACGAGATCCTGGCCGACGAAAGCTCGATCATCGGCTCGATCGGGGTGATCGCGGCGGGGTTCGGAGCGCATGTCTTCCTGGCGCGCCAGGGGGTCGAGCGGCGGGTGCACACGGCGGGCAAGTCGAAATCGATGCTGGACCCGTTCCGCCCCGAGAACCCTGAGGATGTCGCGCGGCTGAACACCCTGCTGAACGGGCTGCATGCCAATTTCATCGCGCAGGTGAAAGAACGGCGGGGCAGCAAGCTGGACACCAAGGCCGATCTGTTCACCGGCGAAGTCTGGCTGGCCCGGCAGGCGGCCGAGCTGGGCCTCATCGACGGGATCGCCCATCTGAAGCCCGAGATGCAGACGCGCTATGGCGACAAGGTCAAGTTCCGCCGCTATGGCCTGCGCCGTCCGTTCTGGACCCGGTTTGGAGCCGCGCTGGCGCAGGATGCGCTGGCCGGGATCGAGGAACGCGCGGAATTCGCGCGCTTTGGACTCTGACGTGATTCTGAAGATCGTTCTCCTGTTTCTGGTCGTCATGGCGGTCATGGCCATGTTCGGACGCTGGCGGTTTCCCGGTGCAGGACGGTTGAAGAACGTGAAATGCCCCCGCTGCGGCCGCTATCGGATTGGCAAGGGGTCGTGTCCCTGCGGGCAAGAGGGGCGTTCATGATCCCATGGCTGTTGAGTGCGCTGGGGCTGGTCATCCTGCTGCTGGCGGGTGATGCGCTGGTGCGCGGCGCGGTCAATCTCAGCCTGCGGCTGGGTGTGCCGGCGCTGATCGTCAGCCTGACCATAGTCGCCTTTGGCACGTCGGCGCCCGAGCTGCTGATCTCGATCAGCGCGATCCGCGACAACCTGCCGGGCATCGCGCTGGGCAACGTGGTGGGATCGAATACCGCGAATGTTCTGTTGGTTCTGGGCCTGCCGGCGATGCTGGCGGCGCTGCACACCTCGGAATGCGACACGCGCAAGACCTATGTCTTCATGCTGGTGGCCTCGCTGCTGTTTATCGGGCTGGCCTTCCTGGGTGTGTTCACCATGTGGTCGGGGCTGGTTTTGCTGGCCGGGCTGAGCGTGATGCTGTGGGATTCCTTCTGCGAAGCGCGCGCCCACCGCAATAACAACCGCTGCGATGGTTCCGAGCTGGAGGAGATCGAAGAGGCCGATCCCAACATGCCCTATTGGCGCATCGGCATCTTCCTGGTGCTGGGGCTGATCGGTCTGCCGCTGGGCGCCAACCTGCTGGTTGAAAACGCCTCGATCATCGCGCGCATGTACAATGTCAGCGAAACGGTGATCGGCCTGACGCTGGTGGCGGTTGGCACCTCGCTGCCCGAGCTGGCGACCACGGTGATGGCGGCGCTGCGGCGGCAGGCGGATGTGGCGCTGGGCAATGTCATCGGGTCGAACATGTTCAACCTGCTGGCGATCATCGGTATCGCCACGTTTTTCGGCCCGATCCCGGTGGACCCGGAATTCCTGCGCTTCGACCTGTGGGTGATGCTGGGCGCTTCGATCCTTCTGGTGCCCTTCGTCTTCCTGCGCCAGGACATCACCCGGCTGTGGGGGATTGTCCTGACGCTGCTCTATATGGCCTATATCGCCGCGGTACTGATATAAGGCCGGGATCGGACGGGAGGGACACGCAATGGCACGCAGCCTTGTGACGGGCGCGGCGAAACGGTTGGGCCGCGAGATGGCGCTGTATTTGGCCGGACGCGGCCAGGACGTGGCGGTGCATTACTCCGGCTCGGCCGAGGCCGCGACCGAGGTGGTGGAGGCGATCCGCGCCATGGGGCGGCAGGCGGTGGCGCTGCAGGCCGATTTCCTGGACGAGGATCAGACCGCGGCACTGTTGCCGGCCGCGGCCGAGGCGCTGGGCGGGCCGATCACCTGCCTGGTCAACAATGCCTCGATCTTCGAATATGATAACCTGTCCAGCGCCACGCGGAACAGCTGGGACCGGCACCTGGACAGCAATCTTCGTGCTCCGTTCCTGCTGACCCAGGCGATGGCGGCGCAGGGGCTGGAGGCTGCAATCGACGCGGCCGGAGAGCCGGTGGCCACCGGCCTGGTGGTCAACATGATCGACCAGCGGGTGCGGAAGCCGACACCGGAATTCATGACCTATACCATCGCCAAGATGGGCCTGTGGGCGATGACGCGCACCACCGCCCAGGCGCTGGCGCCGCATATCCGCGTCAACGGCATCGGCCCAGGCCCGACCCTGCGCGGCGCGCGGCAGAGCGAGGCGCATTTTGCCGATCAGCGGCGCAGCACTATCCTGGAGCGCGGCGCCGCGCCCAAGGATATCACCGCGGCGCTGGGCTATCTTCTGGACGCGGGGTCGGTGACCGGGCAGCTGATCTGCGTCGATGGTGGCCAGCACCTCGCCTGGCGGACTCCGGACGTTCTGGGGGTGGAATAAGGCGGCAGCGGCGAAACTTGTGCACCGCTCGCAAAGCCGTTACCGACCCGTTACAAAAACTTCTTTATTTTCATAAACTTGAACCGTGTCGGATTTTTTTCACTGAAAAATCAATATCTTATAAATACGCCTAAATTTCGCGCAAATTGCGGAAAGGTACGAGAAACAATGGAAATTTCCATGTGCCCAGAAGATATCTCCAAACTTATCCACATGAATCGTGGATTTGTTTGTGCTTGAACAGACCCGCGCAAGATTGCAGCCATGGCGCGAGAATCATATCTCTGTTCCATGGACGATTTGACTGACCCTGCGGAAACTCCGGCCCCGACCGGCTATGCCTGTATCCACGGCTATCTGAAGACGCTCGACGCCTCGCCCGGGGTCTACCGGATGCTGGATGCGCAGGCGCGGGTCTTGTATGTGGGCAAGGCGCGCAACCTCAAGGCGCGGGTGTCAAACTATGCCCGGCCCGGCGGGCACAGCCCGCGGATCGAGCGGATGATCCGCGACACCGCCTCGATGATGTTCCTGACCACGCGCACCGAGACCGAGGCGCTGCTGCTGGAACAGAACCTGATCAAGCAGCTGAAACCCAAATACAACGTGCTGCTGCGGGACGACAAAAGCTTTCCCAATATCCTCGTTGCCAAGAACCACGCGTTTCCGCAGATCAAGAAGCACCGCGGCGCTAAGAAGGAAAAGGGCACCTATTTTGGCCCCTTTGCCAGCGCCGGGGCGGTGAATCGCACGTTGAACCAGCTGCAAAAGGCGTTCCTGCTGCGCAACTGTTCGGACGCGATGTTCGAAAGCCGCACCCGGCCCTGCCTGCTGTACCAGATCAAGCGCTGTTCCGGCCCCTGCGTGGGGCTGGTCGACAAGGCCGGCTATGCCGCTGCGGTTGCCGATGCCGAACAATTCCTGCAGGGCCGGTCGACCCGGATCCAGGAGGAGCTGGCGGGGCAGATGGCGGCGGCCTCGGAGGCGATGGAATTCGAACGCGCGGCGGCGATCCGCGACCGCATCCGCGCGCTGACCAATGTGCAGTCGTCGCAGGGGATCAATCCCAAAGGCGTGCGCGAGGCGGATGTGATCGCGCTGCATATGGAAAGCGGTCAGGCCTGCGTGCAGGTGTTTTTCATCCGCGCCAACCAGAACTGGGGCAACAAGGATTATTATCCCCGTGCCGGGCAGGACGTGGCGCCGGCCGAGGTGCTGGAGGCCTTCCTGGGCCAGTTCTATGACAACAAGGAACCGCCGCGGCAGGTGATCCTGTCGGATGCGATCGACAATGCCGACCTGATGACCGAGGCTCTGAGCCAGAAGGCCGGGCGCAAGGTGGAGATATTGGTGCCCCAGCGCGGTGAAAAGGCCGAGCTGATCTCGGGCGCGCTGCGCAATGCGCGGGAATCGCTGGCGCGACGGATGTCGGAAAGCGCGACGCAGGCCAAGCTGTTGCAGGGTGTTGCCGAGGCCTTTGGCCTGGACGGGCCGCCGCAGCGCATCGAGATCTACGATAACTCGCATATCATGGGCACCAATGCGGTGGGCGCGATGGTGGTGGCAGGGCCCGAGGGATTCCTGAAAAACCAGTACCGCAAGTTCAACATCAAGGGCACCGAGCTGACCCCGGGCGACGATTTCGGGATGATGAAAGAGGTGCTGACCCGGCGGTTCCAGCGGCTGCAGAAAGAGGATCCGGACCGCGACAAGGGTCTGTGGCCCGATCTGCTGCTGATCGATGGCGGCGCCGGGCAGGTCAGCGCGGTGGCGCAGATCATGGCCGAGCAGGGGGTGGAGGACATCCCGATGGTCGGGGTTGCCAAGGGGGTCGATCGCGATGCCGGCAAGGAGGAATTCCACCGCCCCGGCGCGCGCCCCTTCGCCCTGCGCCATAACGATCCGGTGCTGTATTTCATCCAGCGCCTGCGCGACGAGGCGCACCGTTTTGCCATCGGCACCCACCGGGCCAAGCGCGCCAAGGCGGTGGGCGCCACGCCGCTGGACGAGGTCCCGGGGGTGGGTGCCACCCGCAAGCGTGCGCTGCTGGCGCATTTCGGCTCGGCCAAGGCGGTGAGCCGCGCCAACCTCGCCGATCTGAAGGCGGTGGAGGGGATTTCCGACGCGCTGGCCGAGACGATCTATGATTTCTTCCACGATCGCGGCTGAGGCCGGCATCGCCTGATCGCGCGCCGGTCGCGTGTATGCTTGCGCGCGGCGTGTGGGGTCAGCCGCGCCAGTCGAAGAAGCCGGGGCCGGCGCGGGTCAGCAGGTCATGAGCCATCTCGCGGCCAAGCGCGGCGCCATCGGCCACCGGGCAGGTTCGGTCCTCGGACAGTGCTTCGGAGCCGTCGGGGCGCAGTACCTGGCCGCGCAGGCGCAGGCTGGTGCCGTCCA
>NZ_PGTB01000058.1 GCF_002786325.1 Pseudooceanicola lipolyticus | reverse complement strand
CCAAGAACGGCAAGACGTTTCACCCCCGGCACCAGCGCTCGCACAATTGCGCCGGACAAGGCTGCTGTCCGCACGCGCGCGCCGGTTTGCGTGATCGGGGCCGATATTCCCGGCCTCAGCCGCGCCCATATCGCCCGGGCTTTCACCTTGCTGGGCCGCCATGACGCCGTTTTCGGGCCGGCCAAGGATGGCGGCTTTTGGCTGGTGGGGGTGAAACGCGGCGCGCTGGCCCGGCCCGACATGTTCGGCGCGGCGCGCTGGTCGACGCCGCACGCGCTGGCCGACTCGGTTGCGGCGCTGTCGGGCTGGCGCATCGGGTTTGCCGACACGCTGGCCGATGTCGATGAACCCACCGATCTGCGCCGGGCCGCCGCACTTTGGCAATGACGGACCCCGCGCGCCGTGATAGGCGAATGACATGAGCCGCATCCCCACGAAGGCCGAGATCCTTGACTGGATCGCCGCCAACCCGACCCTCAATTCGAAACGCGATATCGCCAAGGCCTTCGGCATCAAGGGCGCGGCGCGGATTGACCTCAAGCGGATGCTGAAAGAGCTCGAGGCCGAAGGCCACCTGGAAAAGCGCAAAAAAAGCTATCGCGATCCCGACCGCCTGCCGCCGGTCAGCGTGCTGCAGGTCAAGGCACCGGATGCCAATGGCGACCTGTTCGCGCGGCCGCTGGAATGGCACGGCGAAGGGGTGGAACCCATCGTTCTGGTGGTGCCCCGCGCCTCGGACCCGGCCCTGGGCGAAGGCGACCGCATCCTCGCCAAGCTGAGCGTGGTGCATGAGGAAGACCACAATTACGAGGCCCGGCTGATCCGCCGCATCGGCAGCAACCCGCGCCGTATCTTGGGGATTTTCCGCAAGGGTTCGGAAGGCGGGCGGATCGTGCCGGTGGACAAGTCCGGCAGCAATGAATGGCAGGTGCAGGCCGGCGCCACGCTGAGCGCCAAGGATGGTGAATTGGTCGAGGCCGAACAGGCCGGGCCGAAGGGCCGCCTGGGCCTGGCCCGCGCCCGCATCGTCACCCGGCTGGGCGACCCCAGCGCGCCCAAGGCGGTATCGCTGATCGCGATTCATCAGCACGGCATCCCCGATCACTTCCCCGACGCCGCCATCGAAGAGGCGGACAAGGCCAAGCCCGCCGGGCTGAAAGGGCGCGAGGATCTGCGCGACCTGCCCTTGCTGACCATCGACCCCGCCGATGCGCGCGACCATGACGATGCCTGCTATGCCGCGCCCGATGACGACCCGAAAAACCCCGGCGGGCATATCATCTGGGTCGCCATTGCCGATGTGGCGCATTATGTGCGCCCCGGCTCGGCGCTGGATGCCGAGGCCCGCAATCGCGGCAATTCCAGCTATTTTCCCGACCGGGTGGTGCCGATGCTGCCCGACCGGCTGTCGGGCGATTTGTGTTCGCTGCACGAGGGCGTGCCGCGCGCGGTGATCGCATTGCGCATCCGCATCGATGCAGAGGGCAACAAGGTCGATCACCGGTTCCACCGCGCGCTGATGCGCTCGGCCGCCTCGCTGAACTATCAAGAGGTGCAGCAGGCCGTGGACGGCGCGCCGAATGACAAGACTGAACCCCTGTTAGAGCCTGTTCTCAAGCCGCTTTTTGCCGCCTATGCGGCGCTGAAAACCGCGCGCGAACAGCGCCAGCCGCTGGATCTGGACCTGCCGGAACGCAAGATCGTGCTAAGCGACGAGGGCAAGGTGCTGTCGGTGAATTTCCGCGACCGGCTGGACGCGCACCGGCTGATCGAGGAATTCATGGTGCTGGCCAATGTCTGCGCCGCCGAAACCCTGCTCGCCAAGCAATCGCCGCTGCTGTTCCGTGTGCATGAGGAACCCTCGCCCGAGAAACTGGACGCGCTGCGCGAAACCGCGCAGGCGGCAGGATTCACGCTGGCCAAGGGGCAGGTGTTGAAAACCCAGCACCTGAACCGCCTGCTGAACCAGGCCGCCGGCTCGGACGAGGCCGAATTGATCAACCTGTCGACGCTGAGGTCGATGACCCAGGCCTATTATAGCCCGCAGAATTTCGGCCATTTCGGCCTGGCGCTGCAACATTACGCGCATTTTACCTCGCCGATCCGGCGTTATGCCGACCTGATCGTGCACCGGGCGCTGATTTCGGCCCATGGCTGGGGCAAGGACGGGTTGAGCCCGGACGAGATCGACCGGCTGGAGAAAACCGCAATCCATATCTCGGATACCGAACGCCGGTCGATGATGGCCGAACGCGACACCACCGATCGCTATCTGGCCGCCTATCTGTCCGAGCGGGTGGGCAACGAATTTACCGGGCGGATCAGCGGCATCGCCCGCTTTGGCGCCTTCGTCAAGCTGGACGAAACCGGGGCCGACGGGCTGATCCCGATCCGGTCGCTGGGGCGGGAATATTTCCATTTCGACCAGGAGGCCGCCACCCTGATGGGCTCGGATACCGGGCTGACCATCGGCATCGGCCAGCGGGTCACCGTGCGGCTGGCCCAGGCCACGCCGGTGACCGGCGGGCTGGAACTGGAATTGCTGTCGCTGGAGGGCAAGCCGCTGCCGCGCGCGCCCTCGCCGGCCGGGCGCAGCCCCCGGCGCAAACCGGCGCGCGCCGGGTACAAGGCGGAAAAGACCAAGCGCAAGGTGACGCGGCGGCGGCGCTGACCTGATCCGGATCGGAAGGGCACCGGCGCGGTGGCCGGGCCGGCGTAGATACGAAGGCTCACGCCAATGTTTCAGCCTTCGCGGATTTTCGCGACCCGGTCAGATTGCAGACTTTTGACAAGTCCGTCCTTCGGCTACACTGTTCAAAAGAGCAGAAAACGCAGGATCAAAACATGCGACTCTGGGCAGGCAGTGGGCTGGTGAGCCTTTTCCTTTCCTCCGGGCTGGCGGCGGATCCGCTGGCCCATTCGATCCGGCCGGTGGTTCGGCCCGGCGCGGACATGGTGCAACTGGCCACGGCGCCGGTGTTGCATTCGCTCCGGCCGGCGGCGCGGCCGGCCACGGCAGTGACAGAGGCAAGCGCGATGGCAACCACGGGGGACGCGGCACAGTTCCGCGCATGGATCGAGGCGTTTCGCAGCCGCGCCACCGCCGAAGGCATCCGCCCCGAGGTGTTCGACCGCGCCTTTCAGGGCCTCACCGTCGATCCCGAGGCGATCCGCCGCGACCGCAACCAGTCGGAATACACCAAGACGATCTGGGATTACCTGGACAGCGCGGTGTCCGACAACCGCATCGCCAACGGGCGCGCGGCGCTGAACCAGCACCGCCAGGTGCTGGACGCGATCGAAGCGCGCTATGGCGTGGAAAAGCAGGTGGTGCTGGCGATCTGGGGGTTGGAAAGCGCCTATGGCGCGGTGCGCGGATCGGATGCCACCATCCGTTCGCTGGCCACGCTGGCGTTTGAGGGGCGCCGCGCGGCGTTTTTCGAGGGCGAACTGATCGCCGCGCTGAAAATTCTTCAGGCCGGGGATGTGACGCCGGACCGGATGCGGGGCAGCTGGGCCGGGGCCATGGGGCATACCCAGTTCATGCCCAGTTCCTTCCTGTCCTATGCGGTGGATTTCACCGGCGACGGCCGGCGCGACATCTGGTCGGACGACCCGACCGATGCGCTGGCCTCGACCGCCGCCTATCTGAAACATTTCGGCTGGACCCGTGGCCAGCCCTGGGGCGTCGAGGTGGTGCTGCCGCGCGGCTTTGACTTTACCCTGGCCAATCGCGAGATCCGCAAATCGCCCGCCGAGTGGGCGCAACTGGGCGTGCGCGGCGCGGATGGCGCCGCGGTGGCCAATCACGGTCCGGCGGCGATACTGCTGCCCGCCGGCGGCCAGGGCGCGGCCTTCATGATCTTTGACAATTTCGCGGTGCTGGAGCGCTATAACACCGCCGATGCCTATGTGATCGGCGTCGGCCACCTGTCCGACCGCATCCTGGGTGGCGCTCCGATTCGCAGCGCCTGGCCGCGCGACGACCGGGCGCTGACCTTTGCCGAGCGGCAGGAGTTGCAGCAACGCCTGACCGCCAAGGGGTTCGACACCCAGAAGATCGACGGCCGGATCGGGCCGCTGACGGTGAACGCGGTGCGCGCCTATCAGATGGCCGAGGGGCTGATGCCCGATGGCTACGCCTCGCTGCGGGTGTTGCAGCGGCTGCGATAGGCGAACGGGCCTAGCCCGGGCTCATCCCCCGCAGCCGTTCGGACCGGCGGCGCAGCAGTTCCACCGTGGTCAGCAGCGCGATGGAGATCGCCACCAGGATCGTCGCCACCGCCAGGATCGTCGGGCTGATCTGTTCGCGCAGGCCGATGAACATCTGCCAGGGCAGGGTTTTCTGCCCGGCCGAGCCGACAAACAGCACCACCACCACCTCGTCGAACGAGGTGATGAAGGCAAACAGCCCGCCCGAGATCACCCCCGGCAGGATCAGCGGCATCTGCACCCGGAAGAAGGTGGTCACCGGGTCGGCACCCATATTCGCCGCGGCGCGGGTCAGCGACTGGTCGAAACCGACCAGCGTGGCAGTCACGGTGATGATCACAAAGGGAATGCCCAGCGCCGCATGGGCCAGCACCACGCCGAAATAGGTGCCCTGCAACCCGAGGCGCGAATAGAAGAAATACATCCCCGCCGCCGAGATGATCAGCGGCACGATCATCGGCGAGATCAGGATCGCCATGATGGCGCGGCGGAACGGCACATGCGGCTGGCTGAGGCCGATGGCGGCCAGGGTGCCGAAGCTGACCGAGAGGATGGTGGCCAGCGGCGCGATGCTGATCGAGTTCCACAGCGCCTGCTGCCAGTCCGAATTGGTAAAGAAGTCGCGGTAATGTTTCAGCGAATAGCCATCCGGGTCAAAGCGGAGCATTTCCGGAGTGAACGTGAAGAAATCTTCGGCATTGAAGCTGAGCGGCATCACCACCAGGATCGGGGTGATCAAGAAGATGAAGATCGCGCCGCAGATCACCCGGAAACTGTAGAACCACAACACCTGCCCGCTGGTCAGATAGGGCACCAGCGGCGTGCGGTAGCGGTTGAAGCCGATCCAGTAGATGAACCAGCCGAAGAACCAGCCGAACAGCGCCCCCACCACCAGGCCCGGCAGCGCGCCAAACAGCAGACCGCCCAGCGCGAACAGCGCGAGAATCGCCCAGCGCAGTACTTTTTCATTGCTGCGCCCCACCAGTTCGACGGCGACAAAGGCCAGCAACGCCAGCACCACCGCGCCGCCCACCAGACCCAGCAGGGTCGAGCCCTGCGCTGCGCCGACGAAAATTCCGGCAAAGGCGCCCGCCGCGGCCGAAACCGGGACGTGGAACTGCGGCGATTTCTTGTAGGATTCCGTGAGGACCAGTTCGCTCATATCCGTTATCCCAACTTGACGTTGTCGATGCCGACGATGCGGTCATAGGCCCAGTACAGCAGCAGGACCACCGCCAGCAGGATCGCGCCCAGCGCCGCCGCCAGACCCCAGTTGAGTGAACTGGAGATGTGATAGGCAATCCGGTTCGAGATGAAGGTACCGGTGCGGCCGCCGACAATTTCCGGGGTGATGTAATAGCCGATGGCCAGGATGAAGACGAGGATCGAGCCAGCGCCGATTCCCGGCACCGATTGCGGGAAGTAGACCCGCCAGAACGCGGTCCAGTTGGTGGCGCCCAGCGATTTCGCCGCGCGCAGGTAACTGGGCGGAATCGTCTGCATCACCGAATACATCGGCAGGATCATGAAGGGCAGCAGGATATGCGTCATCGCCACGATGGTGCCGAACTGGTTGTTGATCATCACCAGTCGGGCGCCGTCATTGACCAGGCCCAGCCAGACCAGCACATCGTTGATCACCCCTTGCTGTTGCAGCATCACCTTCCAGGCCGATGTGCGCACCAGCAGCGAGGTCCAGAATGGCAGCAGCACCAGGATCATCAGCAGGTTGGCTTTGGCCGTCGGCAGGTTGGCCAGCAGCCAGGCCACCGGATAGCCCAGCAGGATGCAGGAAAAGGTGATGGCAAGCGACATGAACATGGTGCGCTGGAACAGCACCATATAGATGCGCTGCCCCTCGGGGCGCGCCTCGATACCTTCCGGGGTCAGCTGCAGGTCAACCGCGTTCAGGAAATACCCGCCGGTATATTCGCTGGAATAGGTCTGGATCGTCGCCCAGATATCGGGATTGGCCCAGTCGGGGTCTTCCTCCTCGAAAAACGCGGCATAGGCCACCGGATCGGCGGTGGCCAGCGCGGATTGCGCCGCTTGCAGCGCATCGGCCTCGGGGCCGGCATAGCCGGAAACATCGGCGCCGCGAAGGTCCTCGGCCAGGGCGGCATAAACGCTTTCCCAGGGATCCTCCTCGGCAACGACATCCTCATCCATCAGCGCGGTGAAGACGGCAAAATCGCTGTATGCAAACGTGGTAAGCGGCAGCAATTCGGCAATTTCAGCCGAAGGTGCAAAGCCGATATCGCCGGGCAGGCGCGCGCCTTCCAGCGCTTGCAGACGCTGCCGGTGGGATTCGATCACATCCTCGGCGGCGGCGCCGCTGCCGCTCATCAGGCTGTGCCAGAACGCGCCCTCGCCCCAGCGGTCGTCGAGATCCTCCAGAATGTCCTGATAGGGTTCGCCAAGATCGTCCAGCGCGCGGCCGGTGGAGCGGAACAGCGAGGAAACGCCGGTATATTCATAGTTCAGCCGCGTGCCCAGGCGAGTATGCAGACGGGCCTCGGCGGCGATGTAAAGATCGTAATAAAGTGCCCGGTACACCGCCTCGCCCGGCGTTCCGCCGGCGGTGTGATCCCAGTCTTGCAGGACCTCGGTGGTGCTGGGCAGGGTTTCCGACACGATCTGGTTTTCCACCGAGCGGAACAGCATATCCGCGATCGGCGCGATGAAGGTCACCAGCACGAAGGTCAGCAATGGCGCGATCAGCAGCAGGGCGCGCAGTTTCTGGCGGCGAAGAGCCCGGTTCAGACTCTGTTTCAGCGGTCTGCCGTCTGCGGCCAGCATCGGGCCGCTATGCGTCGTGTCGCTCATGTCGTCCCTGTCGGTTTGGTGCTCCGGTTCGCTGTCGGAACCGTTCGGGAAAGGGCGGGCCGCGGTTGCGGCCCGTCCGGGTGTTTATGCGTAAAGACGCGGATTACTGGGCCAGCCAGGCCTGGAATTTCGCGTCGATATCGTCACGGTAGTCGGCCCAGAACTCGTAGTTGTAGAGCAGCGTGTTCGTGGCGTTTTCCGGGTTGGTCGGCATATGCGGCGCCATGTCGATTCCCAGTTCTGCGTGCTGACCCACCAGCGGTGCCGAGGACTGGCGCGCCGGACCATAGGAGATATACGCCGCCTGGTCGGCGAGGCGCTGGGTGTCGGTGGCGAAATGGACGAACTCTTTCACCGCTTCGAGCTTCTCGTCGCTCAAGCCGGTCGGGATGATCCAGCCGTCAAGGTCGAACACCTGCATGTCCCACATCATGCCAACCGGCTGTTCCTGCTCGACAATGACCGAGAACAGGCGGCCGTTATAGGTCGACCCCATGAAGATCTCGCCATCGGCCAGCAGCTGCGGCGTGTCGGCACCGGCAGACCACCAGACCACGCTGTCCTTGATGGTGTCCAGCTTGGCCAATGCCTGGTCCTGACCTTCGGGCGTGGCCAGAACGTCATAGATGTCTTCCTTGGCGACGCCGTCACAATACAGCGCCCATTCCATGTTGTTGATCGGCCGGCGTTCCAGGCTGCGCTGGCCCGGATAGGTTTCCAGATCGAACACGTCGCAGATGTCGTTCGGCGGCTCGACCCCATCGGGCACCATGTCGGTGCGATAGCCGAAGGTGGTGGAATACGCGATCTGCGGAATGAAGCAGTCCGAGACCAGCATGTCGCCGAAGTCATCCTCGGCCGAGGTGCCGTCCGGGGCCTCGGCCAGCATGTCATCGGCGTCGATCTCCATCGCCAGGCCTTCGTCGCACAGGCGAATCGCATCCGCCGCCACCACGTCGACCAGATCCCAGGTGATGTTACCGGCCTCGTTCATCGCCCGCAGGCGCGCCACGGCCTCGGCCGAGCTTTCGTCCCAGGTGACCGACACGTCCGGATTCTGCGCCAGCCACGGCTCGACATAGGCCTTCTGCTGCGAGTTCTGATAGGCACCGCCCCAGGAGACAAAAGTCAGATCCTGAGCGGACGCGCCACCAGCCAGCAGGGCCAGGGATGTCGTCATCATCAGAGTTTTGGTGAATCTCATAGTAATCTCCCGTTTCATCCGTTCTAGCATGCAAGCCGCCGCCACGGATGGAAGCGATGCGGCTCTTTCCAATTCCCCCGGCAAATCCGGGCGAACTTGTGAAAACCTAAACCGCGTCGAGCGCGCGGCAATCCTCGGGCAGCCAGCCGATCTCGATTTGCTGGCCCGGTTTCAGCCGTTCGACATCCGGCGCATTCCGGGTCTTGATGATAAAATTGGTGTTCCCTGCCACTTTCAGCCGGGTGCGGAAAATGTCGCCCATATAGATGAATTCAAGCACTTCGGCCTTCAGCGTATGGGCGCCTTCCTGCAGGCGATCCTTGTTGTACTCCACCCGTTCGGGGCGGATCGACACCAAGGTGCGCTCGCCCGCCTTGGTCACGTTGACCGGCTTGCAGTCGATCAATTCACCGTTATCCAGCTGCACCACCGCCTTGTCGCTGGTGATTTCTTTCACCACGCCTTCCAGCGTGTTGTTCTCGCCGATGAACTGGGCGACGAAACTGTTCTGCGGCGCCTCGTACAGCTGGTCTGGCGGCGCCAGCTGCTGAATCCGGCCATCGTTGAACACCGCCACCCGGTCCGACATGGTCAGCGCCTCGGTCTGGTCGTGGGTCACGTAGACCACGGTGATTCCCAGGTCGTCGGCGATACGCTTGATCTCGAACTGCATATGTTCGCGCAGCTGTTTATCCAGCGCGCCCAGCGGTTCGTCCATCAGCACCAGCTCGGCCTCGAACACCAGCGCGCGCGCCAGGGCGATGCGCTGCTGCTGCCCGCCGGACAGTTGCGACGGCCGGCGGCCGCCGAAATCGCCCATCTGCACCATGTCCAGCGCGCGTTTGACCTTCTGCTCGCGCTCGGTCTTCGGCAGCTTGCGCACTTCCAGCGGGAAAGACAGGTTTTCCGCCACCGTCATATGCGGGAACAGCGCGTAGTTCTGAAACACCATGCCGATCCCGCGTTTGTGCGGCGGAATGTTGTTTATGCTGACACCGTCCAACCGGATATCGCCATGGGTTGCGGTTTCGAACCCCGCCAGCATCATCAGGCAGGTGGTTTTGCCCGACCCCGAGGGGCCCAGCATGGTCAGAAATTCACCTTTCGGCAATGCGAGGTTCAAATCTTTGACGACGAGCGTTTCGCCATCATAGCTTTTTTGCACGCGTTCGAATTCGACGAACGCGTCTGAAGATTGTGTCTCAGCCAAAACGGCTCCCCTTGGATTTCCGCGGTTGGATCCGTGGTTTCGTACCCAAATGTAAGCATACAGTGCGCCCGTGTTGCAACCTGCTCTGTGAATGTGCGCGCAAAACAGGGGGTTTACGGGGCGTCACCCTGCAAAAACAGGGGGCAAAAGCCGGAAACCGCATCACAAGCATTTTGACCGCAGCGTTTCTGCGTATGGTGATGGGAAATCTTCAATCGGGAGAAAGACATGCCAGCGACCGATTTGCCCTTCAGCCGTGAAGAATACCAATCGCGCCTGGCCCGGACCCGGGCGGTGATGGAACAGGCAAACCTGGATGCATTGGTGATCAGCGACCCGTCGAACCAGGCCTGGCTGACCGGGTATGACGGCTGGTCCTTCTATGTGCATCAGGCCGTCATCGTGTTCCCGGATGCCGATCCGGTCTGGTGGGGCCGGATGATGGACACCTACGGGGCCTATCGCACCGTCTGGATGGAGGACGACCGCGTGCGGGGCTATGACGACGGTTATGTCCAGGCCACCGACAAGCACCCGATGCAGGATCTGGCGATGCTGTTGGTCGATTGCGGGGTCGGCTCGGGCCGGATCGGCGTGGAAATGGACAATTATTATTTCTCTGCCCGCGCGATGCACACGCTGAACGCATCGCTGCCCCAGGTCACCTGGAGCGATGCCACCGGGTCGGTCAACCGCCTGCGTACGGTGAAATCCCCGGCCGAGATCGGGTTTATGCGCAAGGCGGCGGCGATCTCGGAAAAAATCATCGACGGTCTGCTGGACCGGGTCGGGCCGGGTGTGCCCAAGAATGAGATCGTCGCCGAGATATACCGCGATGCGATTCGCGGCGTCGACGGCGCCTGGGGCGATTATCCGGCGATCGTGCCGATGCTGCCCTCGGGGGCAGAGGCCGCCGCGCCGCATCTCACCTGGAACGGGCGGCCCTTCGCCCGCGGCGAGGCGACGTTTTTCGAAATTTCCGGCTGCTATCGCCGCTATCACGCGCCGTTCTGCCGAACCCTGTTCCTGGGCACGCCGCCGGCCGACCTGCTGCATGCCGAGGGCGCCGTGGCCGAAGGGTTGGAAGCCGGGATCGACGCCGCCCGCGCCGGCAACCGCGCCTGCGACGTGGCGCGCGCCATGTTCGGCGCGCTGAAAAAGGCTGGGGTGGAAAAGGAAGGGCGCTGCGGCTATGCGATCGGGCTCAGCTATCCGCCGGACTGGGGCGAGCGCACCATTTCGTTTCGTAACAGCGACGAAACCGTGCTGGAACCGGGCATGACCTTTCACTTCATGCCCGGCCTGTGGCGGGACGAATGGGGGCTGGAGATCACCGAAAGCATCCTGATCCGCGAAAGTGGCCCGGCGGAAACCTTTTGCGACCGGCCGAGAAAGCTGTTTGTTAAGCCCTGATGACACGACTGGAAGACACGCTAGGCATCCTGCAACGGCTGATCGCCTATCCGACGGTATCGGCAGACAGCAATCTGGAACTGATCGCCGATCTGGCCAACCACCTGGACGACTGCGGCGCACGGGTCGAACTGTTTCAGGACGACACCGGCACCAAGGCCAACCTGTTCGCCTCCCTGGGCCCCGACCAGAGCGAAGGCGGGTTGCTGCTGTCGGGCCATACCGACGTGGTGCCGGTGGCTGATCAGGACTGGACCACCGATCCCTTCGAACTGCTGGAACGCGACGGCCGCCTTTATGGGCGCGGCACCTGCGACATGAAGGGGTTTATCGCCGCCGCAGTGGCGATGGCACGGGAGTACGGCCAGATGGATCTGCGCCGCCCGCTGCATTTTGCCTTTACCTACGATGAAGAGGTCGGCTGTCTTGGCGCCCGCGCCCTGGTGCCGGAACTGCAACAGCGCGGCATCCGCCCGGCCATGGCGATCATCGGCGAACCCACCGACATGAGGCTGATCGAGGGGCACAAGGGCTGTTGCGAATACACCGTGCGCTTTTCCGGGCTGGAAGGGCACGGCTCGGCCCCCGAACGCGGGGTGAACGCGGCGGAATACGCGGTGCGCTATGTCACCCACCTGATGGAGCTGCGCGCCGATCTGATGCAGCGGATGCCGCCGACCAGCCGCTATCAGCCGCCCTGGACCACGATCAACATCGGCGCCATCCGCGGCGGCGTGGCGCATAACGTGATCGCCGGCAAGGCCGAGGTCGATTGGGAAATGCGCCCGGTACAGAACAGCGATGTCGATTTCGTCAAAGGCGCGGTGACCGGGTTTATCGAGTCCGAGCTGCTGCCGGCGATGCGCGCGGTGCATCCCGAGGCCGATATCGAAACCGAGGTGATCGGCGAGGTTGCGGGGCTGGAGGTGTTGGACACCAACGCCGCGCGCGACCTGGTTATGTCCCTAATCGGGGCAAATGGCGCCGATGTGGTGCCGTTCGGGACCGAGGCGGGCCTGTTCCAGGAGATGGGTACATCGGTGGTGGTCTGCGGCCCCGGTTCGATCGAACAGGCGCATAAACCGGATGAATTCATCAGTATCGAGCAGATGGAAAGCTGTATTGCGATGCTGGAAAAGCTGGGCGAGACCCTGGTGCGTTAAACAATAATTCACCGTCCCGGCGCAGCATCGCGCCATGTCACGCCCACCCGCCTTTCAGGAGAAGCTTCCGTCCTTGTTCGGCCCGGACCAGCCGGCGCCGCTGCCGGATGGCCGGTTGCCCTCCTACATCGCCGGCCACCGCAAACGCCTGCGCGCGCGGTTCATGGAAGGCGGCGCCGCGGCGATGCCAGATTACGAATTGCTGGAACTGCTGCTGTTCCGGTCGACTCCGCGCAGCGACGTCAAGCCGCTGGCCCGCGCCTTGCTGGACGAGTTCGGCGATTTCAACCGCGTCCTCACCGCCGCGCCCGAGCGTCTGGCCACGATCAAGGGTGTGGGGCTCGCGGTGATCACCGACCTGAAAATCGTCGAGGCCGCCAGCCATCGCATGGCCCGCGCACGGGTGTTGCAGCGGCACGTGATCTCAAGCTGGGACGCGGTGCTGGATTATTGCCACACCACCATGGCGCATCGCGAAACCGAACAGTTTCGCGTGCTGTATCTGGACCGCAAGAACATCCTCATCGCCGACGAGGAACAGGCCCTCGGCACCGTCGATCACGTGCCGGTCTATCCGCGCGAGGTGGCGAAACGGGCGCTGACGCTGAATGCCTCGGCGCTGATCCTGGTGCATAATCACCCCTCGGGCGATCCAACCCCGTCCGAGGCGGATATCGCCATGACCGAGCGGGTCAACGCCGCCTGCGAGGCGCTGGGCCTGACGCTGCACGATCACCTGATCATCGGCAAATCGCGCGAGCTGAGCTTTCGCAGCCAGGGGCTGCTGTAAGGCGTCCGAGCGGTTGCCCTGCTATTGTACCCAGACCTCGACCCGCCGGTTGGCCTTGCGGCCCCAGTCGCTGTCGTCGCAGGCCATCGGCAATGCCTCGCCAAACGCCTCTACCCCCAGGTCCAGCCGCTCGGGATCCATGGCCTCGGCCACCTCCAGCACCGCGTTGCGCACCGCCTCGGCCCGGGCAAGGGCGATGCGCCGATTGCTGTCGGCGGCGCCCTCGCCATCGCTGAACCCGACAAAGACCAGCCGCCGTCCATCGTAATCGCCGGATTCGAGGGCACTGGCCAGTTGCGCGATATTGGCGCGCGACTGGGCGTCAGGGCGCGACGATCCCGGCTCGAACCGGAAGGACACGGTCAGCCGCGCCATCGGTTTCAGCACCCTGACCATGCGCTTGAGCTCGTCCAGCGGCACTTCGGGGCCTGCCGACAGGATGGCATTGGCAAAGCGTTCGCCCTGCACATCCACTCCGACCTCCTCTGGTGCCTGATCGACGAACCCGGCCCGGCGGATCACGATCTGCGCGGTGGGGCTGCGCAGAAAGGCCAAGAATTCGCGCCCGGCCTTGGGCAGCCGCCGCGCCGGCAGATACAGGAACATCGGCGCGGTCAGCGGGTAATCCTCGGTCTTGATGCTGCGCCGGTTCGCCGACAGCCGGAACCCGCAGCCGCCGCTGAGCGTCAGCATCCGCGCGCCGCCGGTTTCCGCATACGAGGCCAGACCGATGGCAAAGGGATCGGCCGCGACCGCCTGCACCATGTCCCCGCTCAGCCGGTGGCGGATCACCTCGGGCGACAGGTCCAGCCCGCCGGGGCGCAACAGGTAATCCTCGGCCGCCTGCGCCAGCCCTGAACCCGGATCCGGCAGGTGCAGGCCGATGGGGGCATCGGGGCCGCCCAGGTCGGCCCAGTTGGTGATCTCGCCGGCCAAGACACGTGCCAGGTCCGGTGTCGAAATCTGGCGCACCGGGTTCTCCGGCGCCACCACCGGCACCATCGCGTCCAGCGCCACCACCCGGCTGCGCGGAATGTCGGCCAGGTTGCCCATTCCCGCCTCTTGCGCGCGCTCCTGTTCGGCCGGGCGCACCTCGCGCAGGGCCATCACCACATCGGCCTCGTTGGCCAGCAGGTCGGCAAAGCCTTCATCGGTGGTTGTCACCCGAAAGCGGAACACCGCATGAGTACTTGCAGCTGCATCGGCGCTGAGCCGGTATTCGAAATGATCCGCATCCAGCACCACGCGTTCGGCGCGATAGCCATTGCTCAGGGCAAACCCCTCGACCAGCGCGGGCAGCAGCCGCTCGGCCATGGTGGACGAGCCGGAGAAGGCGACCTCAGCCACGAAATCCGACAGGTTGGGACAGCCCGGACCGTCGCAGGACACGCCCGAGCCGTCGACGGTCAGTTCCCCGAACCGGGTATCGACGCGGTAGAATTCGCCATCATATCCCAGAAGCGTTCCGGAAACCTCGACCGCGCCGTCCCGCGATGTCAGCGTGACATCCTGTGCGCGCAGCCAGCCGGCACAGGAGAAAAGAAAAAGTGCGGCGAAGGCCGCCGCACGGTAGAAAGCCATGAAGTGCCTGTTCGTTTCGCGGTTTATTTGGCCGCGATTTTCAGGTCATCCAGCAGATTATTCAACACCAGAAAATCGCCGCGGGCGGCGCAATCGGGCATCGACAGCACCAGATCCTGGGTCTGTGGCGACATCCCGCCGCGCAGTTCGATGGTCTGCGCCGCGATGTCGCGCCCGCAATTGACCTCGGTCACTTCCGCCTCGACCGTCAACGCCACGCTGCCATCGCGCTGGCTGCTGCCGGTGGGATAGGTATAAACCTCGGCCAGATAGGGGGTCAGCGTGTCGCGTGCGCCCAGTTGCATCACCGCGCCACCCGCGTCGGCCTGCGCCCTATCGCCCGACCAGACATGCCCCGGGGTGCCATAGGCGGCGCCGAATTCGCGGGCGTGGATCTGGAAGCCGCTATCGCCCTGCCATTGCAGCACGACGCGGTCAAATTCTTTCAGCTCGGGCACATCGGCGGTGACCACGGTGCCCATACCATCCTCGAATTCCACGATGAACACGGCCTTGGGGCTAAGCGCCGGAAAGGTCGCGCTCAGTGCCCCGTCCTCATCGGTGGTTTCGGTCACCATCATGCCGGTATGGTGGATCGTCACCCGCTGGTTGCGGTTGCAGGGCGCGTCGATGGACAGCGCGACCGAGGCCATTGGCGCCGGCGCGGCGTTGGCGCTCACCTCGCAGCCCAGTTGCGGCGTCTCCAGACCAGGCATGTCCTGGGCGGGGATTTTGGGGTTGAACGCAGCCAGTCCGACGATCGGGTCCAGCAGGTCCCCGAGATCCGGCGTGTTGGGCGCCGAGGTCAGGCTGATGCCGTCCAGATCCAGGTCATTGACGCCGTGTTGCGGGGCGAGCGTGGCCTGTTCGACCGGCGCAGGGGCCAGCACCGGGGCCGACCTGGTCCCCGGCATTTCACCGGTTTCCTGCATCACATAGCCGATTGCCAAGGCACAGGCCACGGTCCCTGCCGCAGTTGCATACAGACCCTTTTTGCTCATACCCCTCTCCGCCTTCGCGTTGTTCAGGTTGAGCTATCTCAGCCAAAGCGGGCCAAGGTTAGGAGTCATTCAGGCGAGATAAAGGCAGGGCGTCAGGCCAGACGCCCGTGACAATGCTTGAACTTCTTGCCGCTGCCGCAGGGGCATTTCTCGTTCCGGCCCGGATTGCCCCAGGTCGACGGATCGTCTTCGACAAAGCCCACCGCCGGTTGATCCACCGCCGCCGGCTGCGCCGGGCTGGCCGCTTCGGCACCTGCCGGCACCGGCTGCGCGGCGGCCATCGGCTGGCCTGCTTCCTGCGCCTGCTGGGCGAACAACTGTTGCAACATGCGCCGCTGTTCTTCCTCGCTGACGATGCGGACATGGGCCAGTTTCTGGGTCACGCCCTCGCGCAGGCTGTCCAGCATGCTCTGGAACAGCTGGAAGCCCTCGTTCTTGTATTCGTTCAGCGGATCGCGCTGGGCGTAGCCCCGAAAGCCGATCACCGAACGCAGGTGTTCCAGCGTCAGCAGATGTTCGCGCCAGTTGGTATCGATCGTGTCCAGCAACACCTGTTTTTCGATGGTGCGCATCTGCTCGACACCGAAAGAGGCGGCCTTTTTCGCCATATGTTCGTCGGCTGCCTTGGCCAGGCGTTCGCGGATCTCGTCATCGTCCACGCCATCTTCGGCGGCCCATTCCATCACCGGCACGTCGATGCCCAGCTTTTCGATCACCTGCGCATACAGGCCCTCGGTATCCCACTGTTCGGCATAGGTTTTCGGCGGCATGAATTCGTCGATCAGGTCATCGATGACCTGGTTGCGCATGTCGGCGGCAATTTCCGAAACGTCTTCGGCTTCCATGATCTCGCGGCGCTGGCGGAAGATCACCTTGCGCTGGTCGTTCATCACGTCGTCGAATTTCAGCAGCTGCTTGCGCGCGTCGAAATGGCGGCCCTCGACCTTGGCCTGCGCCCGCTCCAACGACTTGTTGACCCAGGGATGAACGATGGCTTCGCCCTCTTTCATACCCAGCGTCTTCAGCACCTTGTCCAGCCGTTCCGACCCGAAGATGCGCATCAGGTCGTCTTCGAGGCTGAGAAAGAACACCGTGCGGCCCGGATCACCCTGGCGCCCGGACCGGCCGCGCAGCTGGTTGTCGATACGGCGGCTTTCATGCCGTTCCGAGGCGATGACACACAGGCCCCCGGCTTCCAGCACCTTCTGCTTTTCGGCGGCGTGCTTGGCCTCTTCCTCGGCGCGCAACAGTTCGGGATCGGCCTCGGGGTTTTCGGTCAGCGCTTCCAGCACCTTCATTTCGACATTGCCGCCCAGCTGGATGTCGGTGCCGCGCCCGGCCATGTTGGTGGCGATGGTCACCGCGCCCAGGCGCCCGGCCTCGGCAATGATCTTGGCCTCCTGCTCGTGATGCCGGGCGTTCAGCACGTTGTGCGGAATCGACTCTTTCTTCAGCATCTGGCTGAGCATTTCCGATTTTTCGATCGAGGTGGTGCCCACCAAGACCGGCTGGCCTTTCTCGTGCGCCTTCTTGATCTCGGCGATCATCGCCTCGTATTTCTCGACCGCGGTGCGATAGACCTGGTCGTCTTCATCGACGCGCGAGATCGGCAGGTTGGTGGGCACTTCCACCACGCCCAGGCCATAGATCTCCTGGAATTCCTCGGCCTCGGTGATCGCGGTGCCGGTCATGCCGGCCAGCTTGTCGTACAGGCGGAAATAGTTCTGGAAGGTGACCGAGGCCATGGTCACGTTCTCGGGCTTGATCTGCACGCCCTCTTTCGCCTCGATCGCCTGATGCAGCCCGTCCGACAGCCGCCGCCCCGGCATCATCCGGCCGGTGAATTCATCGACCAGCACGACGCTGCCGTCGCGGACGATGTAATCCTTGTCTTTCTGGAACAGCTTGTGCGCACGCAGGCTCTGGTTGACGTGGTGCACGATGGTCGTGCTTTCGGGATCGTAGAGGGTCTGATCCTCTTCCAGCATCCCCCGCGCCTTCAACTGGTCTTCGAGGAACTCGTTGCCCTCGTCGGTGAAGGTGACCGAGCGTTGCTTTTCGTCGATGGTGTAATGCTCGTCGGTCAGCTGCGGGATGACGGTGTCGATGGTCTGGTACAGGTCCGACCGGTCCTGCGCCATGCCCGAGATAATCAGCGGCGTCCGCGCCTCGTCGATCAGGATCGAGTCCACCTCGTCGACGATGGCAAAGTAATGATGCTTCTGGAACACGTCCTTCAGCTCGGACTTCATGTTGTCGCGCAGATAGTCGAAGCCGAATTCGTTATTGGTGCCGAAGGTGATGTCGCTTTCATAGGCGGCCAACTTCTCGTCGGCGGGCATCTCCGACCAGATCACGCCGGCCTTCATGCCCAGCGCGCCATAGACCTTGCCCATCCATTCTGCGTCGCGCTTGGCCAGGTATTCGTTCACCGTGACCACGTGCACGCCCTTGCCGGACAACGCGTTGAGATAGGCGGCAAAGGTTGCGGTCAGGGTTTTGCCTTCGCCGGTTTTCTGTTCGGCGATGTTGCCCTGATGCAGAAAGATCGCGCCCATCAGCTGCGTGTCGAAGGCACGCAGGCCCAGCGCCCGTTTCGCCGCCTCGCGGCAATTGGCAAAGGCTTCGGGCAGCAGGTCGTCCAGGCTTTCGCCGTCGCTGGCGCGCTTGATCAATTCCTGGGTCTTCGCCTTGAGATCGTCATCGCTCAGCGGTTCGAAATCGGCTTCCAGGGCGTTGATCTTGTCGACCAGCGGGCGCACTGCCTTGATCCGGCGGTCGTTCGGTGTGCCGAACACCTTTTTGGCGAGTGTTCCGATACCCAGCATGATCTCTCCAGCCGATCTAACGTAATCGTTGTTTTCGCAGGCTTGCCCGCACTTCGCTCTGCCCATAGATACAGGGGCGAACTCCGGCCCTGCCAAGGCCACACCGCGATGTAAGGGGCAGGTATGAGAGTGTCAACGGCGCGCCCCGTCGAGGCGCAGGAATAGGAGGGATTGCATGCCCAAAGGTTTCACATTTCTGCCGGCGCTGGGGCTGGCTGCGGCTCTGGCTCTGCCGGTTCCGGCCATGGCCGAACCCGATGCTGACACGGTCGTCGCCCGTGTGAACGGCGCGGAAATCACCCTTGGACATATGATCCTCGCCCACGCCACCCTGCCGCAGCAATACCGCCAGCTGCCGCCGGATGTTCTGTATAACGCCATATTGGATCAGCTGATTCAGCAAAGCGCCCTGGAACAGGCGCATGGCGACGAAGCGCCCAAACATGTGACCCTATCGCTGGAAAACGAGCGCCGGTCGCTGCTGGCCGCCGAAGAGATCGAAGCGATCATGAGCGACGCCGCCAGCCAAGAGGACATCCAGGCCGCCTATGACGCCGAATATGGCGATGGGTTTGGCGGCGACGAGTTCAACGCCTCTCACATTCTCGTGGAAACCCAGGAAGAGGCCAGCGCCATCAAGACCGAACTGGACGGCGGTGCCGACTTTGCCGAAACCGCCAAGGCCAAATCGACCGGCCCATCCGGGCCCAGCGGCGGCGAGTTGGGCTGGTTCGGCCCCGGCGCCATGGTGCCGGAATTTGAGGCGGCGGTGGTCGCGCTGGAACCCGGCCAGGTCTCGGAGCCGGTGCAAACCCAGTTCGGCTGGCATCTGGTCAAACTGAATGACAAGCGCCAGGCCGAAGCGCCGGCCCTGGAAAGCGTGCAGGACGAGATCGCCCAGACCCTGCGTCAGCAGGCGGTGCAGCAGAAGGTCGAAGAACTGACCGCCGCGGCCGAGATCGAACGGCCCGAGATCGAGGATCTCGACCCGGCGATCCTGCAGAATCTCGACATCGTCCGGAACTGATCCATGGCCAAAGCGCTGCCGGTTTCCCCGCTAGCCCCCGCACAATTTCCCGATCTTCCTGTGATCGGCGGGGTCCGTTTTGCCACCGTGGCCGCCGGCGTGCGCTATAGCGGGCGAACCGACGTGATGCTGGCGCTTCTGGATCCGGGCACCTCGGTGGCCGGCGTGTTCACCCGCTCGGCCACCCGCTCGGCTCCGGTGCTGGATTGCCAGGCCAAGATTGGCGGCGACAGTTCCGGCGGCGCGGCGATCCTGGTCAATTCCGGCAATGCCAATGCCTTTACCGGCCAGCGCGGCCAGATGTCGGTGACGGAACTGACCCGGGCGGTGGCCGAGGTGGCCGGCCTGCCCGAGTCGCGGGTGTTCACCGCCTCGACCGGGGTGATCGGCGAGCCGCTGCCGCATGAGAAGATCATCGCCAAGCTGGAAGACCTGACCGCCTCGGCCGAGGCCGGCGGCATGACTGCGGCGGCCAAGGCGATCATGACCACCGATACCTTTCCGAAAGGTGCGGTACGCCAGGTTGAAATCGACGGTAAAACCGTGTCCATCGCCGGGATCGCCAAGGGCTCGGGCATGATCGCGCCCGACATGGCAACCATGCTGTCCTATGTCTTTACCGATGCCAGGGTGGAGCAGGCGACGCTGCAACGCCTGCTGGCGGCGCATGCCGATACCACTTTCAATTGCGTCACCGTCGACAGCGACACCTCGACCTCGGACAGCCTGATGCTGTGCGCCACCGGGGCGTCCGGCGTCGATGCCACCAGCGATGCGACATTCGAGTCGGCACTGCACGAAGTGCTGCTGGATCTTGCCCAGCAGGTGGCGCGCGACGGCGAAGGCGCCAGCAAGTTTGTCGAGATACGGGTGACCGGCGCGACCTCGGATGCCGATGCCAAGACCCATGCCATGGCGATTGCCAATTCGCCGCTGGTCAAGACCGCCATCGCCGGGGAAGACCCGAACTGGGGCCGTATCGTCATGGCCATCGGCAAATCCGGTGCCCCGGCTGACCGCGATCTGCTGGGCATCCGCTTTGGCGACATCCTGGTGGCCGAGAAAGGCTGGGTCAGCCCGGATTATTCCGAGGCCGAAGCCGCGGCCTATATGAAGGGCCAGGAACTGGTGATCGAGGTCGAAATCGGCCTGGGGCAGGGCAAGGCCACGGTCTGGACCTGCGACCTGACGCATGGCTATATCGACATCAACGCGGATTACCGGTCGTGAAAACGGTTCTGGTGGCCGCAGCCGCCCTGATCGATATCGACGGGCGGGTGCTGTTGGCGCAGCGCCCCGAAGGCAAGTCGATGGCGGGGCTGTGGGAATTTCCCGGCGGCAAGGTTGAACCGGGCGAAACGCCCGAAGCCGCGTTGATCCGCGAGTTGCAGGAAGAACTAGGGATCAACACCTGGGCGTCGTGCCTGGCGCCGCTGACCTTTGCCAGCCACAGCTATGACGCGTTCCATCTGCTGATGCCGCTGTTTGCCTGCCGCAAATGGGAGGGGATCCCCACATCACGCGAGGGCCAGCGCCTGGCATGGGTACGCGCAGCGAATCTCCGCGACTACGAGATGCCACCGGCGGACATTCCGCTGATCCCGGTGCTTCGGGACTGGTTGTGACGCCGGCGGAATTTCGCCGAATCGTTCACAAATTGCCTTTCCGAGAAGCAAGATAGCACAGTATGCCGGAATTTTGATCAAATTTGTACGAAACTTTGTCTCGCCAAATTAAGAATTTGACAATAAATTTGTACAACACTGAAAGCGTCTCTTTTCCTTTGGGGAGGATTGGACATCATGCTACGTACTATCACGGTTGGAACTTGTGTTTCTGTCCAGGGAATGCTGGTAAAGACCTTCCCGGACGGAAAGATTTCGGTACGGGTTGGCAATACCATCTATAAGGGTCAGCCGGTCACCAAAGCGGCCTAAGCCCTTACGGCACTGGAAGTAAAAAGGCACGGTACGCCACCGTGCCTTTTTTTGATTCCGCATCAGAAGTTAACGCTGCGTAAAAAATCCCGGCGCAAGCGCCGGGATTTCTTTGGATTGTCGCAAATCAGTCGAGATTGCGTTCGACTTCTTCCCGCTCGAATATCTCGATCACATCCTTCGGGCGGATATCGTCATAATTCTCGAATGCCATGCCGCATTCCTGACCCGACTGCACTTCGGACACTTCGTCCTTGAAGCGTTTCAGCGTCTTCAGCGTGCCTTCGTGGATCACCACGTTGTCGCGCAGCAGACGCACACCGGCCGAGCGTCGCGCCACACCTTCGGTCACCAGACAGCCCGCCACCTTGCCGACGCCCGACACCTTGAACACTTCCTTGATCTCGGCATAGCCGATGAAGTTTTCGCGGATCTCGGCGCTCAGCAGGCCGCTGGCGGCTTTCTTCACATCGTCGACCAGGTCGTAGATCACCGAATAATACCGGATCTCCACACCCTTCTGGTTGGCGGTGTTGCGTGCCGAGGCATTGGCCCGGACGTTGAAGCCCATGATCGGCGCACCCGAAGCTTCGGCCAGGCCGACATCGGTTTCGGTGATGGCGCCAACCCCGGAGTGAAGCACGCGAACGCGCACTTCCTCGTTGCCGATCTTTTCCATCGCCTGAACGATCGCCTCGGCCGAGCCCTGCACGTCGGCCTTCACCAGAATTGGCAGTTCGGCGACGTTCTCGTCTTCCTTGGCCTTGGCCATCAGCTGTTCAAGCGTGGTTGCGGCCCCGGCTGCGGCGCGTTTCTCCTTGGCGGCGCTTTCGCGATATTCCGCGATCTCGCGCGCCTGTGCCTCGGTTTCCACCACGTTCAGCACATCGCCCGCCTCGGGCGTGCCGTTCAGGCCCAGCACCTCGACCGGCACCGACGGGCCCGCCTCTTTGACGCGCTCGCCCTTGTCGTTCTCCATCGCGCGGACCTTGCCCCACTGTTCGCCGACGACAAAGATATCGCCCTGGCGCAGCGTGCCGTTCTGAACCAGAACCGTGGCCACCGGGCCGCGGCCCACATCCAGCTGTGCTTCGATCACCGCACCCTGGGCCGACCGTTCGGGGTTGGCCTTCAGTTCCAGGAGCTCGGCCTGCAGCGCAATTGCTTCCAGCAGATCGTCCAGCCCCTGCCCGGTATGGGCCGAAACTTCGACATCCTGCACCTCGCCCGACATCTCTTCGACGATGACTTCGTGTTGCAGCAGGTCGGTGCGCACCTTTTGCGGGTTCGCATCCGGCTTGTCGACCTTGTTGATCGCCACGATCATCGGCACTCCGGCCGCCTTGGCGTGGTTGATCGCCTCGACCGTCTGCGGCATCACCGCGTCATCGGCGGCCACCACCAGCACCACGATATCGGTAACCTGCGCACCGCGCGACCGCATCGAGGTAAAGGCAGCGTGGCCCGGCGTGTCGAGGAAGGTCAGCACCTGCCCGCCATCGGTGGTCACCTGGTAGGCGCCGATATGCTGGGTGATGCCACCGGCCTCGCCCGAAACCACCTTGGCGTTGCGGATCGCGTCCAGCAGCGAGGTTTTGCCGTGGTCGACATGGCCCATGATCGTGATGACCGGCGGGCGCGAGACCAGATCCTCGGGCTTGTCCTCTTCGGTCTGGATCACCTGTTCCACGTCGGAATCCGACACGCGGACGATCTTGTGGCCGAATTCCTCGATGATCAGTTCGGCGGTATCGGCGTCGATGGACTGGTTCTGGGTGACCATCATGCCGTTCTGCATCAGCGCCTTGACCACGTCGGCGACACGCTCGGCCATGCGGTTGGCCAGCTCCGACACCATGATCGCCTCGGGCACCTGCACGTCGCGCACGACCTTTTCGCGCTCGACCGGGCCACCCATCGCCTTCTGGCGGGCGCGCTCCTGCTTGCGCTTCATCGCGGCCATCGACCGCTGCCGCCCGCCTTCGCCACCGGACAGAGCCTGGTTCAGCGTCAGCTTGCCGGCGCGGCGGCCATCGTCGCGGCCCTTGCCACGGTTCGACCGCTGGTCGCGGTCATTGTCCATCTCCTTGCGCGAGGGCGCGGGGCTGGCGGGCTTGCTGCGCGGCGCCTCG
>NZ_PGTB01000424.1 GCF_002786325.1 Pseudooceanicola lipolyticus | reverse complement strand
GTCCTGGCATCCGCAGAGAGTTTGTTCCGTCCAGGCAACCAAAAAGCGTTGCCCCGCCGCGCAGAGGAAGAAGAGAGCAGAGGAGGATGGCTCGTACGAAGCAGACCGCCCGCAAGTCCACCGGAGGCAAGGCCCCGCGCAAGCAGCTCGCCACCAAGGCGGCGAGGAAGTCGGCGCCGACGACCGGCGGCGTGAAGAAGCCCCACAGGTACAGGCCCGGCACCGTGGCGCTGCGCGAGATCCGCAAGTACCAGAAGAGCACGGAGCTGCTGATCCGGAAGTTGCCCTTCCAGCGCCTGGTCCGTGAGATCGCTCAGGACTTCAAGACGGATCTGCGGTTCCAGAGCCACGCCGTCCTGGCGCTCCAGGAGGCCGCCGAGGCCTACCTCGTCGGTCTGTTCGAGGACACCAACCTCTGCGCCATCCACGCCAAGCGCGTCACCATCATGCCCAAAGACATCCAGCTCGCCCGCCGCATCCGCGGCGAGCGCGCGTAGGCGTATCTCGCGCCCGGCCCCAGTGGCGGCGGAGGGATGGAGGAGTGCAATTTGTAACTTTATGCTGTTTGTTCGCTTTTAGACGGCGTGGCGAAGTAGTGTAAAAACGGC
>NZ_PGTB01000423.1 GCF_002786325.1 Pseudooceanicola lipolyticus | reverse complement strand
CCGGACTGGCGGTGCGCTCGACGCGGAACCGGCGCACCAGCCCGGTCAGCGCGTCGGCCTCCTGGCGCAGGGCGTGGCTGGCGGCGGTGGCGTCCTCCACCATCGCCGCGTTCTGCTGGGTGACCCGGTCCAGCTGGCCGACGCCGGCGTTGATGTCGCCAATGCCGCTGGATTGCTCGGCCGAGGCGGTGGCGATCGACGACACCAGATCGGCGATATGCGCCACCGAGGTGACGATGGTGCCCAGCGCTTCGCCGGTCTGGTTAACCAGCCTGACGCCGCGGCCGACATGGCTGGACGAGGTCGAGATCAGCGCCTTGATCTCTTTGGCCGCTCCCGACGAGCGTTGCGCCAGGTTGCGCACCTCCGAGGCCACCACGGCAAAGCCGCGCCCGGCCTCGCCGGCGCGCGCCGCCTCGACCCCGGCATTCAGCGCCAGCAGGTTGGTCTGAAAGGCGATATCGTCGATCACCCCGATGATCCGGCCGATCTGTTCGGCGCTTGTCTCGATCTCGCCCATGGCCGCGACGGTTTCGCGGACGATCTCGCCGCTGGTCTCGGCATCGCTGCGGGCGCTGCGCACCGCGCGGTCGGCCTCGCCGGCGCCG
>NZ_PGTB01000422.1 GCF_002786325.1 Pseudooceanicola lipolyticus | reverse complement strand
GGCGTTGCGCGCCGTGAGGCCGGGCATGGGGCAAGCGGCTTGCGGTTGTCGCGGCGGGTAGGCGATCCGGCCGCCGGAACGCGACAGGATCCCGGCGCCGGCCCGCGACCGCGCCGGAGGGCCTGACTCCATGCATGTCGTCTTCCGCGAAAGCCACGGGCTGGAGGAAACCGATACCCCGACCGACCTGGGCCAGAACCCGGCCGATCTGGTGGTGCTGTCCTTCTCCGACAGCGATCTCGGCGCCTTCGCCGCGGGCTGGCATCGGGCGCGCGAGGGCGGATCGGCGCTGCCCAGCTTGCGCCTGGCCAATCTGGCGGCGCTGAAACATCCGCTGTCGGTCGATACCTATGTCGAGCAAACGCTCGAGGGCGCGACGGGCATCCTGATTCGCTTGATCGGCGGCATCCCCTATTGGCAATACGGCATCCAGCAGGTCGAGGCGCTGGCGCGGCGCAAGGGCATCGCGCTGGCGGTGCTGCCCGCCGATGGCCGCCCGGATTCCCGGCTGGACGCGGTGTCGACCCTGCCGGTCTCCACCCTGCGCCGGCTGGCGCATCTGTGCGATACCGGCGGGCCGGTTTCAGCCCAGGCGGCGCTGGCACAGCTGG